>JAZQYA010000046.1:0-17985 GCA_045633245.1 Candidatus Onthoplasma sp.
TTTTTGCAACAAAAAAACCGCAAAGTGCGGTTTTAATTATAAAGTGTTTTCATTTTGCAAATCTGCTTTTAGACTTTCTTGAAAATTAACGAGTCCTTTAACATTTGTCAGATCTTGATTTAGGTTTTGGATTTTTTCTTCCAAATATTCAACCAATTCTTCTGCATATTCAGTGCCAAAAGTTTTAACCATGAACTCATAAAACTTTCTTTTGGAGAAAAGTTTGCCGGTTGCATTGAAATCTGTGATTATTAATGTTGATTCTTTGCAATGCAAGTAAGCGTTTGTTCTGTCGTAATGGAATTTAACTTTAATTTGAGTTTCTTCTCTTTCTGGTTTTTCCATTTTGCTATACTTTTCATGTTCTGACATTGTTAGTCTTGTTAGTTCTTCGATTTGGCCATCGTTTAATTGATTAACCCAATAACCTGCTGGATGTTTTGTGTTCATAATTTCTCCTTTTTATATTATAAATAAGTTATCATATTATAAAAATATTGTCAAGATCGAACAGTAAAAAAATATAATTTTAATAAAAACACATCTTGACAAAATGAAAATGTGTGATAAGATGCAACAGATAGGTGGAGTATGACAATAGAAGAAATAGAAAAATTGGCCGATGATGAAATCAACAAAAAGTTGCGATTGCCAAAATCGATGGAAGGTGAAACAAAAGAAAATATTATGTTGGCTCACGAGCAGCTTGTTTTCATTGTTGATAAAATATTAAGAAATCCAAACAGAAAAAATTATTTGTCTGGTTCGATTTTTGCGAAATCAATAATGAGAAAGAGGGGAATAAAAAACATCAAGAAACCAGACAACTGTGTGGAATTTTATAAAATATCTTCTGATTTTGGTGAAGGCGTTTTCTTCGATGCACATAAATTATTTGAAAATGGGGAATATCCAAGATGGATTAGACCATATTATTGTTTCAACAACACGCATTTATACATTTTAACTACCGGAGTGGATGCAACAATTTTGAGCGGAATAGCGTTTATTGGAAAGCCATTCCTTCATTCGGTTTTATTAGTTGATGACAACGTTATTGATTTCAATTATGATTTGGTTATATCAAAAGACTTATATTTTAAACTAACTCATTTTGAAGTTTTGGCTGAATTAACTCACGAACAACTTTTAGAAAACAAATCTCTTATATTTGGAATAAAAGACGTTCAAAGTCATGTTTTTAACTTTGCTTTTGAAGAAGTTATAGAGCAAGAGAAAAAAAGAAGAAAGATTTTTTATGATGCCGAGGTGTAAAAACCTTGGCTTTTTTGTTTTAATTTAGCATGAAGAAAACTTAAAAATTAATAAAAAAAGTTTAAAAAAAGGGTTGACAAAGTTATTAATGTTTGCTAGAATAGCATTGCTGAATTGCGGGATTGACGCATAAGGTTGCATTTGTTAGCAAGCAACAAATGGGAATTTATGCCGACCTAGCCCTTATGGGTGCCAGCACAAAAGTATGGGTTTAAGCCCAATTTATTTTTGGGGTTCAGCACTTTACACACGGCATGGTGTTAATATGTATAAGTAAAAGAAATTTTAAACTGTCATAAAACATTATCCATATGCGTAAAGTTTGCTGGTTTATGTGTTGACTAAAATAAAAAAGGAGAGAAAAATGGCAACAACAAAATTAAGAATTAAACTTGCATCTTACGATACTGGTTTAATAGAAAACGTGGTTTCAAGAATTCTTGACACTGCAACAAAGTCTGGATGTAAAGTTTCAGGCCCAATTCCACTTCCAACAAAGAAAGAAGTGGTGACAATCATTCGTGCAACGCACAAATACAAAGATTCAAGAGAACAATTTGAATCAAGAACACATTTTAGATTAATTGATGTTTTCGCACCAAACTCTAAAGCTGTTGATGCAATCTTAAAGATTAACGTACCAGCTGGTGTGGACATTAAGGTAGAATTATAAGGAGGAGCGCTGTGGAAAAAGCTATTATCGGTAAAAAGTTAGGAATGACTCAAGTGTTCACAGATGACGGAAGAGTTCAACCTGTAACAGTTATTGAAGCAGGTCCTTGCTATGTAACACAAATCAAAACTGTTGAAACAGATGGTTACAACTCAGTTCAAGTAGCATATGGTGAAATTAAAGCTAAAAATGTTAACAAGTGCCAAACAGGTGCTTTCAAGAAAGCTGGTGTTGAACCTAAACGTGTTATGAAAGAATTTAAATATAACGACATCACAAAATTCACACTTGGTCAAGAAATTAAAGCAGACATGTTTGCTGAAGGTGACGTTGTTGACGTTACTGGAACAAGTAAAGGTCATGGTTTCACTGGTGTTATTAAACGTTGGAATCAAAGAAGACTTAAAATGACTCACGGTGTGGGCCCTGTTCACAGAGAAGTTGGTTCAATGGGTGCAAACTCAACACCATCAAGAGTTTTCAAAGGCAAAAAGATGCCAGGACATTATGGTCATGAAACTATAACTGTTCAAAATCTTAAAGTTGTGCGCGTAGATGCAGATAGAAACATCATCTTGGTTAAAGGTTCAATTCCTGGTCCAAATGAATCAATCGTAACTATCAAGTCTGCTGCAAAAGCATAAGAGGAGATAGATTATGGCAAAACTTAGTGTTTATAATATGAAGAAAGAAGCCGTTGACTCAATCGAACTCAATGATTTAGTGTTCGGCGCAGAATATAATGAAGCATTAATTCACCAAGTTGTTGTTGCTCAACACAACAACGCTCGTCAAGGAACAAAATCAACTTTGACAAGAAGTGAAATTAACGCAAGCAAAAAGAAAATCTACCGTCAAAAAGGAACTGGTGGCGCTCGTCACGATGAAAGAAGTGCTCCACAATTCACAGGCGGTGGCGTAGTGTTCGCACCAAAGCCAAGAGATTTCAGTCAAAAAATCAACAAGAAAATGAGAGACATCGCTTTCTCAAGTGCAATTTCTCAAAAAATTGCTCAAAACGAAGTTTATGTTATTGATGAAATCGTTTTCGAAAACAACAAAACTAAAGCAGCAAGCGAATTCTTGAAAACTTTTGGTTTAAACAAAAGAACAATCATCTTAACTGATGGTAAAAACGAAGGCGTTCTTAAAGCAACAAACAACATTCAAAAAGTTAACGCACAAGACGTTGCGTTGTTGAGTGTTACTGATGTTGTTGAAAACACTTTCTTGGTGTTCACAAAGAATGCTATCAAGAAAATTGAGGAGGCATACGTATAATGAAAGCGCAAGAAATTATCTTAGAGCCTATTATGACTGAAAAGTCTTACGCAGGCATCCCAAACAAAATTTACACTTTCAAAGTGGCAACTGCTGCAAACAAAGTTGAAATCAAAAAAGCAGTTGAAGAATTATTCGAAGTTCAAGTTGCAAGAGTTAACACAATTAACTGCAATGGTAAGAAAAGAGTTAGAAATACAAGACATGGTCAAGTTGTAGGAAGAACAAGTGATTACAAAAAAGCAATCGTTTTCTTAAAAGCTGATAGCAAGCCAATCGCATTCTTCGAAAGCTTGAACTAATAAAAGGAGTAAATAATGGCTATTAGAACTAAAAAACCTACATCTGCTGGTAGTAGATTCGTAACATATAAAACTTATGACGAATTGTCAAAAGATGCTGTTGCTCCTAAATCATTATTAACAACAGTTAAGAAAACTGGTGGACGTAATGCTCAAGGTAAAATCACTGTAAGAAATATCGGTGGTGCTAACAGAAGAAAATACAGAATTATTGACTTTAAGCGTAACAAAGATGGCGTTATGGCTAAAGTTGAAAGTATTCAATACGATCCAAACAGAACAGCATACATTGCTTTGTTAAACTATGCTGATGGTGAAAAAAGATTCATCATCGCTCCACGCGGATTAAACGTTGGTGACAAAGTTATGAGTGGTGCTGGTGCTGAAATTAAAGCTGGAAACGCTCTTCCACTTTCTGAAATTCCTCTTGGTGCAAAAATTCATAACATTGAATTGCAACCAGGTAGAGGCGGACAAATGGTAAGATCTGCTGGTTTGTCAGCTCAATTGATGGCTAAAGACGGCGGTTATGCAACTCTTCGTCTTCCATCTGGCGAAATGAGAAAAGTTTTAGATAGATGCCGTGCAACAATCGGTGAAATCGGAAACGAAGAAAACGAAATCGTGTCTTTGGGTAAGGCTGGACGTAAACGTCACATGGGCGTTAGACCTTCAGTTCGTGGTTCTGCAATGAACCCAGTTGATCACCCACACGGTGGTGGTGAAGGTAAATCTCCTGTTGGACACGCTGGTCCAATGACTCCATGGGGAAAACCTGCACTTGGATTGAAGACAAGAAAACACAAGAAAGCTTCTGACAAACTTATTGTCAAGAGAAGATCTAAGTAGGAGTGTAAATTATGAGTAGAAGTTTAAAGAAACAACCTTACGTTGAAGAAAAATTAATGTCAAGAGTTGTGGCTATGAATGAAAAAGGTGAAAAGAAAGCTCTCAAGACTTGGTCAAGATCAAGCACAATTTACCCTGAATTTGTTGGTCACACAATTGCTGTTCACAACGGAAGAAAACACATACCTGTATACTGTACTGTCGATATGGTAGGCCACAAGTTGGGAGAATTTGCTCCAACAAGAACTTTCAAAGGCCACAAACAAAAAGATGCTAAGAAAAGATAGGAGATAAAATATGGCAAAGAGAATTAGAGAAAAAGCTGAATTAATAAAGCAAAACAAAGACACTCGTCCATATGCTTGCGTTCGTTACGTTCGTCTTTCTCCTACAAAGGCAAAAATCGTAATCGACCAAGTTAGAGGTAAGAGCTATGATGATGCAGTTGCAATTTTGGCAAATATGCCTCATGACGCTGCAAAAATCTTATTAAAAGTAGTTAAATCTGCTGGTGCTAACGCTGAAAACAATAAAGGAATGAATGTTCACGATTTGTTCTTGGCTGAAGTTATCCTTGGACAAGGCCCAACAAGAGTAAATAAAGTTTACTTCCGTGGTCGTGCTCATGGTGCAGATAGAATTGTAACTAGAACTAGCCACATCAAAGTTGTGCTAGACGTAAAGGAGTAGAATATGGGACAAAAAGTTAATCCAAATGGTATGAGAATTGGTATCAATAAGACATGGAATTCTTTTTGGTACGCAGACAAAAAAGATATTGCTAAAAACATTAAGGAAGACAATGTTATCCGTAACTATATCCTTAAAGACTATAAATCATGCGCAATTTCAAACGTTATGATTGAAAGAACTAATGACAGCGTTAATGTTTCAATCTACACTGGAAAACCAGGTGTTTTGATTGGACAAAAAGGTGCTGGCGTTGAAGCATTGAAGAAAAACGTTGAAAAATTAACATCTGCAAAGAAAGTTAACGTTAATATTGTTGAAGTTAAAAATCCTGATTTAGACGCAAAACTTGTGGCTGAATCAATTGCTGCTCAACTTGAAAAACGTGCTCAATTCAGACGTGTTATGAAATCTGCAATGCAAAGAGTTATGAGAGCTGGTGCTACTGGTGTTAAAACAATGGTTTCAGGTCGTCTTGACGGTGCTGAAATTGCAAGAAGCGAACACTACCACGAAGGTTCACTTCCACTTCAAACATTAAGAGCAAACATAGATTACGCTTGCGTTGAAGCACACACAACTTTTGGTGTTCTTGGCGTTAAAGTTTGGATCTATAAAGGCGAAATTTTAGGTAAAGTTTCTCAAAGCTCTGTAAATCACAAGAAAGGAGAAAACTAATATGTTAATGCCTAAGAGAGAAAAAAGAAGAAAACAATTCCGTGGTCGTATGACTGGTCGTGCTATTCGTGGTAGCAAAGTTGTTTATGGAGATTATGGTCTTCAAGCAACTGAACCTTGTTGGATGACTTCTAATCAACTTGAAGCAGCACGTGTCGCTATCAACAGATATATGAAACGTGGTGGTAAAGTTTGGATTAAAGTTTTCCCACACAAACCTATTACTAAAAAACCTGCTGACACTCGTATGGGTAGCGGTAAAGGTGCACAAGTAGGTCACGTTGCTGTCGTAAAACGTGATAGAGTTATTATTGAAGTAAGTGGACCAAGCGAAGCAATTTGTTTGGAAGCATTGAGACTTGCTTCTCACAAACTTCCTTGTAAGACTAAAGTAGTTTTCAAGGAAAAAGGCGGTGAAAACAATGAAGAATAATTACAATCAATTATCAATCGAAGAATTGATGGCTGAAGAAAGCAAACTAAGAAGTGAATTATTCAATTTAACATTCCAAAACAAAGTTGGTCAACTTCAAGACACATCAAGAATTAGAATTGTTAGAAAGAATATCGCTAGGGTTAAAACTGCCCTTAATCTAAAGAAAGCTGGAGCAAAGGAGTAATATATGGAAAAACAAGTTAATCACAAAACTATCCAAGGTGTTGTTGTTTCTGATAAAATGGACAAGACTATTACTGTTTTGGTTACCAGCAAGAAAAAACACCCAATATACAAAAAGTATATGACAAGTACAAAAAAATATAAAGCTCACGATGAAAAGAACGAAGCTCATGTTGGTGACACAGTTACAATTATGGAAACTCGCCCATTGAGTAAAGACAAATACTTCCGTCTTCTTACAATCGTTGAAAGAGCTAAGTAGGAGGCTAACATGGTACAATCATTCACAAGATTGAAAGTTGCTGATAACAGCGGTGCAAAAGAAATTATGTGCATCAAATGTTTAGGCGGTTCAGGAAAAACAGACGCTACTGTTGGTGAAGTAATCGTAGCCTCTGTTAAAAAAGCAGATCCAGATGGCAAGATCAAAAAAGGTGACGTGGTTTACGCAGTTGTTGTTAGAACTGAATATCCAGTTCAAAGAGAAGATGGTTCTTCAATCAGATTCGATGATAACGCTGCTGTTATTATTCAAAATAAAGAAAACTTCGCTCCTAAGGGAACTCGTGTATTTGGACCAATCGCAAGAGAACTTCGTGCTAAGGGATTCACTCAAATCATCTCTTTGGCACCAGAAGTGTTGTAGGAGGCTAAATTATGAAATTAAGCGTTAAAAAAGGCGACAATGTTCTTGTTATTGCTGGAAAGGATGCTGGTAAAACTGGTGAAATCCTTGAAGTTAATCGTGAAGATGGTAGAGTTAAAGTGGCAGGAGTTAACATCCAAGCTCACCACAACAAACCACGTTCAAAAGATGACAAGGGCGGTATTATCAAAACTGAAGGTTTCATTGACGTAAGTAACGTTCAAGTTATCTGCCCAGTTTGTAAGAAAGCAGTTAGAGTTGCTCACAGAATCGAAGATGGTAAAAATGTTCGTTACTGTAAAAAATGTAATGCAACTTTAGACTCAAAGAAAGCTGTTAAAAACAGCAAAAAAGCGTAAAGGAGTATGACAAATGAGTAAAGAATTAAATAGACGTCATGCATACTATAACGAAGTTGTTAAAGGTGCTTTGAAAGAGAAATTTGGTTACAAAAATGTAATGGAAATTCCAAAGCTTGATAAAATCGTTTTATCACTTCGTCTTGGTAAAGAAAAAGACAATGCAAAAACTTTCAACAATGCTGTTGACGAACTTAGCTTAATTGCTGGTCAAAAAGCAGTTGTGACTTATGCAAAAAAATCAGTGGCAAACTTTAAACTTCGTCAAGGACAAAAGATCGGTGCAAAAGTAACTCTTCGTGGCGAAAGAATGTATGAATTCTTCGACAGATTGATTTCTGTTGCATTACCTCGTGTTCGTGACTTCCAAGGTTTGAGCACAACATCTTTCGATGGTAGAGGAAACTATAGTTTCGGCGTTAAAGAACAAATCATTTTCCCAGAAATTATCTATGATAAAATCGATGCAGTTCGTGGTTTTGACATTATGTTCATCACAACAGCAAAATCAAATGATGAAGCTCTTGAATTGTTGAAATTAATGGGCGTACCATTTAAGAAGGTTAAATAGGAGAGTGGATTATGGCAAGAAAAGCAATGGTAAATAAACAACAAAAACAACAAAAATTTACAACTCGTGAATACACACGCTGCTCAATTTGCGGTCGTCCACACGCAGTTCTTAAAAAATATGGAATTTGCAGAGTTTGTTTTAGAAATTTGGCGCACAAAGGTGAAATTCCTGGTGTTAAGAAAGCTAGTTGGTAAAAGGAGAAGGATATGTTAGTTTTAGACCCAATCGCAGATATGCTTACTCGTATTCGTAATGCGAATACTAACAAGCATGAAACAGTGCTTATTCCTCAATCAAAAACTAAACTTGCAATCGCTGAAATCTTAAAAAATGAAGGTTACATCGTAGGCTTCACAACAGTTGAAAGCGTTCAAGGAAAAATGATTGAAGTAACACTTAAATATGGACCTAATGGCGAAAAAGTTATTCAAGGTCTTAAAAGAATCAGTAAACCAGGTCTTAGAATCTATTCTAATGCTGAACAATTACCACAAGTTCTTAATGGTTTAGGTATTGCAATAGTTTCAACAAGCAAAGGTATTATCACTGATAAAAATGCAAGAAAATTAAACGTTGGCGGCGAAGTGCTCGCTTACGTGTGGTAGGAGGGTAGTTATGTCAAGAATCGGAAAATTACCTATCGCTATCCCAGCAGGAGTTACTGTTGAAGTTAATGGTCAAGTTGTTACTGTTAAAGGTGCAAAAGAAACATTAACTCAAGAAGTTTCAAAAAACGTAACAATTAAAGTTGAAAACAATGAAGTTTTGGTTGTTCGTAATGATGAATCAAAAGATAGTAATGCAAAACAAGGTCTTTATAGACAATTAATCAACAACATGGTTGTTGGTGTGAAAGAAGGTTTCACAAAATCTTTAACAGTTAAAGGTGTTGGTTACAAACTTAACAAACAAGGTAACAAACTTGTTATGAATTTAGGTTTATCTCATCCAGTTGAAGTTGTTGAAGCTGATGGTGTTACATTAGAATGCCCAGACAACACAACAATCCTTGTTAAAGGTGCAAATAAAGAAAGAGTTGGCGCAATGGCTGCAAAAATTAGAGCCCTTCGTCCAATGGAACCATATCACGGATATGGAATTCACTACACAAGCGAACCAGTAATCTTGAAAGCTGGTAAGTCTGGTGGTAAGAAAAAGTAGGAGGTTAAGTTATGATAGGAAAGATTAATAAAAATGAACAACGCCAAAAACGTCATGTTAGACTTCGTCATGACTTAGCTGGCACAGCACAACGCCCAAGACTCTGTGTTTACAGAAGTTTGAGCAACATTTATGCACAAATCATTGATGATGTTAAAGGAATTACTCTTGTTGCTTGCAACACAACTCAAAAAGACATCAAAGCAAAAGTTGCAAAAATGACAAATAAAGAAGCTGCTCGTTTTGTTGGTGAACAAATCGCAAAACTTGCAAAGAAAAAGAAAATTAGTCAAGTCGTATTTGACAGAGGTGGATATCTTTACACTGGAAGAGTAAAAGAACTTGCTGACGGCGCTAGAGCTGCTGGCTTGGAATTTTAAGGAGAAATTATGGCAGAACAACAAAAACGTGAATTCAAGAGAAGACCAAGAGAAGAAGTTAGAGACGAATTTGAAAGAAAGAATGTTTCAATCCGTCGTGTTAACAAAACAACTAAAGGTGGCCGTAACATGAGTTTCTCATCTCTTGTGGTTGCTGGTAATAAAAAGGGTCAAGTTGGAATGGGATTAAGCAAAGCTATCGAAGTTCCAGCTGCAATTGAAAAAGCAGGAAAGGCTGCAAGAAAAGCTGTTATTTCTGTTCCAGTTGTTAACGGAACAATTCCACACGCTGTTACAGGTAAATTTGCAAAAACTATGGTTAAAATGCTTCCTTCAAAACCTGGTAGCGGATTGATCGCAGGTGGTGCAGCTCGTATCGTATTGGATTTGGCTGGTTACACAGATATTACAGCAAAAATTTATGGCTCAACAGACAAAATCAACGTTGTTAGAGCAACTTTAGAAGGTCTTAAACAATTAAGAACTAAAGAACAAGTTGCAATGCTTCGTGGAAAATCTGTTGAAGAAATTTAGGAGGACTTATGGCTAAGAAACAAGTTAAAACAATAAAAGTTACTTGGGTTAAGAGCGCTATTGGTTTCAATAAAAATCAAGGTAAAATCGTTGAAGCTTTAGGTTTCAAAAAACTTGGTCAAACAAGAGTTCTTCCTGATAACGATTGTATTAGAGGTAGCATCTTCAAAGTTAAACACTTATTAAAAGTGGAAGAAGAAGCGTAAAGGAGAGGATTATGTATATACACGATTTAAAAAATGCTGACGGTGCTAGAACAAGCAAGAAAAGACTTGGTCGTGGTATCGGTAGTGGTATAGGTAAAACCTCTGGTAAAGGACACAAAGGTCAAAACGCTCGTTCAGGTGGTGGCGTTCGTCCAGGATTTGAAGGCGGACAAATGCCTTTATACAGAAGACTACCTATCAAGGGTTTCACAAATGCGAAATTCAAAAAGGTTTATTCAACTGTTAACGTTAGTTCTTTGAATATTTTCGAAGCAAACACTGAAGTTGATGCAGTTAAGTTGTTAGAATCAGGTATTCTTTCAAAAATTGAAAAAGATGGCGTTAAAATTCTTGGCAACGGTGAACTTACAGTTGCTTTGAAAGTTAAGGCTAATAAATTTACAGCTCAAGCAAAAGAAAAAATTACAGCACAAGGTGGCAGTGTAGAGGAGGTATAATGTTTAAAACATTAGCTGACGCTTTTAAAATAAAAGAAGTAAGAAATAAAATCATTCTTACATTAGTATTATTGTTTATCTACCGTCTTGGCTGTTGGTTACCAATCCCGGGAATTAATCAAGGTGCTTATAGTGACGAAGTTTCTAACAACACCTTTCTCGGTTTGCTTAGTTCGGTAAGTGGTGGAGCGTTGAGTCAAGGTTCTTTCTTGGCGCTTGGTGTTTCACCTTATATCACATCTTCAATTATTATTCAACTTTTATCAGCAGTAATTCCTAGTTGGCAAAGACTTGCCAAAGAAGGTGGCGCTGATGGAAGAAAGAAAATAAATCAATACACGAAAGTTGCAGCATTGATTTTGGCCGTTGCCCAAGCCATCGGTATTACTGTTGGTTTTGGAACTTCTGGAAATGTCAATGTGGAAATTTTCTGGAATAATCAATATGTTGCATACACAGCAATTGTATTAATGCTTGTTGCTGGTGCAATGTTCACTGTTTGGCTTGGTGAAAAAATCACTGAAATCGGAATTGGAAATGGTATGTCACTTTTAATTTTCGTTGGTATTTTATCATCTGCTGGAACAGGAATTATGACAAACTTTAAAACTATCGGAAATGGTGGAAAAGACGCTCAAACAGCTATTTGGCAACTTATTCTATTCTTGATTGTTTTGGTGGCTATCTTTGCTCTCGTTGTCTTTGTTGATGGAGGAGAAAGAAAGGTTGGCGTTCAATATGCAAAACAAATGAAGGGTAGAAAAATGTATGGTGGTCAATCAACATATATTCCAATTAGAGTTAATGCAAATGGTGTTATGCCTATCATTTTCGCAAGTTCAATTTTAACATTCCCTCAAATGTTGTTTAGCATGTTCTGGCCAAACGCTCAAGGCGGATTCATTGGTTGGTGGAATAAGTGGGTTGGTGCCGGATCTTGGGTTTATGCAATCCTTATGGCATTGTTAATTTTAGCTTTCGCATATTTCTATACCATGTTAAATTTTGACACAGAACAAATTAGTAGACAAATTCAACAAAATGGCGGATTTATACCTGGAATTAGACCTGGTAAACCAACAGCACAATATCTTGATGGTATTAATAAGAAAATTACATTATTTGGTGCAATATTCTTAGCGTTTATGGCTCTCATTCCAACATTGTTATTTACAGGAATGGGATTGGGTGGATTAAATTCAGCATTCAGTGCAACAGGAATGTTAATCGTTGTTTCAGTTGCTCTTGAATTTGACAAACAACTAGAAGCTCAAATGATGATGAGAAATTATCGTGGGTTCTTGAAATAAGGGGTTATAAAAAATGAATATAGTTTTAATCGGAATTCAAGGTTGTGGAAAAGGAACTTTGGTTGCCGGTCTTGAAAAGCATATTGAATTCTCATTAGTATCAATGGGACAATTATTCAGAGATGAAATAGCAACTGGTTCAGAACTTGGTAAAGAAATCAAAAAAATTATTGATCGTGGTGAACTTGTTGGAATGGATATTGTTATGTCAACAATTAAAAACAAACTTTCAACAGATAACAACTCAATCAAAATCTTTGATGGATTTCCAAGGAATTTAGAACAAGCGGAGGCTTTGGATAAAATCACAAATGTTGACTTAGTTATACATTTAGATTTGCCAAAAGAAGAAGCAGTCAAAAGATTGTTAAATCGTTTAACTTGTTCTAAATGTGGTTATATCACTCGCAAAGACGCTGTAACATCAAATGTTTGCATTGAATGCGGTGGTGAATTGGTTCATCGTAGTGATGACACTCTTGAATCAATTGAAAAGAGATTTGCAATTTTCGAAAAAGACACTTATCCATTGCTTGAAAAATACAAAAAACAAGGTGTTAGAGTTGAAACTGTTGAGTCAATCAATAAAGATGTCACTCTTGACACTGTTTTGAAGGTATTAAATGAGTATAACTATTAAAAATAACGAACAAATTGAAAAGATGAGAAAAGCAGGTAAGATCTTGAAAGAGACTCTTATCCTGCTTGAAAACTCAATCTTTCCTGGCCAAACCACTTCGCGCCTTAATGATTTGGCCTATAATTATATTTTATCCCAAGGCGCAAAACCTTCCTTCTTAAATTATGAGGGATTCCCATTCACAATTTGTGCAAGTTTAAATGACCAAGTTGTGCATGGGTTCTGCTCTAATATTCCTTTAAGAGAAGGCGACATAATTAGCATCGATTGTGGCGTTATTTGGGAAGGCTATCATGCTGATGCGGCGAGAACGTTTCCTGTTGGGAATATCTCAAAAGAAAAACAAAAATTAATTGATGTCACAAAGGAATCATTCTTTGAAGGCATTAAAGATATTAAAGCAGGTTCAAGATTAGGTCACATAAGCCATAGAATTCAGGCTCATCTTGAAAAAAATGGTTATGGTGTGGTTCGTGAACTTGTGGGGCATGGTGTTGGAGAAAAACTTCATGAAGATCCATGTGTTCCAAACTATGGCAAGTATAACTCAGGAGTTGTACTTCAAGAAGGTATGACCTTGGCAATCGAACCAATGTCAACTTTGGGCAAAAAAGAAGTGTATTTAGAAGACAATGATTGGACAGTCACAACTGCTGATGGTCTTGCTAGTGCACACTATGAAAACACTGTTTTAATAACTAAAGATGGTGTTGAAATATTAACTTTATAGGGGTGTTATGGAATTAAATTTTATGGTTGGAGATGTGGTTAAGTCATTAAGTGGACATGACCAAAATCGACTATTTATTGTTGTGGGTATTGACAAAAATGGATATATTGCTATAATAGATGGTAGATATAGAGAAAAAACAAAACCAAAACTAAAAAATCCAAAGCATCTAGAAAAAGTGGCGCATGATGACAATTTGTTAGAAAAAGTCAATTCGCCGTTAACAACAAATGCTGAAATTCACAAGTTGATTAAAGCATATAAAATAAAGGAGTAAACATGTCGAAAGAAGATGTTATCGAAGCTGAGGGTGAGGTTGTCGAAGTTTTAGGCAACATGAACTTTAAGGTTCAGATTATGAACAATCACATTATCACTGCATATATTTCTGGGAAATTGCGCACGAACTTCATCAGAATTTTGGTTGGAGATAAAGTGAAAGTTGAAATGAGTCCATATGATTTAACAAAAGGGAGAATCATTTGGAGAGATAAAAACTAAGTAAAGGAGAAAACAACAGTGAAAGTTAGACCATCAGTTAAACCTATGTGCGAAAAATGCAAAGTAATTAAACGTAATGGTAAAGTTATGGTTATTTGTTCAAAATCACCTAAACACAAGCAACGTCAAGGTTAATTTTTAAGCGAAAACATTTCGCTTTTCTTTGCGTTATTAGGAAAAGTGAAATTTTGCTTAATATCAATTTTGAAAACAAGCACAATGTCTCGCGGCAATATTGACATTGTGAGTAAATATAAAACAACAAAATTTCTCGCAAAGAGAAAACAATTCATTAAGAAAACAATTATAAAGGAGAAATGAAACATGGCTCGTATATCAGGTGTTGATTTACCTAATGAAAAGAGAGTTGAAATCGGTCTTACCTATATCTATGGTATCGGTAGAACAAGTTCAAACAAGATTTTAGCTGCAACTGGTATTAATCCAGACACAAGAGTGAAAGACTTAACAGAAGAAGAAATCGCTTCAATCCGTAAACACATCGAAGCAAATTACGTTGTTGAAGGTGAAAAAAGACGTGACGTCGCTCTTGATATCAAACGCTTGAAAGAAATTAGGTGCTATCGTGGACTTCGTCACATTGCTAATTTGCCAGTTCGTGGACAATCAAGCAAACAAAACGCAAGAACACGTAAAGGACCAAAGAAAACAATAGCTAATAAGAAGAAATAAGGAGTAATATATCTTGAAAGATATATATGCATCCTTTTGATCTTGTTCGTTTTTGAACGAGTTCATACAAACAATCTAAAAAGGAGAATATAATGGCTGTTAAAAAAGAAACAAAGAAAAAGAAAATTTTAGTTAGCAATGGTGAAGGACAAGTTCATATTTTTGCTAATGCAAATAACACTTTAGTAACTTTAACAGATAGTCAAGGAAACGCTTTGGCACAATGCAGTGCTGGTGCTCGTGGAAACCGTGGTGCAAAGAAAACCACTCCATTTGCAGCACAAGACGCTGTTGAAACATGTTTAGCAAATGCTGCTAAATTTGGCGTTCAAAAAGTTGCTGTTTTTGTTAAGGGTGCAGGTGTTGCTCGTGAATCTGCAATTAGAGCGGTTGGAACAGCAGGATTGCAAGTTACAATGATTAAAGATGTATCTCCAATCCCACACAACGGTTGCAGACCACCTAAGAAGAGAAGATTATAGGAGGAAAATATGGCAAGAAGTACTAGTCCGGATTGTAAGCAATGTCGTAGAGAAGGTTGCAAACTTTTCTTAAAGGGCGAAAGATGTTTAACAAAATGTTCATTCGATAAACGCCCAACTGTTCCAGGTCAACATGGTGCTGGAAGAAAGAAAATTTCTGAATATGGTTTGCAATTGCGTGAAAAGAATAAAGTTCGCAGAATTTACGGCGTTCTTGAAAAACAATTTAGAAATTGTTATGAAAAAGCTGCTGCTGGTAAAGAAAGCACAGGTTTTGCATTACTTAAAATGCTTGAATTAAGACTTGATAACGTGGTTTATCGTATGAATATTGGTGTGTCTAGAACTGAATCAAGACAAATCGTTAACCATGGTCACATCACTGTTAATGGTAGAAAAGTTAACATTCCTTCATACCAAGTTAAAGTTGGTGATGTTATTGCAATCAAAGAAAGCAAGCAAAGTCTTGAAATGTTCGCTAGTTTGAAAGGACTTAAAGTTAACACTCCAAAATGGTTAGAATTCAACACTGAATCTTTAACTGGTAAGGTGTTGGCTCTTCCAGAAAGAGAAGACATTGACTTGGGAATCCAAGAACACTTGATCGTAGAATATTATTCAAGATAATAGGAGAAATAAATTATGATGGAAATCGAAAAACCAAAAATACTTTTAGAAGAACAAGAAAATGGCGCTCATGCAATAATCACTGTGGAACCTTTGGAAAAAGGTTTTGGAATTACAATTGGAAACATGTTGAGAAGAACATTGCTTTCATCTCTTCCAGGTGCTGCAATTGTTGGTATTAAAATAAAAAATGTTTTACATGAATTTACAACAATTAAAGGTGTTACAGAAGATGTTCCAGATATTGTTTTAAATTTGAAGGCTGTTGCTGTTAGAACTGAAAGTAAAGATGAAGATTTCAAAGGAACAATCACTTTCAAAAAGAAAGGTGCAGGAGTTGTTTATGCAAAAGATTTAATTTGTGAGGATGGAATTTCAATTCTTAATCCAGAACAATTAATTTGCACTTGTGATGATGATGCTGACCTTGATATGACACTTTATGTTGGACGTGGCAGAGGTTTCGTTCCAGCAAGCCTTAACAAAGGTTTCTCTGATGAAGTTGATTATATTGCAATAGACTCTTTGTTCACACCTGTTAAACGTGTTAATTTTGAAGTCCAATCAAGCCGTGTTGGTCGTAGTCTTGACTATGATAAACTCGTTTTGGATGTTCAAACTCGTGGAACTGTTAGTGCAAAAGAAGTTGTTGCATTGTCTGCAAAGTTAATGAATGATTATGCTACTATGTTTATTGAACTTGTTGAAGGTATGGACGGAATGAACATCCTAGTGGCAAGAAAAGAAGATGAAAGAACTAAATTGTTCGAAAAACCTATTGAGGAAATGGAATTAAGTGTTCGTAGTTATAACTGCTTAAAGCGTGCCGGAATTGACACTGTTGGTGATCTTGCAAAGAAAACTAAAGGTGAAATGATGAAGGTTCGTAACATGGGTGCTAAATCTATGGAAGAAGTTATTGCTAAACTTGAATCTTATGGTATTGTCCTTGAAGGCAATGAAAACTATTAAAAATCTATAAAGGAGAAAGAACCGTGAAAGTTAAAATGTTAGGACGCCCAACTGAAGAAAGATTGGCAATCATGAGAAATCAAGCAACAGATCTTCTTTGGAAAGGTAAAATCGAAACAACTCTTGCAAGAGCTAAATCTTTGAAGAGTTATGTTGAAAAAATCTTAACTCTTGCTATTAACAGTTATGAAGACGTTGTAACAGTTCAAAAACAAACTGTTAATGCAAAAGGTGAAAAAGTAACTCGTGAAGTTATGAATGATGGACCTAAAAAACTAGTTGCACGTAGAAAGATTATGTCTAAGGTTTATTCTGTTAAAGAACAACGTAAACCAGGTGAAAAGAAGGCTGACTTCATCGCTAGAACTGAAAAGATCAAACACCCTCTTTTGGAAAAAATCTTCAACATCTATGCACCTAAATACGATGCTCGTGCAAAAGAATTAGGTCAAAGAGGTGGATACACTCGTATCCTTAAGGTTGGCATCCGTAAGGGTGATAACGCCGAAATGGCAATAATTGAGTTAATTTAATTAAACTCAATTAGAAGACATTGAGAAAGTTATATGTAATATAACGCTGAGATGGCTATCATCGAGTTAATCTAATTAACTCAGTGAGAGACAGCGAAGCAAACTATATGGAACTAGTTTCCATACAATGCTCAAATGGCAATAATTGAATTGATTTAATTTTAAAAAAAGTATATTATGATTTAAGCATTGTATTATTTGAAAGACAAATTTAAAGAAAGAACCGATTTGGGCAGTATTTGCCTTCAAACGGGACAAGTGTATATGTGTAAATAATTTAAGCATCAAATAATGCAAAAGACAAACCAAAATATAAAATAAAAAAGACCAAATTTGGTCTTTTTTTTTGTTAAAATTGTTTTTTGAAATTTTTTAACATTTTTTCACAATAATTCATTTTATTGTTGCATAAAAATACATTCGTTTTAAATTATTATAGCATAATTGATTGTGCATGAATGTGATTATAGTAATCTTCTAAAGTCATTGTTTTGTTGGTTGTAATATATTCATCATCTTTACAATTAAGATATCCATGTTTTTGCATCGTTTCTAAAATACTATATACCATGCGGCTAATGTCCTTTTTAGAAAAATCTAGAGAAGAACCCTCGAGATAATTCAATGTTAAATCAAGAATGAGATTTAAATTGAATTTATCACATCTGTTAATAAGATTAATAATCAAGTTCATAACTTCTCCATAGTTTGTTATTTCTGCACCAACTTTAAATTTATTCATACACACTCCTTGTGGATTATTAAATTAAGATAGGAAAAATAAGTTAATATTTAAAATTAAGTATAGTAAA
>JAZQYA010000047.1:0-2341 GCA_045633245.1 Candidatus Onthoplasma sp.
TTGTATAATCTTGCAAATTTTTTAGATTTTGGGAATGTTTCCCTAAGTTCATATGACAAAGAAGTTGTTAAATGATCTAATTGGTTTATATACATATCAAGTTTATGCAATGAGGAAGACACATATTCAGGTGAGAAACA
The DNA here is from genome assembly GCA_045633245.1 of Candidatus Onthoplasma sp. Lineage (GTDB taxonomy): Bacteria > Bacillota > Clostridia > Christensenellales > UBA1242 > Onthoplasma. Next base: position 141 of record JAZQYA010000047.1, read on the forward strand.
ATAGCTATCATAATCATTATAAACAATAATAGAGAGATATGCTCCAAGCAACGGATCAAGACATTTTGACGCCTGTTCACAAATTAAATTGGTGTGATTGATTGTTCTGCGATATTCACATCTAGTCGCTAATTTAGTTAAAAAATTCATTTATTTACCTCGATTATCGCATTATAACAAAGTATAATTTCTTTGTCAATCCAAAAATAAAAAAATGTATGCAATTTTGAACAAATATTATAAAATTCTAAAAAAATAAAAAATGTAAGGTAAAACTACTTGACAGCTGTGTTTTTATGTGCTATACTAACGATATCAAAAAAACGAAAAGGAGTATTTAAACATGGCAATTAAAATCAGATTAACTCGTTTGGGTGATAAGAAATCTCCATTCTATCGTGTTGTTGTTGCAGACGCTAGAGTGGCTCGTGATGGTCAATATATCGAACAAATCGGAACATATAATCCGCTTAAAAACCCAGCTGAAATCAAAATCAACAATGAGTTAGCTCAAAAATGGCTTAAAAATGGTGCTCAACCAACTGAAACTGCTAAAACTTTATTGCAACATGCTGGCGTTTTAGAAGTTAAAGGTAATAGCGTACCAAAAACTAACAACAAAAAGAAAAAAGCATAAGGAGTAGGCTATGCAAGAAATTTTAGAGTACATTGTGAAAAATCTTGTATCTAATCCTGATGCGGTTGAAATCACAGCTGAAAATCAAGGTAAGACCAAGGTTTTCAAAGTTAAAGTTGATAGCAAAGATTTAGGCAGTGTTATCGGTCGTGGTGGCTGTATTGCAAATGCAATCAGAACAGTTGTTAAGTCAACAAGCAACGATAAACGTATGGTTATCAAATTTGATGAAAAAGAAGAAAATGCGGACTAATCTCCGCATTTTTGTTTTCTTGAAAAGAGTTTTGTGTTATAATAACAAAAATGGAGATTTTGTAAATGTTATGAATAATAAAGCAATACAAAAAGTAAGTAAATATGCAATATTTAATTACAAAGAAGATGATAATTGTTTAATAGAAGATTTAATTATTCATTTAGATTCTCAAGCTGAAAGGATTATTCAATTTTTCAATGTTATATTGCCAAAAGAAAAACTTTTGATCAACATAATTCCAACCAAAAAAGAATTTGATGAGATTCATATGTCTCATAGTAACACAAATGTTGATTTTGTTGTTCCTAAATGGGCCATTGGTGGTTATAGTGAAAAGAAGAATTGTATCAATTATCTTTCAATTAATGATTATAAAAATACCACTCATTCATTTAAGGAGAAAGACTATTTCGATGCAGTTGAATACTATAAAAAAACTTTAGTTCATGAGTATGTTCACTATATTAATAAGTTATACAATATTCAAAATAACAATGGAAATACAGCTAAATTTTTAAGAGAGGGTATTGCTGTTTATTTAAGTGGTCAAAGAGAAAAACAAGATATTATTTTTGATTTTACTTTAGAGGAACTTTTGGAAACTGATGTTACGAAAAGTTGTTATAATGGTTATTATTTAATTACAAAATTCTTAATAGAATACTATGATAAGGATTTTGTTCTAGATTTATTTACAAGTAGTAATCAATCTAAAAAATTTTTAAAACAAGAACTTTACGATAAGGCAAAACAATTTTATCAAGAAGGAGAAACAAAGGAAAGATTATGAACTTATTAGAAATTGGAAAGATTTTGCGCCCACATGGAATTAAGGGTGCTGTGAAAGTGGAGTGCTATGTTGATGAGCATTTTTCAACTTTTAAGGATGTAATGATAACAGAAAAAAGAGCAAAAGCAAATGTTAAGAATGTTCAAAATTTGAACAAGGATTTTTACATTGTAACGTTTGATGTTATTCCAGATATCGACACTGCTGAAAAGTTTAGAAATCAATCAATTTATATTGATAGAGATCTATATCCTCAGTTTAAAGATAAACTTTATATGTCAGATTTACTCAACAAACCTGTAATGAATGAAAAAGGTGAGCAAATTGGATACATGGTTGATTATGATGACTATGGCGCAAGTGTGGTTTTAACAATTAAGGTAGGGGTTTTTTCATATCAAATTCCTTATGTTGAAGATATCATTATTTACGATGAAGAAAAAGGCGTGTTTGTAATAGACCAACAAACCTTTGATAATACAAAGATTTAAAATTATGTTATTTATTATTTTAAAAGG
>JAZQYA010000048.1:0-4020 GCA_045633245.1 Candidatus Onthoplasma sp.
GGATAGCAGATTAGAGCCAACCGAACTTGATAAGCAAATGCTTGATTATCTTGCAACTCAAGAAATTCCAGCGGTTATAGTTATGACAAAAACCGATAAAATTTCACGAAGTGACGTTTTCCTAAACATGAGCAAAATCTCAAAAGAAATCCGTTTCAATAAAGATTTAATAATCGCAACAAGTGCACTCAAGAAACAAGGCGTTGAAAAAATTGAGAAATTATTAGATGAATATTTGGATGGGTAAAATTAATAAAGAAACAATAGTGTGGAAATAATTCCACATTTTTTGTTGAAATTTAAAAATTTTATTTAAATTATTTTGTTTTTTTGATTTAAAGTGATAAAATAAAAGTATTAAAAGGAAAAATTCAAGTTTTTCTTAAATAAAAGGGGTGAAAATATGACAAAAGTTGTTCAAATTGGTTGTGGTAAAATGAGTTTATACACAATGCGTTACGTTATGGAAAAAGGCGGAAAGGTTGTTGCGGGATTTGATGTTAATCCAGATATCCTAGGACAAGATATTAATGTCATTTTAGGTGGTGAAAAAAAATATAAGGCAACAATTTATCACGTTAATGAATTGGAAGATAAATTAAAAGAGTTAAAACCAGATGTTGCAATTGTAACAACAATGAGTTTATTCAGAGATTGTTATGATGTTCTTATGACTTGTGCAAAATGTGGTGTTAATGCAATCACAACTTGTGAAGAAGCGTTCTATCCAATGAATTCTTCTCCGGCTATGACAAAAGCAATTGATAAAGTTGCAAAGAAAAATAACTGTACAATCACAGGAAGCGGTTATCAAGACGTTTCATGGGGAAGTTTAATCACAGCCCTTGCTGGAACAACTCAAAAAGTTATTAAAATTAAAGGAAGCAGTTCTTATAATGTTGAAGATTACGGAATTGCTCTTGCTAAAGCACATGGTGCTGGTTTAACGCTTGAAGAATTTGACAAAGAAGTTGCTTCAGCTGATAGAATGAGTGAAAAAAGACGTCAAGAAATTATTAATAGGGGAGAATTCAATCCTTCATATATGTGGAATGTTAATGGCTGGCTTGCTGAATATCTTGGACTTCATGTTGTTAGTCAAACTCAAAAATGCGTTCCTCATGTTGCAAAGAAAAACCTTAATTCAACAACGCTTGGAATGGTAGTTAAAAAGGGTATGGCAACAGGTATGAGTGCAGTTGTTACAACAAAAACTAAAGAAGGAATTGAGATTGAAAGCGAATGTATTGGAAAAGTTTATGCTCCAGATGAATTCGATTCTAACACTTGGACAGTTGAAGGTGAGCCAACAACAACTGTAACAGTTAATCGTCCTGCAACAGTTGAAATGACTTGTGCGAGCATTGTGAACAGAATTCCAGATCTAATTAATGCTCCAGCAGGTTACGTTCCAACTTGCAGAATGGGTGACATCACTTATAAAGCAAAAATTTAATAAAAACAAAAAGAGCCGTTCGGCTCTTTTTTTTTGAGAAATTTAGTTTTATTTGTAAAATCTTAAGGCGAGATTTGATTACACGAACGATTAGCATGGCTTTTAGTGAGTGGTAACAAATCAAGACTATCTATTATTAGTTGTTGATTGAGGTGAAACTGCCGTTGGGAAAAGTGGTAGGTTGAATAGTCCTGGGCAGAGATCTTCAGTTTGGAAAGGTGTGCAAGGTGGAATTGGGCAATATCCATAACTTGGAACAAGTACATCTACAACTGCAACAACTTTTAAAATTGTTGTTATGCATGCGTTAATTGTGAATCCACCAGTTGTTGGATTATATGTTGCACCGGCAATAACAACACTTCCAAATGCTATAACGTTAATTGGGGTTAAACTTGGTTGTGGAATGTATAAAACAACATCTTGAGAAATTGTCACTGTTCCAGTTGCTGTTCCTGGTGTGCCATTTGCATCAGTGTAGGTTACTGTTACTGGTATATTAACATCGGCTTGAACTCGTGCAAAGTTTGGTCTGTCGTCAAATCGAGTGATGATTAGGTTTGTAACAGTTGCATTATTTCCGGCTGAATTTCCGCTAATAAATGAAAGTGGTGCTACAGGGTTTGCGGGATTGAAGTTTGTGAGAGTTAAAGAATAATTTTCAATTTGTGTTTGATTTAAACATGCGTCAAAAACCTTGGTTGCTTGAATGCAGATTCTTTCGCAAAGTCCATTGGTTATATTATTTGTTTGACCTGGGAAAATTCCTGGTCTTGCCTCGGTGTAAAAAGACATTTAAAACCTCCTAATAATCTATACAATATTATTTTATTCACATATTCAAATTTTTGTGATTTTATTTCTTTCAACTTGAAAAATGCCTAAAAAAATAAAAGATTATTTGTAAAATATATAAATATTTGACAATTTACTATTATTTTGTTAAATTATATAGCATAAAAGGAATATTCCGTGAAAATTTATTCAATTAGTGACCTACATCTTGATATTAACAACACTAAGCCGATGGACATATTCGGCCCTGTTTGGCATGACTATTTGGATAAAATTGTTGTTGATTGGAATGATAAAGTTACTGATGAAGATGTTGTGATTTTGGCTGGAGATTACTCTTGGGCAATGAAACTTGAAGAGGTTGCTCCAGATTTTGAGTTCTTAAATCAACTTAAAGGGACAAAGATAATCATTAGAGGAAATCACGATTATTGGTGGAGCAGTTTGAGTAAAGTTAGGGAAAAACTTCCGCCAAATGTTTATGCACTTCAAAACGACGCAATTAAAATTGGTCAATATATTTTCTGCGGAAATCGTGGTTGGTTAATCCCTGAGGGCAAGTTTAACACAGATGAAAATCGAAGGATTTACGCAAGGGAAGTGATAAGGGCAGACTTATCACTTAAGGCTGCAAAAAAGATGCAAACCAACAACGAAAAAATTGTTTTTATAACACATTATCCGCCATTTAATAATAAAGTTGAGCCAAGTGAATATACTCGTCTTATTGAAGATAACGGCGTTTCAATTGTTGTGTTTGGGCATCTTCATGGCTATGTTAATCCAAAGATGTTATATAACGAGATTAATGGTGTTAAATACTACCTAACAAGTTGTGATGCGGTTAAAAATCAGTTGGTTGAAATAAGGGAATAAATAGGAAAAAAATTATAGAGTTGTATCTCGTGCTGAGATAAATTAATAATTTTCTTTTGCTTGTTTCCTTGCGGGCAAAAACCAATCAAAAGGAAAATATATGGAATTCAAACACATTTCAGTTTTAAAAGAAGAAAGTATTATCGGGTTGAATATTAAACCTGACGGTGTTTACGTGGATTGCACAACTGGTGGTGGCGGACATTCGCTTGAAATTGCAAAACAATTAACTACGGGAAAATTGATTTGCTTTGACAAAGACACCGATGCTTTAACTTTTGCAAAAACAAGATTAAAAGACCATTTGAATAAAATTACTTTTGTAAACCGTAATTTTACTGATATTGACAATGTTTTGAACGAGTTGGAAATAGAAGGTGTTGATGGCATTTTGGCAGACCTTGGAGTTAGCAGTTATCAAATAGACACAGCTGAACGCGGGTTTAGTTTTATGCGAGATGCTAGGTTAGATATGAGAATGAACAAAACTCAAGAACTTGATGCTTACACAGTTGTTAACACTTATAGTGAGCAGGATTTGGCAAAAATCATGTTTTTATATGGCGAAGAAAAGAACTCAAAACAAATTGCAAGAAAGATAGTTAAATTTCGCGAAAATAAGCCATTAGAGACCACTTTTGAGCTTAGGGATATTGTGGTGTCCAGTTATCCACCAAAATTCCAAAATAAGCCTAGTTTATGCAATAAGGTTTTCCAGGCAATAAGAATTGAAGTTAATAATGAATTAAATGATTTGCCTGTTGCTGTCGAAAAAATGTTGCTTAAACTTAATAAAAATGGTAGACTATGTATAATAACATTCCATCCGTTAGAAGATAGGATAGTAAAAAACACATTTAAAACTCATGCAACAGATTGTTTGTGTCCGCCAA
>JAZQYA010000049.1:0-5286 GCA_045633245.1 Candidatus Onthoplasma sp.
AAATATCCTTTTTGTTGATCGCTAACTAAATCTCCTGAGATATTATCAGTTAATGTCATCCCTTCGAACAAATCATTAACATCTATTATTTCTTCGTAATTGTAATTTCCTGTAAATGTGTTATCATCTGCTGTCAATCCTTTAATTGTGTTATTTAGAATAATCGTGTATTGTTCTACTGTTGTTTTTGCTGTTAAGGTAATTTCGTTGTCAGACATCTTAAATTTGAAATTTTTGTCCGTTGAAAACTCTGTTCCATCTTTTTCCCAATGTGACCACTCAAAACCGTTTTGTATTGATGCATCAATTGACACTTCATAACCAAAATCATATGTTCCAGCACCAACTAAATTTGTGACGCCTGTTCCTGCAATCAAAATTATATTATAAGTGTTTCTTGAGTAATAGTAGTTAACAACAGTTGAGCCATCGCCGACTATTTTTTTAGTTTCTTTAAAGAAAATAGTAAATCCGTTATATGTTTTATGAGGCGCATTCGTTGTTTCGTCTGTTGTTCCTTCTTTTGTCTCATCTTCAACAAATTCCCAATCAGCCGCATTTATTTCAGTGCCACCAACCAAATCCACACCAATTTTCTCTTGGTAGTGATTAACTTTATATGTTATTCCACTCTCTGGCAACCATTGCGCATAAAGTGTTACAGTGGTTGCAGTGGTTGCTAGATTAATCACATCTGCTTGATCTGCATATCCTTGTCCACTAGCATCTGCTGCCAAATTCCACGAACTAAAATAATAACCTTGTTTTGTGAATTGGCATTTTGGAAGAGTGACATTTTGGTCATACTTTGCCGCAATAGCGCTCATTGAACCTGTTCCACTATTTGCGTTAAAGCTAATCGTGTAAGTAATTGCTTCCCATTGAGCATATAAAATATGATCTTTCGCAATTTCCACTTTTGAATCTTTTGTGATTATGTTTCCCCCAGATGACATTGTGAACCAACCAATGAATTTATATCCAGTTAATGTCGCTGTTGGCAATTCACCATATTTTGAATCATAAACAACTGCTTTTGTTTTAGCACCACTAATAGTTCCACCTTCTGGCTTAAATGTCACAGTGTAAGTAATTGCTTCCCATTGAGCATATAGAACATGATCTTCCGCAATTTCCACTTTTGAATCTTTTGTGATTATGTTTCCCCCAGATGACTTTGTGAACCAACCAATGAATTTATATCCGGTTAATGTCGCTGTTGGCAATTCACCATATTTTGAATCATAAACAACTACTTTTGTTTTAGCACCACTAATAGTTCCACCTTCCGGCTTAAATGTCACAGTGTAAGATAAAGCTTTCCATTGGGCAGATAATGTGTGATTAGCAGTTTGTAACATTTCTGTTGTTGAAGTTATTTTTGTGCCACCACTAATACTTGTAAACCATCCTACAAATGAATATCCAACACGTGTTGGGTTTTCAAGGGATCCGTATTTTGAGCCGTAAGAAATTTTTACATTTTTAGACAAAGTTCCATCTGAGAAAACACCACCAACAGGATCTAATTTTATTGTAATTGTTATTGGTTTCGCAACAGCTTTCAGTGTAACATCTTCTTGAATTTTGAACTTTAATTCTCTTGCTTCAAGTGAGTTAATTCTTTCGATGGTTCCAGAAACAATTTCCCAGTTAACAAATGAATATCCATCACCACTTAAGGTTGCAGAAACTGTAATTTCCGTTCCAAAATTAAAAGTTCCGCCACCACTAACACTTGATATGCCATTTCCTTTTTCCAGGGTTACAGTGTATTTATTTGGTTTCCATTGCGCATATAAATTTACGCTTGAACCTTGCTCTGTTGCCAACTTGTCATAAATTGTTTCGCCATCTGAATATGTGTAAGTTGTTTCACCTATGACTGTTGACCATTCCTTGAAAGAATGACCTTTTAATTCGAAAATATTTCCTGATGTTAAGTTAAGCCTTTCTATTGTTGGCAATTTTGGATAATCATCGTATAAAATCGATTTAATTAAAACAGACAGGTTTTTTCCGTTATTTGTGTTCAATACAATTGTATAAGTGTTAACTTGCCATTGAGCCACAAGATTTAAACTTCCATATTTTCCATTATATTCTCCTGCCGTATAAGTCTGAGCGTTCCAATTGCCAACAGCCGAACTTAATTTCCATCCATCAAATGTGTACCCCGTTCTTGTTGGCGCTGGAAGAGTGATGTTGCTTTCAACGTTATAATCAGCAATGTCTTCAACCGGATTACCACCATTTTCATCAAATGTGATTTGATATGAATTAGGTTCTGCCACCGCTGTTAAGATATAATCTCTAGAAAAGCTTGGATCTGTGAAAGTTTGTAAATTTGACACCAATGCGCCAGCTTGATCATACCAGCCAACAAAAGTGTATCCATTATTAACAGTACAATAAAATGTCACCCAACATGCTTGCATTATTCCAACACTGCCATCAGCATTACCTTTGCTGCCCCATGAATTCGAATTCCAATTTGCACTTGCAACACCTCTTCCCGCTGTCGCTTTCATATCCAAGAATTCACGATAATACCATGTTGCCGTGCAATTTGAAGATGGTGTCCAGTTATTGCTAACAGTAAGGTTTCCCTCGTTTTGAGCAGACCCGATGTATAACCAAACATGTCCATCATTTTGAGAAAGTGTGATAGTCACTGGCGAAGTTGAATAAGTATGTTGCAACGTAAATATTTCTCCATTTCCAACTGATGTTTTACTTAAAGTTCCAGCATTTGACTCAATAGAAATTTTTCTGTTGCTACGTGAATAATAATAGCCATTGGTTACCGTTAATGTGTAGGTGTTTATTGTCCATTTTGCATAAATTGTGTGATTTTTAGAAATTCCCACAATTGAGTTATGATTGATTGGTCTTTCAGCAGTGATACTGTTTATATTTTCTATTTTGCCATTAATTCTAATATAAGCAGTGTTTAATGGTGTTGTAAATTGAGAGCCTGCTTCATGACTTATAAGGTTTTTGTTTTTATCATAATAATGAATTCTTGAACCCGCATTGGTTAAAGTGATTGAAACATATGATTCAACTCTTATATAATCAGAAATAAACCAAGCAGAGTTTGCAACAATTTTGTCAGAGCTAAACTCATAACCTGTTGTGATCGTATTAGGATCAAACAAATTTACACGCCATTCTGAGAATGTGTGACCTGTTCGAGTTGGTGTTGGAATTGTTCCATATTTACCATCATATTTAACCGTCAAACTTGTTGGGCTTACAGAGCCACCTTTTGCATCAAGGTTTACAGTGTAAATATTTTCTGTCCATTTTGCCGTAAGTGTTGCATTATCCGACAAACGAACAACTCCATTTTCAGTTATTGTCACTCCACCCGAAACATCCCAACCAGCAAAAGTGTAACCATTTCTTGTTGGTTTTGGAATTTGATAATATTCGCCAAAAACTAAAGTTTGAGAGTAACTACTATTTGTTGTGGTCTTTTCAGAAATCCAGAATTCTTTAAGTGTTGCCGAAGAGTTCGTGTCGTTATCAAATCTTGTGATAAACTTTCCTGTTTGAGCGGGCAATTTCATTGTTATTAGCGATTCCCCAACACCAATGCTTTGCGCATAAGCTTCGTTCAGTCCTGAGCCATTAACAGAATAATAAAATCTAACCGACTGATCTGGCAACGCAGAGTTTGTTGACAGAATAGCGTGCAAAACATACTGCTTTCCAGATGTCATCTGCGCTTCAATCAGCGCCATTTGATAAGCGTCTCCCGTTGCACTTGAATATGTGTAGGTCCCTGTTGCAGCGTTATATGAAATCAACAAACCTTGATTTCCTGCAGAAGTCGCCCAATCTTTTGCAATGGTCGATGGTGTTATTATGTTTTTATACGTCTCTCCACCATTGGGATTAACAGTTAAAGTGTAACTATTTATTGTCCAATACGCATATAACGTTGAGTTGTTTGGAACATTGCTATAAATATTATTAACACAAACCCCATCCTTATCCACGTATTGAGTCCCATTTCCATTTGTTTCAGTAAAGTAACCTTGGAAAGTATATCCTGTTTTTGTTGGTTTAGTGATTGTGTAGTTCGCCAATGCAACAGTGCAAGCTGCGTTTGTATAATAATACACACCATTAATGACCGTATTATATTTATACCAATATTCAGTTGTTCCCGCGCTTGTTGCTCCTTGATTGTTTAGAGTAACCTTATAAATATTTGGTTCCCATTTTGCGTAGAGTGTTGTTCCTGTTTGTGTGATGGTGTCTGAATCGAAATCCCACGCATTTACGTAAGAACTTTCTTTATACCATCCCACAAATGAATAACCTGTTCTGGTTGGATTTGATGGTCTGTCAACTTTTTGACCAGTTAGAGTTATTTCACCTTGTTTAGCTAATGCTCCACCCATAGGATTGAACTTAACATATTTAACATCCTGCATAAACATGTTAGCAAAAGTTGCTTGTCCCTTAGGTGTTGGATGCGGATCTACCGCTTTAACCATTTCTTGCCTTATTGTTTCAGCCATACTTCTAGTAAACTCTGCTATTGATTTAGTTGCAACCTCATATGCATCTGCAAAAAATTCATCCCAAGTATAACCGTCCCATTCGAATAGATTCTTTACAGTCTCTTCAATAATCTCATAAATCAAAACTTCTGCAAAATCCACCCAAACACCAGCCCAATCCATTTTAAGTCCAACTTGATAAATTTCTTGAACAACTCCACATTCTTTGTTAAGCCAAGCATTAACAACACCTTTATCGTTTCTGCTTGTTCCTGCTCCACCCCTAAATTCATCTGAATCGCTAAGAGCTGGTGAATTTGGTAGATTTTGAAAAGCTGAGGCAACATCAACTATCATAAAGTTGTTTGTGTTTTTATTTGTTATGAATTTCTCTATACTCTCAATTATAATTTCATTCAACCCTTTTTCTGGATCTACAGTGTAAGTTCCGCCATCCAAATTATATGTTCGAGCTTCTCCCGTAATATAGGCATGCGCCACAGGATCCATCATGTTAACACGTTCTTGCTTAACGATCTGTTCACAAACCAACGATTCACTAATTGGTATTTCTATCGTGTATTTGTCGAAAAACGTATGCCGAAATGTATACATATTTTTGTATGTAACACCAAATCCTCGATATGGATTATATACTGTTGTGAAAATATATCTAGCATTAGGATTAATCGAATATAATTTTTCCAAAAGTTGAGGAAATTGTTCTTTTGCTTCAACCAACCCTTCTTCTAAACCGCTAAACATTTCC
>JAZQYA010000050.1:0-5194 GCA_045633245.1 Candidatus Onthoplasma sp.
ATTTTTTAAAATTTTAATAAAAATTTAAAGAAAAAACAAATTTATTAACTAAAATTTGTTTTGTTGCAAACTTAATAAATTGACAACTTTTTTTTATTTTTATATAATAACTTCAGAATGAAAATAAACAGTTTAGAGCTTAATAATTTTAGAAACTACACTTACGCAAAAACTAATTTTAATGATGGTTTAAATTTCATTGTTGGATCTAACGCTCAAGGAAAAACAAATATGTTGGAAAGCATATATTTGTTGAGTGTTGGTAAAAGCCCCAAGAACAGTAAAGATAAACAAATAATTCGTTTCAATCAAAACAAAGCAAAAGTGGGAGTAAATTTTTCAACCATTGCCGGAAATAAAACAATTGAAATGTATTTAGATAAATCTGATAAAAAATCGATCAAAATAAATAACCTTAATATTTTAAAACTAACTGAACTTGTTGGCACATTATCAGTGGTTTATTTTAGTCCAGATGAATTAAAACTTATTAAAGAAGTTCCTGAAGATAGAAGAAACTTTTTAGATGTTTCAATTAGTCAATTTGATAAAACTTATCTTTATGATTTAATGAAATATAATCGCATTCTAAAAATGCGAAATCAAATTTTAAAAAGTTTAGATTCTCGTGAAAGTAAGATTGAGCAATTAAAATTATTTACACCACAACTTATTGATACGGCTGAAAAAATCATTAATAAAAGATTAAAATTTATTGAAAAACTATCGGAAATTGCAAAAAACATACACAAAACAATAACAATTGATGAAAATTTAGATATTTTATATTCATATTCCACAAAAGAAAATTTATCAATAAAAGAAGATTTAAATGTACAGTTTGAAAAATCTATTGATAAAGAAATTGAATTAGGCTACACAACCATAGGTCCACATCGAGATGATATAATTTTTAAAATAAACGATTTAGACACAAAGCATTATGCGAGTCAAGGTCAACAAAGAACAGTTGCTTTGGTTGTTAAACTTTCACTTATGGAAGTGATAAAGGAAGAGATTGGTGAATATCCAATTCTTCTTCTTGATGATGTTTTAAGTGAACTTGATTCGGACAGACAGGAACGTCTTCTAAATATGACAGATAAATATCAAACTTTTATTTCTTGCACAGCAATACCAAAAACAAATTTAAATTTCAGCACAAAAAAAATTATTAATGGCAAAGTCAGTAATTAAAATATATAAAGATTGAAAAGGATTAGTATGATTAAAAAATTAACAGAAAAAATTAAAATGGAGAAAGGAAGATTAATTCAATATGATTTCAAAATAAAACATGAAGGAGTTGCAGGGTTTTGTCCAGACTGTAATGGTGTTGTGACATATATTAATTATTCTCACACCTATTTATGTTTAAATCCCGATTGTTCTTTTGAAGCAGACATAAACCGTGAACGCATCTCTCACACTGGATGTGTTCAAAACTCACCAGAAATCGATAAATCATTATAAGTGCCAACGTGCACTTTTTTTTATTTAAAATATTTTTTATAACTAACTTTTATATAACTTCACGGTTGATAACTTTGATTGTGCAAAAGTGGATATCTTAAATTAATTAAAGTTTTTATTTAGACCAAATGAAAATTTTTTATTCTTTTTCTTGTGAAATTTTGCTTTTTTAAAATAAAAACAGCGTTAAAACATTTGTTTTTTATAAAATTTATATAAATTCTTATCAATTTGCATGGTTTGTTGTTTTCGAAATTTTAATTTGTCGATGTTGAAAGTTATCCACAATGCTATTGACTTGTTTATCAAAATAGTGTATAATAAAAATAATAAGGAGTTGCCCATGTTTTTACTTGATCAATGGAAAAAAGTTTTAAACAAACTTGAAAACGAAGTTACGGTTATAACATTTGATTTGTGGATTAACACGTTAACCCCAATTCAATATGCTAATGATGAATTAATTTTGCTTGCACCAAGCGTCAATGCAAAAAATCAAGCAAAGCAACCAGGCATTTTTGAAAAAATAACAAAATGCGTTCGTCAAGAATTTACACCGTACACTTTTGTTAGAATAACTGAAAAACAAGAATATGAGGAAAGCATAAGAAAACAAGAAAAAGAACTCGACACAATTTTACAAGATCAACCAACATTAAAATCAAAGTTTAATAAAAAATATACTTTTGATAATTTCGTGGTTGGTAAATCAAATCAAGTTGTTTGTGCTGCAATGCAAAGTGTTGCAAAAAATCCTGGTCAAAAATTTAATCCTCTGTTTATCTATTCTGGAGTTGGTCTTGGAAAAACCCACTTACTTCATGCTGTTGGAAATTATTTAAATGAAAATCGCCCAGAATTAAATGTTTTGTATGTAACTTGCGAGAAGTTTACAAACGACTATGTGGAATCAATAAAAAACAGTAAAGAAAAATCAAATCAAGAATTTAGGAACAAATATCGTAACGTTGACGTTTTAATGGTTGATGATATTCAGTCAATTCGTGGCAAGCTTAGCACTCAAGAAGAATTCTTCAACACTTATAACGAACTTTATCAAAATAACAAACAAATCATAATTGCTTCAGACCGTCCTCCAAAAGAAATGAGTGAACTTGAAGAAAGATTGCGTTCACGTTTTAGTTCTGGTCTTATTCAAGATATTCAAGAACCAGATTATGAAACTAAAGTTGCCATCATAAAAAAGAAATGTAGCCAAGAAGGATATTTGGTTGATGATGATGTTGTTGACTTTATCGCTCATAAAACAGGAACCAACATTCGTGAAATGGAAGGCATATTATCAAAAGTGGTTTTCTTTAGTGGTTTGTTAGGCAAAACTCACACAACAATAGATGATGCCTACGAAGCACTAAAAGATTATGGTGAAACTGAAAGAACTGATCTAACGGCTGAAAAGATTATTAACACAGTTTGCGATTTCTTTAAAGTCACTCATGAAGAACTTATTGGAAAGAAGAGAAACAAAGAAATTGTTGAACCAAGACAACTATGCATTTACCTTATCGATGAAATGCTAAATATTCCTCTAACTGCGATAGGTGCGTTGCTTGGCGGAAGAGATCACACAACAATTATGCACGCAAGAGATAAGATTTGTGGACAGGTGAAAACTAATCCGCATGTTAAAACTCTTGTTAATGACATCAAATCTAGATTGCTAAAATATTAAACGGGATTTCAATCTCGTTTTTTTTCTTCCTTTTCCATTCGAAGCATTTAGTTTGCTTTTTTGGTTAGCCATATCATTGTTAACATATTCAAGAAATCGGCTAAGCGAGCGATAAAAACTGAGTTGTCCACACTGTTTTTTAGCTTATCAACATTCAATTCCACAAACTTAAACACATTCAATGTGGAAAAAAATTGTGCTATTTATGTCGAATTTTGAAAGAAAAAACACTACATATTGATTTTTAAAAACTTGTCCACATTTCCACTGTTCCCAATAAAAAAAACACTATCAAAAACTTAAAAAAAATATAAAATAAATCGCCTGTGTGTACGTCTGCAGAAATTTATTTTTTAACTAATTTTTTTGATAAAATAATATTATTTATTAATTAAATAATTTGATAAATAAAATGAGCATTCAAAACGCTGAAATTGCCTATAAAATAGTATTTTTAAGCTATTTGATAAAATAAAATTTAATTAATAAAATAATAAAAAAAATTAATTTAAAAAAAATATAATATATAAATATATATAATAAAAAGTGAGTCAAAGTTATACACATTTTGTGGATAACTAATGAGCATAAAATTTATTAAAAATTTTGACAAAAATAGACTAAAAGATTTGACATGTTTGCTTGCTTTTGGTAGTATAGTGCTGTAATATGATTTTGATGTAGGGGACAAAGTCAGGTGGGCTCAAATAAAAATGAATTTGGGTTATAATAAAAGAAAAATAGAGGAGTTAAAAAATGAAATTTAGATGTGATGGGCTAGAACTAAGCGAAGCAATAAGTGTTGTGTCTAAAGCTATTAGCAGCAAAACAACCAGTCAAATACTTGAAGGCATAAAAATGGTTTGTGCTGAAGATAAACTTATTTTGTCCGCTACTGATCTTGAGATGAGTGTTGAAAAAACAATTAGAGCCGAAGTTGACAATGCTGGTGAAACCGTTGTCCCAGGAAGATTATTTGGTGAATATATTAAGAAATTAACAAACGAACAAATCGAATGTGAACTCAATGAAAAGAATCAGTTGAAAATAGCATACACTGACAGTGAAGGTGTTTTGCAATGTATGGAAATCAGCGAATTCCCACAAATCAAAGAAGTTGAAAAAGATAATTTCTTTGAAATTAGCAAAGAAGATTTCAAAGCACTTATAAACAATGTTTATTATGCTGTTGCTCAAGATGATAGTCGTCCAATATTGAAGGGAATATTAATCGAAACAACAGGAACAAATATCCGTGCAGTTGCGGTTGATGGATGTCGTCTTTCAATTGCTAACAAAACTTTAGTTAACACAACTTCTGATTTCAAAATTATCATTCCAGGAAAAAATATTTATGAAATCATGAAAATGATGGGAAACGAAGGCAACATAAAGATCTATGTTCATTCAAATAATATTATGGTGGATCTTGGTGATACAATCGTGGTTAACAGACTTATTGATGGTCAATTTATTAACTACAAACAAATCGTTCCAAAAGATTTTTCAACCGTTGTAACAATCAACAAAGAACAACTCGAAGATGCTATTGATAGAGCAAGCGTTTTATCACGTATTGATAAGAATAACCTTGTTAAATTCGATATTAAAGAAAAGAATTTAATGCTCACTTCAAACAGTGAAATTGGTAATACAAAAGAAAATATTACAGTTGGAGTTAAAGGTGAAGACCTTAACATCTCTTTCAACTCAAAATACTTCAGTGATTGTTTGAGAGTTATTGATAACACATACGTTAAAATGAACCTTAACAGCGCAATTCAACCATGCGTTATCACTCCATGCGAAGGCGAAGATTTTGTGTTCTTAATTCTTCCAGTTAAGGCTCGCTAAACCACTATAAAATAGATAGTTATCCACAATTTCAAAATAAAAAGTGGATAACTTTTTTATTATTTATTTGCCAAAAATTTTCAACTATGTTATTATCAAAACATACAACTAGTTGAAAATAAAGTTGTGCCATTGCAAAAGATTAAAAAATTTAATTAAAGTTTATAAAGAATC
>JAZQYA010000051.1:0-32975 GCA_045633245.1 Candidatus Onthoplasma sp.
TGTTTACAAATTGGAAGATATAAAAACAATTGTTGAATATCTTCAAATGCAAAAAGAAAACGAAATGATTCTTGCAGATTTGGAGTTTAGGAAACTATTTAAACAAAGACTTGCAGAATTAAATTATCAAGAAGAATTAGATTATCATTGTTCAGGATTGGATGAAAAAGAATTGAGAAAATATAAAATCAAAGCAAATGAGTTGAAGGTTTTATATGAAAACATGGAAAAAGGATTAAAAGAAATTTTAACAACATTCACTGTTGGTAAAAAGGAAAGCAGAGAAGACTTTGAAGAGCCTGCGACATATTATGAAATGTTATGTCAACAAGCTTTTAGAAAATAATCAAAAATAAATAAAAAAAATATTTAAAATTCAATTATTTTAATTAAAAATGCAAAAAATCCCTAATTTTAAGGGATTTTTTGATGTTTTAAACATTTTTATTAAATTTTATTTAATTCGTCAATTAATTTTTTCTTATCTAATTTTTGACCAATGAAAACAAGTTTAATCATTCTGTCACCATAAGTTTCGTCCCAATCTTTTCTAAACTTTTCGTCCATTTGAAGAAGTTGTTGAACTTGTGCTTTAGGGTATGTTGCATACCAAGGGCCGTTTTCGGTGAGCATTTTTTGCTTTCCTGCTTGTTCATAAATGAATGACATTTTTGTGTTGTCACTAAAATAAACAAGTCCTTTTGTTCTTATGATTTGTTTTCCCCAATCACGAGATACAAACTCTTCAAACTTTAATCTGTCAAAAGGTTTTCTTCTAAAATAGACAAAAGTTGAGATTCCATATTCTTCTGTTTCGCCATGTTCATGGTTGTGACAATGACAGTGGCTATGGTGGTGATGGTGACAATGTTCGCTGTGATGTTTATCTCCATGTTCATCTTCTTCACAATCACATTCTTCGTGGTCATGGCAGTGGCATTCTTCACAATTGCAATTTTCGTCGTGTTCGTGGTGATGCTCGTGATGATGGTGGGTGAGTTCGACATTTTCTTTTTCAATTTCGTCAATATCTTTGTCGATTTCTTGATACCAACCTGCAGAGGTTAAAACGTTTTCCATATCAAATAAATTTGTGTCTAAAATATCACTCATTTCCACGCGAGAGAAGTCTGTTTCAATCATTTTTGCTTTTGGTTGAAGATTTTTTACAATATTTTTAACTCGAGCCAATTCTTCTGGTTTAACTTCACTAACCTTGTTCATAATTAAAATATCGCAAAATTCAATTTGTTGAATGACTAGGTTTTCAATATCTTCTTCATCAATATTCTTTTTAACAAGTTCATCACCGCATCCAAATTCTTGAACCATTCTGAGTGTGTCAACCACGCTCACAACAGCATCGAGTTTGCAGTAAATTGGCATATTGTTTTGTTTGAAACTTTCTGTTAAGAAGTTGAGTGTTTGAGCAATTGGAACTGGTTCGCATATTCCGCTGGCTTCAATGATGATATGGTCAAATTTTCTTTGTTTAACAATATCGTGAATTTGTTCAATAAGGTCTTGGCGTAAAGTACAGCAAATACAACCGTTTTGAAGAGCAACCAAACTTTCTTCACGTTTGTTAACAATTCCGCCCTTTTCAATTAATTCAGCATCAATGTTGACTTCGCCAATGTCGTTAACTATAACAGCGCATTTATATCCTTTGGTGTTTGTTAAGATGTGATTTAACAAAGTGGTTTTTCCGCTTCCCAAATAACCAGTTACTAGTGTGATTGGAATAGTTTTAAAGTTTTGCATAAAATTCTCCTTTATTTTCGAACTGATTATATCACTTTTTTGTAAAAATTGAATAGATTTTCAAATATTTTTTTAAAATTCTACAAAATTTTCAAATTTGTGTTATAATTAACTTATGAAAATGAAAATTTTATCTCCGGCGGGAGATTTTGAAAGTTTGAAAATGTCAGTGTTTAATGGTGCAGATGAGGTGTATCTCGGAGTTAAAGATTTTAATGCGCGCAACATTGAAGGTTTTTCACTTGCAACGCTTAAAGAAGCTGTTGAATTTGCGCATGTCTTTGGTGTTAAAATAAATCTTACGGTTAACATTCTGTTTTCTGATGATGAAATGCAGTCTGCGCTAGATTTAGTTGTTGATGCTTACAATCTTGGTGTCGACAGTTTCATTATTCAGGATATAGGTTTGGCAACTTTAATTCATGAGCACTATCCACAAATTGAAATGCATGCCAGCACACAAATGGGAATTCATAACCTTGAAGGTGTTAAAGAAATTGAAAAAATGGGATTTAAGCGTGTTGTTTTATCGCGTGAAACTCCGCTTGAAGAAATTAAAAGGATACGAGATAATAGTTCGATTGAAATTGAATATTTTTGCCAGGGGGCTTTGTGTGTTGCTTTTTCTGGGAATTGTTATTTAAGTTCATATCTTCATGGCGCAAGCGGAAATCGTGGAAAATGCAAACAACTTTGCCGTCTTCCGTATTCTTTTAGGTTAAATAATAAAGAAATTAACAACGGATATTTGTTGAGCGCTAAAGATTTTAATATGCTTGAAAATTTGAAAGATTTGGAAGAAGCAGGAGTTGATGTTTTAAAAATTGAGGGTAGGGCAAGACGTCCTTATTATGTTGGTGTTGCAACTAAGATTTACAAGCAAGCGCTTTGTGGGGATAAATATGATATTGAAGATTTGAAGCTTGGATTTAATAGAGATTACACCGCTGGATATTTTAATGGTAATGGTGGAATTATTTCTAACAAACAAAATCATATTGGAATTAAAATTGGAAAAGTTGAAAATTTTAAAACGGGTAAAAAGTTTAATGAGATTTTTATGTCTTCAAATCGAGATGTTTCATCAAAATCTGTTTTGAAATTTATTAATGGTCAAGATGAAATTGTTGTGACTGCGTATGATATTAAAAAGGTTGGAGAGTTGTTTAAAATAACAACCACTCAAAATGTTGAAGTTAATGCTGATGTTCATTTAATAAGTGATTTTGAGAAAGAGCAAAAACTTTTAAAAGAAACAAAAAGAAGAAAAGTTGATATTGGAATTGTTGCAAAGGTTGGCGAAAGAATTCTGGCAAAATTTAATTTGTTTGGTGAAGAAAATATTGTTTTGGGAGATGTGTGTGCTGAAGCAAAAAGCCAACCGTTAACAGATGAAGAATTAAAAACAAACTTTAATAAAAGCGAACTGTTTGATGTTGCGCTTGAATGTGAATTGGAAAAAGTTTTCTTGCCAAAGAAATCATTAAATGAATTAAGAAGAGAAGTTTTTGAAAAAATTAAAAATATTTTAATTGCAAATAAAAAAGAAAAATCAAATAAAATCAATTTAAAATCATTAAAAAACAATAAAAAAATCAAAAAAATTGATAATTTTTATGAAATTTTTAATATTTTTAATAAAAATGCTTTAGATATTAAAGAAGAAAATATTATTTATTCACCAAGTGAATTTGAGTTAAAAGATATTCAAGAATTTATTGTTGCGTGTGAAAAACAAAATAAAAACCCAATTTTAAATCTTCCAATTTTTGCAACAAAAGATGATATTGATTTATTGAAAGAGATTGTTGAAGAAACCAAGGTTACTATTGTTGCTAATAATTTATATGCACTTAATTTCAACACCGAAAAAATTATTGGTGGTGGATTAAATGTGTTCAACTTGTATTCGGCAAAATATTTTGGATTGCCATACATTCAAGCAGAAGGTGACGAATTTAAAATGCCATATATGACAATGCGTCACTGCCCAATGAAATCTCATCTTTATGCAAATTGCAATAATTGTCCTTATAAAGAAGGATATGAATATGTTATGCAAAACGGAAGAAGATTTAAACTTAGAAGAATAAAAATGAGTTCTTGCACTTTTGAACTAAGAGATTAAATTTTTACATATGAAAAAAGACTGACTAAAGGGTCAGTTCTTTTTTATGTGTTTTTGTAAATATGATTTAACAAAATTTTTATAGTTAATATTGTTATTATCAACTGAAATGAAGTGAGAGTAAACTAAAACCATATAATATTTAACATGCTCAACATTGAAGAAATTTAAACTTTGATATCCTTCAAGGAATCTATCAACCTCTTCCTGTGTTTTTAAAAATTTTTGACTAGGGCGGTTTATAATTGCCCAAGCGATGTCAAATTCTTTGTTTCCAATTCCAGAAAGCTCCCAATCAAGAACTGCAACAAGTTTTTTCTTTTTCCACAATATGTTTGCATAGTGAAAATCGCCGTGGCAGAAACATTTGTTTATTTCTGTTGGCTTGTTTTCTTCCAAGTACTTTAAAATAAAATCAATTTCATTTTCCTTCAGATAATCAACAGATGGAATATCAAAGAATTTGCGATGCTGAACTTTTGGAAAATCTTGCTTTGTTAAGTGAATTTGAGCAAGAGTTTTCCCATATTCAAACATATAGTTAATAGAATGTTCTTTTTTGTGTTTTTGTAAAATATAAGAAAGTCTTTCTCCTTTAATTTCTTTTGTTACAATAAATTTTCCATTCTTATCATAATCCACAACCTCAGGAAGAAAGTTAAAGTTTAAACTTTTGATTGTTTCAACCTCGTGAGAAATATTGCTTTCTTGTTTACTGGCATATTTAATAAAACATTTGATTTTCTTTTTGTTTTGTTTACCAATGCAATGAAAAACATCATTTCTTGCATGGGGATAGCCTAAAACTTTAATCAATTTGAAATTATTGAACTCAATAGAAAATGGGTCAACTGTTTCTTTCCATTTTTTGGGTTGTTTCATATGTCCCTCCTTGCTAAAAATATGACATAAAAGATGAAGAAAAGCAATAAAAAACGTGGAAATAAAAAACTTTTATTTTTGTTAAATTAAAAATTTTTAAAATTTTCAGAAATTTATTGACAAAAGGTAAAATGTATGGTAATAATATATAGTATGCAATGCATATAATGCCTTGTAAACTTAATAACGCGGGATGGAGCAGCTCGGAAGCTCGTCGGGCTCATAACCCGAAGGTCGTTGGTTCAAATCCAACTCCCGCAACCATCTAAAGGCACTCTGATGAGTGCCTTTTTTATTGGTGAAATGAGATAGGTTTGAAAATGTAATGAATGTGTTGAGTGAAAACGAAACATATAACCGACTGTGATCGAAGGAGAGGGGCTTAGATGGCAAATCCTGTTCTTGCACCAAATGAAACAAAAACAAACTGTGTGGGTTTGTTTTTTTTGTTTATTTCTTATGTGTTGGTTGTTGCATAAAATAATAAATTATATTATAATTATTTAAATTTAGGAGATGAAATGAAATTAGATGTTTGTATAAAGTATTTAAATTCGGGAATATTTTCAGATTCAATTTTAATCAATAGTAAAATCACAGAAGAAGATTTTTTGCTTGAATTGGTTAACAAATCCAAGTTTAGACGCATCAAAGGTGGCAAGAAATTTGAATTAATTGAAATACAAAGCCATAAAGAGAATGACATCACAAACAATAAATATTCTTGCGATTTCAAATTGGTTGTTAGCACTGATTACGTGAAGGCAGAAACTGATTTGAGAAATATTGTTAATGTTTTGGATAGTGGGGTTGTTTTAACATCTGATAGCAGAAAACACGGGGCGAGAAGAGTTATTAACTTGGCAAAAGCCATAAGAACAACTTCGTTAGAAGACTTTATTAGAATTTCTGAAACGAGCAAAAGCAATTTGACCGACACTATTGATAGGGCAATGAAAGCGTATATTGAGAACTTAAAGAAAGATAAAAATTTATTTTTGTTTATACCTGCTGAATTTAGCCACAAAAGCGTGGAAATGAATTCCAAAGAAAAAGAAGAAGAGGTTTTGTCTTTAATTTATGATGGATTTCAAAATTCAAAACTATTTAGAGAACAATTAGACATTAACAATAAAGATTTGTTTCTTTCTTTTATATATGATAATCAATTTTATATTATTGAATTATTGGAAGAAGGATATAGATTTATTGATAATGTGCCATGTGAAAAAATTGAATTGTTCAGCAAAAAACGTGATATGCTTGATTGGGTTTAAACATTAAAAAACCACCGAATTATCGGTGGTTTTTATTTTAAATAAATTTTTTTCTATGTATTTTATCTAATTGGTGACAAATCGATGCTAAACAAAGTGCCTTTTCCAACTTGGATTACCATTTCTTCAACAATTGGATATGTGAAGTCACTGATTTTTTCGCCATTAACTTTTACCGCATTTGACATAATAAGCCTTCTTATTTCGCCTTTTGATTTATATTTGTTTGATGACATGATTAAGTCAATGATGTTGATTTCATTATTTTCATTTACAAATTGGTTATCACAAACCAAAACAGGAGTTTGGTCTGAAACAACATTCTTTTGATATGTGCTTATAAAATAGTTTTCAGCTCCGCTAACCGCTTCTTCACCATGATATAATCTAACAAGTTCTCTAGCAAGACCCATTTTCACATCTCTTGGATTTGCACCACTATTAAGTTGATTTTTAATTTCATTAACTTTGTCTGGGTGAACATCTGTTGTTAATGTGTAGTAACGAATAATTAAATTGTCTGGAATTTTCATGACTTTTTCATAAATTACTTTTGCTTCTTCGTTAATTCCGATATAGTTGCCCAATGATTTGCTCATTTTTTCAATTCCGTCAATACCTTCAAGAAGTGGAACAAAAAGAGGAACTTGAGGGCTAACTCCATAATCTTTTTGAATGTTTCTTCCAAGCATAATGTTAAATGTTTGGTCTGTTCCGCCCATTTCAATATCTGCCTTGCAAACCACTGAATCATAAGCCTGCATTAAGGGATAGAAGAATTCATGAACAGAGATTGGAGTTTGATTTCTATATCTTTTTGCAAAGTCATCACGTTCTAAAATTCTCGCAACAGTTGCTTTTGAGCACAATCCAATAATTTCTGGGAAGGTCATTTCTGCATACCAGTCACCATTATACAAAACTGTCGTCTTGTTTTTATCAATAATTTTAAAGATTTGATCAACGTATGTTATTGCGTTTTCTCTAACTTGTTCTTTTGATAATTGATTTCTTGTTTTAGATTTTCCAGAAGGATCTCCAATCATTCCTGTGAAATCACCAATAATAATTGAAACATGGTGCCCTAAATTTTGTAGTTGTCTGATTTTTCTTAAAGCAACGGCGTGTCCCAAGTGAATATCTGGAGCAGAAGGATCCATTCCAAATTTAATATTTAAAACTCTATTTTCTTTGTGTGCTTCTTCAACTTTTTCTTTTATTGCAGTAATGTCTGTGTTTTCAGTTCCATTAAGTAAAAATTTAATTGTATCTTCTTTATTAAACATATTTCTCTCCGATAATAATACTATCATAAAACAGATTTTAAATCAACTATATTGTTATTAATATTTACATAATAAATATTGAGTTTGTTAATGAAATAAAAAGACCGATAAGACGGTCTTTAGATATATTAATCAATCGTTAATTCAGACAACTTAGTTGATGTTGCTGTTTCAAGATATTGTTCTGTTGTTTCAATGTGTTCTTCTGTTTTTTCATAAAGTTTTTGATTTATTAGTCCGTCCACGAAACTATTATATTTTGCATTTTGGATGAATTCTTCAATTTTATCTATACATAAGTTATATTTATCTGCATGTTCAACCATGCTTGAATGAAATAGTTTGTGACCCGAACAAATTTCATAATGTTCAACACTAAGATTTAGTTCTTTTGCTAAATCCAAAAAACATTTTTTGTGCATACCAACAACCATGTCGCCTTTTACTGAAAACATTATTGTTGGAGGAAAAGCTTCGGTTGTGATTTCCAAATTGTGTGTTAATTGATAGAGCTCACTTCTTTCGCTTTTTTCACCAAAAAGAACGGTGTGATATTGTTCTTTAGGAAACATACCTGCAAATTTATAAGCGCCCAAAGATGGTGAAAGCAAAATAACACCTTTTACCATTGGTCCACCTTGCAAATTGTATGCCATCTTTAATTCTGGGTTGGTTTGCATGTTTGCAATTAATGCAGCAATATGACCACCTGCGCTGTTGCCGGCTAAGAAAATATTGTTATAGTCGATTAAATCTTCATACTGAGTTGAAGTTGTTAAATGTTTGTAAAATTTAAAAAATTCAAAAACTTGATAAGGGAGATATTTCTTCTCGGATTTGTCGCATTTGGTGTATTCAATATTAAAAACCAGAAATCCCCTTTTTGCCAATTGTTGACAAAGGTTAACTGAGCCCTCCTTGGTTCCGCTAACATATCCACCACCATGGAACATGAAAATAGTTGGCATTTTTCCGCTAATATTGCTTCTATAAAATACATCATAGGTATTATTTTTGATATCTTTTCCATATATTAGATTTTTTTCGGCAAAAATTATGCAGTCATCATGTGTTTTTCTTCTTTTGGTATATTGATCTTCAATGTTTTCCCAAATTCGGTGATATAATCTCTTTAACATATATCTTGAATATATCACTCACAATTTTGTTTGTCAAATTTTTAAGGCAAAAAATTAATACTTGTTCATGATTTTTTTAACAAACAAAAAACTGACAAATAAACTTGCCAGTTTTTTAGGTTTTTAGATATGAATTTTTCTAAATTTAGAACAAATCGTCATCATCATCTTCATTGTCACCAGCCTTAGCAGACATGGTTGAATTTCTTTTTTGAATATCATAAAACAAACCAGTTTCATCAAAACGCTTAAAGCCTGAGTAAGCACTTAATGCCTTTGTTGTGTCAAAGCATGGGCTCTTAACTTTAAAGTAAGGAGTTACTGTTGTTTTGAGTGCTGCATTTGGGGTGAATGTTTTAATACAAATTTTTCCTTCATCTCTGAATGTCATCAGTTCATGAGGATATGCGATAGGACGAGATTGAACTTGTGTGCTAGTTGATTTGCTGTCTTTTCCATCTGCGCCCGTTTGTTTATTTTCGCTAGTGATAACAATTGTTTTGTTGCCCAAAAGTTCACTAAATTCTTTGTTTGTTGTTGTGTCTTCAGAAGCAATATAAACTTGAATAGGGCAGTTGTCTTTGATGATTTTGCCTTCATCTTGACCATATACTTGATATAATTGGCTATAAGACTGAACGCAAAGCTCGAAGAATATACCACGAGAACGACCAACCGTCATGATTGAACCAAATTCAGGGAATTTAGGCATGTTACCAAATTCATCTAACATAAAGTAAACATTACGTTTTAATCTTCCACCAATTCTTTGTGCTTTTTCCACCAATTTTTTGTAAAGTTGAACAACGAATAAGATTGCCAACGGATAACGAACACGAATTTCATCTGGAATAATCAAGAATATTGCTGTTGGTTTTTCATCCATGTTAACAAAATCCATGTCTGTTCTTGAAGTTAAAAGGCTTATACCCGTGTCGCTGAATAAACTCACCATGCCAGAAACGAAGCCCATGTAGTTTTTAGTTGTTGTGTCGGCATTTTGGAGTGCTTGTGATGCCAAATCTGGAACTTTACTAAATTTATCACGATAATCAAACAGATATTTTTTGAGTGTTGCGAATGTGTCTCTTCCTGAATCTGTGGTGTTACATATTTTGTAAACGTTATATAAGTTGTATTTGTCTTCAGTTAAACCAAGTTCTGGGATTAAACTATCTTCAAGCATTGCCAAAAGAACGGCGTGAATTAATCTTCTTGCTGTTTTTTCCCAAGATGGATCCTTTGCGCTTTCAACCGGTGCGAGAGTTGTGCATATGTCGTTAAGTGTTGAGAATGTGTCGTCTTGCAATTTTTTTGCAATAACGGCCATATCGTTTTCCATAACTAGACGATCCGCATAAGCAACCCCATTGAATTCAAACCAGGTTTGGTTTGCGTAATCGAATTGTCTTTGAATAACAACATTATAATTTTGAGGAGCATCTCCTGGAGGGTGAACCTTAACTTCTCTATCAAGATTGTAACTTCTGTGGAACATTTGGTAAGGATAGGTTAAAGGGTTCCATTGTGTTGATTGGAATGGATTTCTTAAATCCAAAACTTTAACGTCGTATCCTTCTCTTTTAAATTTGTTTGAACATTTTTCATATAATTCACCTTTAGGGTCGGTGATAACGAAAGACGGTTTTGATGCAGTCATACTCATAAGTTGTAATGAAGGGACAACAAAGCGTGAAGTTTTACCTGAAGAAGTTGTTCCCACGCAAAGAGTGTGGATAGGTTCAACAAAATTTATGTGGATATTGCTGCCTTTTTCTTCAGCTCTAACCAAAATACCATCTTTTTTACAGGTTTTGATTGTGTTTTGATTGTGATAATTGAAAGCTTTATTTTTAACTAGGTCGTCTTCAGAAACAAAATCCTTATCGAAGAATTGACTTGTATCCTTACCGTGGCTATCCTTAACCTTATCAATTGCTTTGTCGCCTTTCTTTTTGCCCTTGCCATCAGCAAATCGTAATAAATCATGAACTAACAATCCGGAAACAGAAAAGAATGCTATTGCAACAACAACACCATCTGTTAAATATTTAGGATTAAACCCAATGCTTTTTGTTTTGAAATAGGTCATTGCTATCACAGAAATCACAGAGACAACGATAGCAAAAATTAAATATTTCAAAATTTTCTTTCCAAATTCTTTCATTAACCTCTCCTTTAAATATGGATAAATAATGTTTTATATTGTAAATATGATATAAAAATAAAAAACATAAGTCAAATAAATTTACAAAAAGGATTTGATAAAATTATTTTTGAATAATAAAAAACATTTTAGTTAAAATAAATATTAATTATTTAATAAAGGGAAATGTTATATGAAAAAATAAAAAATCAAAAAAAATTAAAATATTGTTGAAAATTAGTTGATTTTAATTTTTCAACTTGATAATATTATGTCATAGATTGGCACAATATATTTTCAAGTGCGAATTAAAGGGGGATTTTTATGAATATGTTTTTGGCAGAATTCGGTACTAATGTTGCATGGTTGGAAAAATTGCTTAATGCAGTTATCAAAGTTATTAATCCAATTTTGATTATTGCAGCAATTGCTGGTATGGTTTATGCAATCGTTGTTGGCATCAAATTTGTTAAGGCTGACTCAAAAGATGAACGTGAAGAAGCAAAGAACAAATTGATCTACGTTATTGTTGGTATCGTTGTAACCTGTATTTTGATTGCATTATTCTATTTCTTGGCATTCAATCTTTTCAAGAATTTGAATATTGCTAGCTATTTTGGTTTTAAGAATAATCAATAAAAAAGAGCGTTTAGCTCTTTTTTTATTTTAATTTTTATGGTTTAATAAATAAATTTTTAAATATAGTTATATTTAATTATTTGTTTTTTATTGTTTTTTTTGATATAATAAAATTTGTAAAGAATAATTTGTTTAATTTATTGCAATAAATGTGCAAAATAATTAAAAATATGATTTGTGAAAAATTTGCAATTGTGCGCAAATCAATTTGATATTTTTATCAATCTTAAACAGGCAAACAAAACATCTTAAAAGGAGGGAGTGTGGCAAACTACGAAGACTACGAAGACTATGAGGAATATGAAGACGAAGAAGATGATGAAGAATTAGAAGAACAATTTGAAGAAGAGGAAAGGCGAGCTAGGGAAGAGGAAAAAAAGAGACATGAAATTGAAGAAAAAATTCTAAAAAATAAACTTCGTGCAATTTTTAGTGCTGTGAGTTCGGGAGAAAGAGTCACTCTCAAGTTTGGCGAAAAAATTGTCATGAAAAGAGCCAAGGCTTTTCCAAAACTTAAAGGTGATATTAACAGAATTAATGCAGTATTAACTGCAAAGAAAGCTAGAAAAATTTACAAAGTGATTTCTTCTGGTCCGGTGTTGTATTATGTTCTTATCGCTGCCTTGATTATTGTTTTACTAATTATTTTGGCAGCAATTATTGGTTCTATTGTTGGTAGCGCCGGAATGAATCAAGAAACTGTTTCGGGAATAACTGGCGATGATTTTTATGGTGCGAGAATGGTTTATGTTGATGAGAACCGCTCAACATCAAATATTATTGAAGATTATGTTGAATTGATTGTTGATGGAATTGATGAAACTGAAAATATCAATTCGGTTACTATTCTTGAACAGCCATACACTGTTGAAATCGAAATCAATATTAATGTTCCAACAGAGTATGATTATTCGATGTTTGTTGAAGAAGATTTTAGTGGTGAATATCTAAGTTTATATAACATTGTTTACGATATTGCAAAAGTTGTGTATAAGATTGATAATGCCGCTGATTTTACTGGAAACTCTCTAGTTGAATGTGTTAATGGAATTAAATATTTTGGTATTGCTAACATTGATGAAATTGCTTCAATACTTGCTAATAATTTCGAACAAAACTTAGACTTCACAGCAAAAGATAATGGTGGTGCAGAAGTTGTTGAAACAGCAATTCTTGAAGCAATTAAAGGAGAAATTAAAACTGAGACGAACAATAAATTATCAACGATTTTAAACAATGAAGATTATTTAATTAGAGCGGAAAAGTTGTTTGTTAAGGATTATATATTAATTGGTAGTGAAGAAATGCTCAGCGGAATTGAAAAACAAAATTACGTGGCTATGATTTTTATGGCAAAAAACAAGGTTACATTAAATCAATTTTCGTTCGTTATTAGCAATACAACCTTTGAAAATTTCACAATAAATATGACAATCAATGGGAATAATTATGACGTTGAAACAGATGAATCAAACATTGCGTTGGAAGAAGATCAAGAAGCTTATGTTTATTCAACCCCATCTATCAATGTTTCTGTTGATGAGTTTGAAGATATTGACACTCAAAATTTAAATTCTCTTGCTGAAGGTTTGAGCTTGATTGACATTGTGAAAAATGTTGATGACTATTCAATTTATTTAACTGGTGCAACAGATGTAAATGAAAATGAATATTTAACAGTTAAGAAAAATGGTGCTGTTGTGAATTTATATAACACAGAGGCATTTAACTTTGTTGAATGGGAAACTACGTGGAGATAGTTTAAATCAAATGTTATAATTTGAAAAAAAAATAATATCTCAACATATTTGCAACAAAAAATATTTAAAATTACTAAATAAATTTTTGATAACGTTTGCTTAAAACAATATTATAGTATATAATAATTTATAATAAAATTGTCGTCTTTTGTTGAAGTGAGATGACAAATATTCAAAAGAAAGGGAAAGGTAAAATTATGTCAACTCTTTTAGCAACATTTCAATCAACTGGTTTGCTTGATACAATCACAAGTGCTGTAAGTGCAATATTGTATCCAGCTTTTGGTATTATTTTTCTGGTGATTAGGCTCATTCAGAGTGTTTTCTATTCATTTGCAGGGATTGGTAATGTTAGGTTTGGGTCAAATGGTTTTCAGGCTGGGCAACTAATAACAAGTGAAAACACAGGGAATGAAACAGACACAGGGTTAGTCTATTATTTGCTGAACAGTGATTTTGTGAAAGAAATGTTAATTTCAATGATAGCACTTTCTGTGGTTTTGATCATTATTTTCACAACTATGGCGTTTATTAAAAATGTTTATGCTGCAAAACCAAAGAATTGGAAAGAAATTGTTGGAAATGCAATAAAGGGATTGGCAAATTTCATTATCCTTCCTGTTTGTGTTCTTCTTGGTGTTTGGCTTGGGAACATTTTGCTTCAAGCAATAAATGGTGCAACTTCAAAGGGAGGGGCAACCAGCATGGATAGAAAATTGTTTATTGCCTCGGCATATAACGCAAATATGTTCCGTGTTGAAGGAGTGAATGATAAATTTAGAGTTACATGGGGGGATTTAGAACAATTAATCCAAAATAAAATGCAAGGAAAAGTTTCTTTTGACTCCAATAATGATGGTGTGTTTGAAAAAGTTGAAGGTGTTTCATTTAAAGATTATTATGGCATAGATCTTGACTACAATGAAGTAAATGCAAATGATCCTGTTATTTCCGAACGGGAGGAAGCTCAAGCAGCAACATCCGAAACAAAAATGCAAAAGTTGCAAGAGAAAAAGGATTATTATGCTAACTTAGTTGATCAAGTGTTTGCCGAAACAGATGTGGATATTGTTGGGTATGGACTAAAATATGGTGTTGCAAACTTCTATTCTTTATGGCAAGTAAACTACATAGTGTTGGGTGTGGGCGGAGCATTCATGTTGTTCGTGCTTGGTTCAATTTCATTTGCAATGGTTAAGCGACTAATTTATTTGATTATTCTGTTCATTATAAGTCCGGCAGTTTGCGCAATGTATCCGCTAGATGAAGGAAATGCGGTTAAGTCGTGGTCGGGCGAAGTTAAAAAACAAGTTCTTTCGGCTTATGGTGCTGTTGCGGGAATGAATTTATTCTTCTCAATAATTCCACTTTTAGATAAAATTAGCGTCGTGGGTGGTTTGGGAGGAACAGGCCTTGGAATTAATGATATTCTTCAATTGTTCATTCTTGTTTGTGGATTGCTTGTTGTTAAAGACTTAATCAACATGATCACAGGCTTTGTTGGTGGAGATAATGCTTATTCAACCGGTTCGAGTTTATGGAAAGCGACAACCGGAGCGCTTAAAGAAAAAGGTGGCGGAAATATTAAAAAAGGTGTTGGTGTTTTCTCAAAAGGTTATGCTAACTTTAAGCATTATGGTTTTAAAGGAGGACTGGGGCGAAATGTTGGAGACCTTGCCAATTGGGCTGGTGCAAAAACAACAGGTTTGAATTTAAAAGAAGACATTAAGGATTCATGGAAAGCTGGTGTGAAAGGCGTGGAAGACAAAAAGAAAGAAGATGATGCAAAGAAAGAGTCAAAAGAGTTTGCGAAAGAATTTGAAAAGTTATGGGATAAACAAAAAGTATCATTGACAGAAGTTGATGAAGATGGCGATAGAGTTGCAAGCGCTAAAGGGATTGCTGAATATATGAAATCGGCATCTCAATATGGCATTGAAGATAAAAAGTCTATGTCTTTGCTTCAAGAGTATCTTAAGAAGTTCCACATCTCTAAAGAAGGATTTGAAATTAAAAAGTTGTTAGCTGATTATGCAGAACAACAAGAAGATGAAAAGATGCGAAGAATGGCAACCTACAACAATATGGGTAAAGAGTTGGAAACTATGCTTGACGCAGATGTTGTTAAAATTAATTCTGCTAAAAGTGAGATTACAACCGCACAAGGTAATATACAAGATTCATTATCAAATCCTAAGCGTAAAATTCTGGACGATGCTATTGCATTGGCTAAAGAAAATGAAAACAGAAAAGGAAACACAAAACAAGGTTCTCATGGTAAAGGGTTGACACGGCGTGAAGCCATTAAAATGATGGAAACATCATTAGAAACAGGAGAATTAGATTCAAACCTTAATTCTAACAATTTTAAGGGAGATTTCAAAAAGGCTGTTGATGCGTTTATTGATGGCTTTGAAGAGGCGAAGGAGGCAATTTCAGGTCACGTGGCTGCAACACAAGAATTAAAAGCTGCACAAGAACGAGAAGCTTCAGCGAGAAAGAGCTTGGCGGCAACGCTTGATGTTGTTGAGAAGAAATTTGGTGGCATGGGAGAAGATATAAAGAAATTGTCATCTACAACAGAAGGACTTGAAGATGCTATTGAAGAAATTAAGAAGAAAATGAAAAGTTAGAAAAATATTTTAAAATTTAATTGGTGGGTTGAGCGTTATAACTCAACCCTAAACCAATTTAATTTTGATAGTCAGTTATTTATAATTAGTGAAGCAAAATGTTTGCTTCTTTGGTAACTGTTGAGGAAAATTTACTTTTTCTCCTTAAAAGAAAAATTTGATGATAGGTGGTGGCAAATGATTCGTTATATTCCTGGTAAAACCAGGGTAAAAACTTCTTTTGCTCTCGCAGGCTCGAGGAAAAATTCAGTTTTAGACTGATGATTAAGTTAAAGAAAAATATAGGGGTAGATTTATGATACGTTATATTCCTGGTAAAACCAGGGTAAAAACTGAATTTTTGAAAGGTATTACGTTTGGAGACATAATTTTAGCAATTGTGTGTCTTATTTTTGCAGTTGTCATCATTGCAAGTAACTTGTTTAAAATTGGCGGTATGGATTATCGTTGGTATGCTCTATTTGCTTGGATTGGAATTTCAGTTGTTTTCTATCTTCCAATTGATGATGGTTTAAGGCTGTGGAGTTCAATCACTCTTATTATTAGATTTTCGGCATTTTCAAAAAAATATATTAAAACGGGAAAGAAAAAAGGTTATAAGCCGATGAATATGCTAACTCCATTCTTTAAAATTGATATGGGTAAATTTATTGACTTTGGTCAATATTCGGGAATGGTTTTGGAAATTCATCCACTTGCGCTTGATCTTATGCAAGAAAAAGCACAAGACGCAGTTATTAGAACATTTAGTAAGGCTTTGAAACGTATTACTCAATATCAAAGAGCAGCAATCATAAAGACGGTTAAGCCAATGAGATTTGACGTTTTCTTGAAAAATGACGACGTGAAGTTTTCGCTTCTTAATAATCTTTATGAACAAGGACAATACACAGACAGTGAAATGGAATCTCGTGGATTTATTTTCAGAGAAAGGGTTGATGTTTTAAACAATGCAATTAAAGCTGAACCAATTTTGCAAAATCATTTCTATTTTGTGCTTTTCGGTGAAGATAGGTCAAGTTTGGAAGAAACAACAATTGGTATTATGAATGATCTCGGAACTGGTCAATATACCATTGCTTCACATATCCTTATGGAAAAAGACTTAATCAGTTTCTTAAAATCTAATTATCAAGATGTTTATGCTGAACAAGATATTGAAAATTTGGCGCCAAGTCAATATAACAATTGGATCATGCCAAACAAAGTGGAATTTAAGGTTGCACGTGTTAATATTGACAAAAAGTTTTTCAAACAAATGGTTGTTTCAAATTATCCTTTGGAGGTTGGAAATGGTTGGGCTTATCCGCTTTTCAACCAAGAAGGAACAAGAGTTATTATGAATATTATGCCGGTCGACAAAGAAAAAGGCGAAAAAGCCATTGACCGTGCAGTTATGGAAAAAGAAGCAAAACTTGAAAGAGTTTATCGTTCAAGTGAATTAATTGAAAAAGAAGCAGATATTGAATCTCTTCACAACTTGCTTAAAGATTTAAAAACAAATAATGAACAACTTTATGACATTTCAATTCATATAAGAGTTGAAGAACAAAATCGTAAGGAAGTTAGAAATGTGTTGAAACAGCATGGTTTCAGACATTCAGATTTGTTCGGGCGTCAAGTTGATGCGTTTGTTTCATCAAGTGTTAACAGAATTGACACTTTGCAACATTTCTATAGAAGCATGCCTTCAACAACAATTGCAGCATCATTCCCTATGGTTGATTCAATCATGCAAGATCCTGCTGGTTTCTGTTTGGGTGTTTCAACATCTAGTGGATATCCTGTGTTTATTGATTTCTTCACTCGTGATTCTCGCGCGGGAAGAATTAACTCAAACATGATGGTTATTGGTAAATCAGGATCAGGAAAATCTTATGCAACAAAAGCTATTTTAACAAACCTTGCTGCAGACAGAACAAAAATGTTTATCTTGGACCCGGAACAAGAATATGATATCATGACACTTAATCTTGGTGGAAAAGTTATCGACGTTGGAACAAACAAATCGGGAATTCTTAATCCATTCCATATCATGGCATCTTTGGAAGATCTTGATAGTGCATCAACAGATGAAGATGATGAAACAGATGTTGAAGAACTTATGAAAAAAGGTTCAAACAAAACATTCTTCACTCACCTTCAATTCTTGGAACAATTCTTCAGAGCAATTTTGGAAGGAATTAGTTCAGACGCGTTTGAAACATTGAACACTTTGATTGTTGAACTTTATAATAACAAAGGAATTAATCAATACACTAACATTGGTGCTCTAAAGGCAACAGATTATCCAATATTTGACGATTTGTTTAAATTAATCAAAGACAAATTGAAAGTTGTAAAAGATGCTTATTATCGTCAAAACTTATTGGTTTTGGAAACATATATCCAAAAATTTGCAACAGGCGGACGTAACTCAGATCTTTGGAATGGTCCAACATCAATTTTGACAGATGAAAACCTTATCACATTTAACTTCCAAACTTTGTTCGCAAGCAAGAACAACAAACTTGCAAATGCTCAAATGTTATTGGTGTTTAAATATCTAAACAACGAAATTATTAATAACAAAAAATTTAATGCTGATTACTTCAAAAAGACTGGTGTTGACATTAAACGTCAGGTTGTTATTGCGGTCGACGAAGCACACATGTTTATTGATCCAGACAGCCCTGTTGCGCTTAACTTCATGGCGGAAATGGCAAAACGTATTCGTAAATATCAGGGTATGCAAATTGTTATTACTCAAAACATAAAAGACTTTTTGGGAACTCCAGAAATTCAAAGAAGATCGGCAGCAATTATTAATGCTTGTCAATATAGTATGATATTGCAACTTGCACCAAACGATATGGCCGACTTGCTGGAACTTTATAAATCTGCCGGAGGAATTAATGAAACCGAGCAAGAAGGTATTGTTACAGCGCCTCGAGGTCGAGCATTCTTTATCACAAGCCCAATGGATAGATCATTTATTGATATTGTCGCTTATCCAACAGTTGTTGAAGTGATGGGTGAAGGTGGAAGAAAATAGATTTAAAAAAAGTCCTAATTTAGGACTTTTTTTTGTGTCTGTGTGCCTTAAAAATTCTAGAAGATAAATTATATTAACATATCAATTTTAAGAAATTTGATCACTTAAATATTTAGCAAAAGCTTTGCATATTTTAACAGAACTGTCATCAAAGCATTTATTTTCCATAGCTAAAATTATAATTGAACCTATTGCGTCGCCATCTTTTATGATTGGAACAATTAGTTGACATGAATAATCTTTTCCGAGTCCTGAGAAAAATTCAAGCATTTCGCTTCCATCTGCTTGCTTTTTTATTACAATTTCTTTTTTATATATTAATTCTTGAACCTCTTCACTCATATCTTTGTTAATATATTTTTTTTTGCTAGCAGATAAAATTTTTTCCATATCTGAAATTAAAACATCATGTTCAATACTTACTGATATTGCACTTGAAACAGCCTCGCTGTATTCTTTTAACGACACCATATCGCTATATTTTGAAAGCAAAAATTTGTTTCCATCAACAATTCCAATTTCCATCTTGCTTCCAACTCTTATGTTCAAACTTTTTCTCATTTCTCTTGGCAAAACAATTCTTCCCAACTCATCAACACGTCTCACAATTCCTTTACTTTCCATCTTCATCTCCTTATTTTATTCTGCTTATTATTAACTTAAATATACGTTGACAAATTTTTTTAAATCTATTAAGATAAATATAGGAGAGATGTTATGGCAAAAAAAGAGGGAGAACTTGTTAAAAAGATTACAGAACTTAAAAATAAAACTCGACATTTAACAGATGGTGTTAAAGCTAAAATTAAAGAATCAATTCAGGATCTTAAAGACTATGTTGAAGAAGAAAAGGTTCTTTTAAAAAAACTCGTAATAGGAGTTGGAATTGCAACCATTGTTCTCACTATTAGTGGTGTTACTATTAGTAATAATATTTATGATTCAAATAAAGCAGATTTTTTAACCCAATATGCAACGTCAGAAGAATTGCATAAGTATTCCGAATCTTTGGAATGTGACTCATCACATGTTTTGAGACATAACAATGAAATGTTAAGAATGATGCATAATAATGGTGAACCAATTTATGTATGTATAGATAAAACAATCTCTAGTGAAGAAAGACAAATTATTAAGGAATCTTTAGACAAGTATTTTGGCATTGTTGGATCTATTAACGATAAATATTATTATGAAATTGTTGATAAACATGAATATAATTTAAAAGCCAATAAAACAAGAGTTTATTTTAACGTTGATAAATTAGAAGGGTCTGTTAGTGGAATCATGAATTGTAAAGAACAAACGAAATATTACGATGAAATTGCGTTCATGACTGATTATGTGGTAACTTATGATTTTGAAAAAAATAAGTTAAAAAATAATAGCGATTCTGAATCTGTTAAATTAACTAATGAGCAAGTTTTAAGATATACCATAGAACATGAAATAGTTCATTTGTTTGGAATAGGAGATGTTTATGATACAAATAAATATAATTCTTTCCTACATGTTGAAAGCGGTTTCAGAGGAGTTCATAAAGAATTAACTCCAAATGATATTAAATGTTTAATAATGCTATATGCAGATAAAACAAAAATTGATTCAAGTAATATAGAAGAATATTATGCTGAAATTTTGGATGATTGCTATGATAAGTATACAAATTACATTGCTAAAGAAATGGAATTAGATCAAAACTTTGAAGAGGATAATTTTATCTTTGAGGGAAAAATTCGCATGAATGGTGATGAGGGTTGGAATAATTTTTACTATATTTATAAAGTCGAAGTTGAAAATGGGCATTATGAATTTTCTATGACAAATGGTAAAGACAATAGTATAATAAAATCATGTTCGGGTAATGCCAGAGTGCAAAATGGAATAGTTTTATTAGAAAATCTTCACATGTGTGCAGGTTTAATACCAGAATTTACAGAACAAAGCTTATCAAGAAATGTTATTGATGATTTTGTTATTGCAATAAAAGAAGGGAAAACAGTGTTTATGGAAACATTTGCATCATCTCGTGAGATAAGAGGAAATATTCAATTATTAGAAAAAGAAGCAACAATTTAAATTGTTGCATTTTTTTTAAAATTAATGTATTATATGATTATGAAAAAAGATGCAATAATAAAAAAATTAAAAAATGGGTTTAAAATTGCGGGCGCAACAGCTCTTTTGGCTGTGACTTTAATATCATGCTCTCCATCTTTGGATTTTACTGCACAAGAATATGCTTCTCAAGAAACAATTTCTGAAACGGCAGATTTTCTTAATTGTGACTTGTCATATATTCAACAAAGAAATGATGGATTTGTTAGAATGCGACACAATAACGGAGATCCAATTTATGTTTGTTTTGATAGTGCATATTCGGAAGATTTAAAAACAAAGGCAATTGAGTCGTTAGATTATGTTTTTGGCATAGTGGGAAAAATTAATGATAACTACCACTATGAAATAGTTGAAAAGACAGAATATTTATTAAAAGGAAATAAAACTAAAATTTATTACACTTTCGGTGATAAGCTTGAAACGTCAAATGCATATATGGAAAGTGAATTCCATTCACTAATGGAAACAAAAGAAAATCCTTTTTATTATCAATACAAACTGTGTTTAAATATAAAAAATATTGAAGATGATAAAGAATTAAAATATTCTTTGGTCCACGAATTGTTGCATGCTTTTGGTTTAGGTGATGTTTACACATATTCTAACGGAAATAAGCATTATGGGAATACCATAATGAATAATAAATTAAAATATAATATGATAACACCAAACGATTTGGCTTGTTTGATTTCACTTTATGCTGATGAAGATTGTGATTTGACAAAAATGCAATCAGAACTAAAGAAATATGAGAATAAGTTTTACAAAGTACTTGCAAATAATGTAAAAGATGGGTTTGAAACTACTGAAATGGTTGATGAAAGCAATTTTATGTGGACAACAAATATTATTGAAGGGACACCGCTTAAAATTGAATATGGATATAATTATGAAATCACGGTAGAAAATGAAACTTATTGGTTGCAAATTTATGACTATAGGACAAATGAATTAATAGATGAATGTAGGGGTGAAGTTTACAATCATGAAGGTGTTTTGATTTTAAAAAATATTAAATTAAAAAATGGAATGAATCCTTATGATCAAACGAAAAGCTATACAGGTGGATTTATTCAAGATTTTGCAATTATGAAATTTAATGGTAATTTGTATCTCTATGATCACAAAGATAATAAGTGGTTTTATGGTGAAACAAAAATGTTGAAAAAAGGATTAACTAATTAAGTTAATTTTTTTTTGGCAAATTGTTGAAAATTTTTTTGACTTTTGATATTATATAACCATGAAAAATGGTATGATAATAAAGAAAATTAAAAATGGACTAAAAATTGCCGTGGCAACAACTTTGTTGGCTCTAAGTTTAACGTCTTGTGCTGGTCCATGCCAAGAATATGTGTCACAAGAAGAAATAATCGACATTTCTAATGACCTAGAATGTGACACTGGATACATAAATGAAAAAAAAGACAACTTTGTTAGAATGAAACATAATGATGGAGAGCCTATTTATGTTTGTTTTGATAGTGCATATTCGGAAGATTTAAAAACAAAGGCAATTGAGTCGTTAGATTATGTTTTTGGCAT
Source organism: Candidatus Onthoplasma sp. (assembly GCA_045633245.1). Taxonomy (GTDB): domain Bacteria; phylum Bacillota; class Clostridia; order Christensenellales; family UBA1242; genus Onthoplasma. Next base: position 22,355 of record JAZQYA010000051.1, read on the forward strand.
AGTGGGAAAAATTAATGATAACTATAAATATCAAGTTGTTAATAAAGCAATTTTCGACTTATTACCACCAAATAGAACTAAAATTTATTACACCCTTGGAGAACTTCCTGCAGCTGACAATTCATATGAAGTATATGGTCATATTGTAAGACATCTAGGATATATTGATTCACTCCCAGATGATCCTCTGTATTACTATTATGAAGTGAAGATGGACGAAGACTTTGTTAACAACGCTGATGAGGCATCTTTGAAATATACTTTAAATCATGAATTATTGCATGCGTTTGGATTTGCAGATGTTTATAATAATAGCAAAATTTCAGCAACAATAACAAAATTTCAGGGCAATACATATATGAACAATACTTTTAAGTGGGAAATGATAACTCCTAATGATTTGGCTTGTTTGATTTCGCTATATTCTGATGATGATTGTGATATTGAAAAAATGAAATATTATTTAGAGAAATATAAAACCAAATATTATAATAGTTATACGGAACTTTGCAAAGATAAATTAGGTACAAACGAAAATTTAAATGAAGAAGATTTCAGCTTTTGTGCCATCCTTAGAATAGAAGATATAGATAAAAGCAAATATGGATACAAGTATGAAATCACTGTGGAGAATGGGGAATATAACTTAGAAATTTATGATTATTTTTCTAATGAATTGATTGATAGTTGTCAAGGTAAAACAACTAATCAAAATGGTGTTGTGGTTTTAAAGAATGTTGAATTAAAAGTTGGTTTGAAACCGAATTATAAACAAGAAAACTATTCTGGTGGATATGTTCAAGATTTGGTGATTGCTAATAAAGATGGTCGAGCAGTTTTATACAATTATCATCTCGATACTTTTCTATCTGGAGCGATTCATAATTTAGAAAAAAGTTTAACCTATTGAGTTAAACTTTTTTATTGTGCCCAACCACAAAATATATTTTTGATCTCAAATGTATTTAAATAGCATAAAATAGTATATTAAAATGTAATATTTGTTGTAAATTTTTTTATTTTGATGTATTATGTGGGTATGAAAAGAAACGAAATAATAAAAAGAATCAAGGAAGGGTTGAAGATTGCAGTTGCAACAACGCTTCTTGCTGCAAGTTTAACCTCGTGTGGAATAAACAATCAAGAATTTGCATCTCAAGAAGAAATAGTTCAAGTTGGAGAAACTCTAGATTGTGATTTATCTTACATGTTGAAAGAAAATGGTAAATTTTTAAGAATGAAACATAATGATGGTGAACCAATTTACATTTGTTTTGATGATGATTTTTCAAATGAATTAAAAGATACTGCAATAAAATCACTTGATTATGTTTTTGGTATAGTAGGAAAAATAAACAGTAATTATCATTATAAGATTGTTGAAAAAACAGAATTTGATTTAAAATTTAATAAAACAAAAATTTATTATACTTTTGGTGAACATGTTTCTAATTATAAAGAACATGAAGTGGTGGCAGATGCTCATCTTAATTATCATTCTCTATGGTACAATTTTGCAATAGATAATCCGGTGTGTAACTATTATGAATTAAATTTGAGCCAAGATAGAGCAAAAGAAGATAGTAAAAAAATTATAAGTTCATTAAATCATGAGTTGTTGCACGCATTTGGGTTTGGTGATGTTTACACAGATGAACTTCGTCAAACAACTGATAAATATTACGGCAACACATTTATGAATACTGGCATTAAGTTTGACAGAATAACACCTAATGATTTGGCTTGTTTAATTGCTCTTTATGCGGAAGATGATAATATTGATTATTTAAAAGAAGAATTGGAAAAGTATGAGAAGAAATTTTATAATCAATTTGCAAATGATTGCAAAAAAAAGATAGGCACGGATCAAGATTTTGATAAAGATGTATTCAATTGGTCAACGCATATAACAATTAGTGATTTGGATGGTAAAAAGACCGGATATGAATATAAAGTTGATGTTGAAAATGGACAATACAAGTTAGAAATTTACGATTATTTCACCAAAGAATTGCTTGATAACTGCACTGGAGAAGTTGTTGAAATTAATGGCGTGTTAGTTCTTAAAGATGTTGAACTAAAGCATGGAATGAGACCATTTGATAAGTATGAACATTATGAAGGCGGTTTTATTCAAGATTTTGTCTTTGTTCAAAAAGATAATAAAGATATATTATACAACTATTTTAACAATGAAATCATGAGTGGAAATTGTTATGAATTTGAAAAAAGTTTAACTCGATAGTTAAACTTTTTTATTGCTTATAACGTTTCAATTAAATCTTCAATTTGTTTTAAGGTGGTAAACTCTAAAATTTTCAATTTTGTTGCAGTTGCTTGATTTGTTGATTTCACATACCACATTAAATGTTTTTTGAAATACGCAACAAGTGTTTTTTCAGTTCTGTAATAAGTTTTCAAAAGTTCAAGATGTTTTTTTATTGCTTCCTTTTTTGAATAAGGAGGTTGAATATTTTTTAGTTTTGAAAATATCTCTGGATTTCCCATTGAATTTCTTCCTATCATAACGCCAGCACATCCGATTGAGCGGGCGAATTCAACATCTTCAATGGTTAAAATGTCACCGCTCCAAAAAACAGGAATTTTAACTGTTTCAATTAGAGTTTTGTAAGCAGATTTTTCAACCTCACCAGCGTAACCCTGTTCACGAGTTCTTGCGTGAAGAGTTATGAAACTTACTCCACATTCTTCACACATTTTTCCAAATTCTAAATAGTTGATATTATCTTCTATTCCCAGCCTGAATTTCACACTAACAGGTTTTTTGCTATTTTTAACCAAAGAAGAAATAACCTTTCTTGTTTTTGTTAAGTCTCTCATCATTGCGCTGCCGTCATTGTTTTTCACAATTTTTGGTGCTGGACAGCCGCAATTAAAATCGATGAAATCAAAATGGTCAAAAAGACTTGTGTTTAATGCTTTTTCAATTGAGTTTGTTTCGTGACCAAAAAGTTGGCAACATCTTATGCATGAAGATTCTTCTCTTAACATCTTTTCCGTTTTAAAACTTTTGTTTTCAAGAGCTTTAACGCTAATCATTTCAGTAACAACCATATCAGCGCCAAAGTCGGCGCAAATTTGTCTAAAAGCAAAATCTGTAACACCAGCCATAGGTGCAAGCGCATAAATAAATTTGTTAAATAACTTTTTCATGTAATCATTATAATTAATTATTTATAAATAGCAAAATAAAAATAAAAAATAATTAAAAAATTCATAAAAATAATTAATTTTCTATTGAAAAACACTATTTTATAGATTATTTAAATATTTTTAATTAAAAAAGTAAAAATATTAATATGAAAAAAAATAATTTATTATCAGGCGCATTGATTTTATCCTTTGGGGGTGTTTTGGCTAAAGTTTTTAGTGCAATATACCGAATTGTTTTAACTAGAATTTTGGGTGGGGTAGGAATCGGGCTTTATCAACTTATTTTTCCATTTTATTCACTTTGTGTTGTTTTGGCAACTGCTGGACTTCCAATGGCGATTTCAAAAGTTGTGTCTAAGCATAAAGACAGAGAGTGGGGAGTTGTTAAAAAATGCTTTCTGTTCACAACAATTATTTCATTGATTTTAAGCTTTGTTTTATTTGTATCGGCAAAGGGACTAGCATTTTTGCAAGGGCAAAAGCAACTAACAATTTGTTATTTAATTTTGTCACCAACAATTATTGTAGTGACCGCATCGAGTGTGTTAAGAGGTTATTTTCAAGGTAAGCACAATTTTATTCCGAGCACCATTTCGAATATTTGCGAGCAGTTTGTGAAAATGATTGTTGGTTTAATATTGTGTTTATGTCTTGTTGGTGTTAGTTTGTTTGCAGGAATTATTGGTTCTGTGGTGGGGATTATTGTTAGCGAAATTGCTTCATTGATAATATTAGTTGTATTTATTAAAAAGGAAAAAAACAAATCAAATACTAGATCCACCGTAAAAATAAAAGACCTAGTTAAAGATGTTCTGCCAATCACATTGACAAACATTGTTTTGCCAATTGCTTCATTTATTGATAGTGTTTTAGTTGTTAATCTTTTAGCAAATAACTTTTCAAATGATATTTCAGTTTTTTTATATGGGCTAGAAAGTGGTGCGGTTTCTAGTTTGGTTACAATACCAACTATATTTTCATTTGCGTTATCAAGCGTGGTTTTGCCCAAAATTACCAATAGTAAACATCCTTTAGATAGAAATAACAAACTTGCATTTGCACTCAAACTTGTTTTTATCATAACAATTCCATGTGTTTTGGCTTTTATTTTGGTGCCAAACAGATTGATAGAGGTTTTATATCAATCAAAACTTGATGCTTATGGTTTGAATGGTGCAAACATAGCTTCAAAACTTCTTGCAATTTCGAGTCTTGGAGTGGTTTTTTTGGCAATTAATCAGATATGTTCTAGTGCATTACAAGCAGTTGATGAGAGATATGTTGCAATTAGAAATTTAATCATTGCTATTGTTTTAAAATTTGTTTTTGAAATTGTGCTGATGCCTCATAAATTGTTTAATATTTATGCGCTCGCGCTGTCAAATACAATTTGTTATTGCGTTGTGATGGTATTAAATCAATTGGAGGTTAAAGCAAATTATAAAATGCGTTTAAGTTATTCTTTTTGGGCAAAACTTATTTTATCAAATTGCGTTATGGTTGTAAGTTTGGTGGTTATTATGGCGTTAGGAGGTGGTGTTTTCAACACAATTATTTCCATAATAATTTCCGTAACTGCTTATCTTATCTCGTTGATTAAAACTCGGATTTTCACATCTAAAGATAGGGCAATGTTAAAATACAAAGTATAGAAAAATAATTCATGTCAAATATAATTAACGGAGGAGTGCTATGAATAAAAATGAATTTGTTAATGAAATCAATGCAAAATCTGGTTTGAGCAAAAAAGATTGCAAATTATGTTTGGAAACAATGTTGGAAATCATTAAGCAAGCTTTGCAAAGTGGACAAAGTGTGAATCTATCTAATTTTGGGAAGTTTAAAGTTAATGATGTTAAATCGAAATGTATATATAACTTTAAAACAAAAAACACAGAAATTATTTTGGCAAAGAAAACACCAACTTTTAAACCAAGTGACAATTTAAAACAATGTGTTAAATAAAAATGAGAAAGATCAAACTTTCTCATTTTTTTTATTGTTTTTTTGAATCTTTCTTTTACTTTTAAAAAAATTCTGAATTAAATTTTTGTTTTCTTCTTCATATTCATTTAAATGAACACAATTTGCTGTGTGGTTCAAAGTGTTGTTAAAAATATTGAAACGATTGTGCCCGCCATTTACATGATCTGGAACAGCATAATACACATTTTTAATTCGAGCATTCATAATTGCTCCCGCACACATTGGGCATGGTTCAAGATTTACATATAGATCGCAATCATCCAATCTCCAAGACTTCAGTTTTTTACAAGCTTTTTCAATGGCGATAACTTCGGCATGGTGTGTTGCAATTTGCGTTTTTTCACGCCTATTGTGAGCTGTTGCGATTATTTTATTATTTTTTACTACGACTGCGCCTATAGGAATTTCTTCCTTCAAGCAAGCCTTGAAGCCTAGTTGTGTAGCTTTTTCCATAAACTTCATTTTTCACATCCTTATTTATATTTTGCACAATTGGAGATGTAAAGTCAATATCTTTTGCATATTCTATTGCAAGATTTAGGGCTGAGAGTGGAACATCTTTGTTTCTTCTGTAAATTTCAGGCAATGTTTCAATTCCTAATGGGTGATCAAGGTTATCGTCGCCAACCTCTATGGTATATGATGGGATTTTGAGAGAGTTGATACACCAATCTTTAAATCCGCCTGTGGAATTTTCTGTGAAAATCAAAGGGTATCCTGTTAGTTCACTTAAAGTTTCGCCAATTTGTCTATCTCGAGAAATATTTTGTTCGCTTTGACCATCAAAGCCATAATAAATCACATTGCCTTTTGTGTGATAAGAAATTGTTAATAGTGGTTTATTTTTCAAAGTAAAATTAATTAGGTTTTGAACTTCCCTTTCACTTTCGGGATAAAATCCAACAAAGTTTTCTGTTGCAGGACAAAACACATTTTGTGATCCTTGGCCCCAATTAGCGTTGAAATTTGTGTTCAAATCAACAAGGTTAATATTTGCCTTATATCGTGAGAAATCCAAATTGTTATTGTTTGCACTTATTAAATAATTTCTTGTTATTTCGCAATCCACAACATCAATTCCATCAAGAGATATTTCAGCGCCATCTGGATTTGTTAGAAAAATAAAGTATATTCCGCCATTTGTGACTTGTTGAGTGTTGTGCAAATAGCGCGCTTGCTCAACGAGTAAAAGAGAAGTTATATATTCTCGAGCATGAATGCCAGCTTGTATTATTATTTGTGTTCCTGAAAAACTTCCAACGTGAGTTGCTAAAATATTTTTACCCAAAACAGATTTTCCAACATTAAAAATCTCCAACCCCTCTTCCTGAAGTTGGAGAATTTGGTTTATTAATTCTTGATATGTCATAATCACCCCTTTTTAGATTAGGCAAAGCCAATCTCTTTTATTTGTGATATGCAATATTATTTAAAATTGTGAAACACCTATAAACTTGCTCTAGGAAAATTACGCGCATTAATTGATGGGGAAAAGTCATTGGTGAAAAAGAAATTTTTTCATTAGATAAAGATTTTATGCTTTCATGAATGCCATTTGACGCACCAATAATAAAAGAAATTTCACTATTTGACAAACTTATTTTTTCTATTTTTTTAGAAAATTCTTCGCTTGATATTAGTTTTCCTTTTATGTCTAAGCAGACTATATAACCTTTTAAATATTTTTTAATATCTTCGGCATCTTTTTCCAGAGCTTTTTGAATGTCTCCTTCGCTAGCAGAATGTGAAACATGTTCTTTTAATTCAACTATTTTTAAGTCTGCAAAACGACTTAATCTTTTTGTGTATTCCACAATTGCATCTCGCAGATATTTTTCTTTTATATCTCCAAGGCAGATTAAATTTATTTTTATCATTAAATTACTCCCCATATAAAACTTGAAATTGTGATAAGTGCTCCAAGAACAAAACTTGCTATTAAGAATATGTTATCGTTAAGGGTGAATTTTTGTTTCTTTTGTTCTTGAATTGATTTTTGCTTTAAAAGTGAATTGACTTCGTTGATTTTTGCTTGGGCTTCAATGATTGATAGCTTTTCCATTTGTAGCGCTATTACAATTGCTTGTATATCTTTCTTGGCTCGTTCTTTCAGTATTTGTTTGGTTAAATAATTGAATAGCAGCAGCATGGAGAATGTGAATATGCTAGAAACAATAATATAGATAAACACATTGCTAGAAAAAATGTTGCTAACAAAATTAACAAATTTTGCCAATGGCCACTCAAGGTATGTTCCATAATAAAAATAATTACTCAAGAAGTTATTCATAAAGTGAATAATAATGCAAGGGAAAATACTATCTGCAACGAGTGAAACGTAGCCCATTAAATATCCTAAAATGCAAGCATAGAAGAATTGGCGAATGTTAAGATGGGTTAAACCGAAAAGAATTGATGAAATAATTAAACAATATCTAGGATTAGAATGTTTTTTGTTTGCGTGAAGCATGATTCCTCTGTGTAAGAATTCTTCACAAAATCCGGGAAGAATGCAAGACAATACCAGCTCCTTTAAAAACGTGCCATAACTAAATGTGGCTGGTGCCGAAGAGGATAAACTTTCGTAGCCAAACATGGTTAGAATTCCATAAAAAGCGTCTGCAACAAAACTGTTAATAAAGTATAAAACAAAACCCAAAATTATGGAAATTGCAACCATCTTCGTACTGATTTTTTTTAATCCACAATTGTTGAGAACTTCTTTGCAGTTTTTTCTCATAAGAAGAGAATATAAGAGCAATGGAATTGCAAACATTACAACAATTTGAATTAAAAATGTCATTAAAAAGTCGTTTTTAAGTATGCCTAAATATCCCAATAGAAAAATAATAGCAACAAGTGATAGTGCTACAAAGTAGATTATATTAATTTTAAAAATATTTTTATTTTTCATTAAGCGAAATTAATTAAAATCCAAAACGACAACATAATAGCAAGTGAGATAAACAAATAAATCTTTTCTTGTTTTACTAATGATTGCTTTTCATTTGATTTATTATTCTTTATTATTAAAGAGATAACAACACTAATAAACAAGAAACATAATGTAATGGCCAATATTATATATGACCAATGATTAAAAATGAGATTAATTTTAAAGTAAGATAAGGTTAATGTTAAAAAGTTATTTGTTATGTGAACAGCAATACAATAATATATGTTGTCCTCATAATACATTATTACACCTAACAACAATCCCATAAGTATAGGATATACTGTTTGTCCAACAGACATGTGATAAATGCAAAACATTATTGCTGAGATTAAGATAGAGAAAATTTTCCCATGTTTTTTTAATCCTTTAAAAATCAAACCTCTAAACAATAATTCTTCGCAAATTGCCGGAGCAATAACCAAAGGCAATAATGAAATGAAATAGTTTTTGGTTGTGAGTGGGAAAGGCAAATTGCTAGCGCCAACGCCATATCTTACCAAAAGGCTGTCGATGCAAGCGATGATTGGATATAACAATAAAAAGGACGCTATCGCAATAAGAATATATATCAATAATTTTTTTGATTTCACTTTGGCTGTTATTTCATTTTCCTTGTTTTTATTAAAGAACAAGAAAGAACAAAACATTATTAAATACATTCCTACTGCAGAGATTAAATATCCAACAGCGGTGCTTGCAAGGTGAGAAAAATCATTTACGCCAACCCCACAAAATCTACACACGATTAGCGCAATGGAAGATATGATGATAACCCCAAACTGACATAAAATGAAAGTTATAAAAAAAGACAATGAACTATCTTTAACTGTTAATTTGTTTGAATTCATAAAATTATTATACTAGAGTTTAATAAATTTAGCAATATTAATTCTTATATTTTTTAATTTCATTTTAAAGAATGTTTACAGGTGCATCATTTTAGACATGATGTTTTCAAAGATTTGTTTTTTAAAAAAATGAGTAAAATCTATTAATTCACTCATTTTTTATTATTTTTCACTAGTCTTTTTGAATTTTTATTGAAAATTTTAAATTTTTCATAAATTTTTTCAACCATTTGCAATGGAGTTGCGGTGCTGCTGTCTACCACATAGTCGTAATTAGAAGCTGTTAAATTATTGACGCCATACAATTCTAAATATCTATCGTTTTCAACTTTCCATCTGGTTTGCAAACTTTCAATTGCTTCATCTAATGAGTTTGCTTGCTCAGTTTCTCTGTTGGCTTCCAATAATCGTTTTCCTGCAATAGTGTCATCAACATCAATGAAAACTTTGAACGAATTTGGGATGAAGTTCCAAGCTAGTCTTGAATCGATAACAATGTTTTCGTTTGATTTGGTTTTTCCAATTTCGTAAATTTTTTCATCAACCAATTTATCGATATCTTTAACTTTTGAATTTTCGGTTTGAAAGGCTAGTATGTCTGAGTAACCCAATTCTTTAGCGAACTTACGAAACATATCGCCCGTGCAAACATATTCGAAATTATATTTCTTGCAAAATTCTTTAGCAACTGTTCCTTTTCCGCTGCATGGTTTTCCTGTTATTGTTATAATCATTTGTGTCTCCTATTTTATTTCCTCATAGTCTGTGCCTGGGAGTTTGGAATATGCGTCTAATTGATTTTCGAGTTGTTGAATCTGTTTTTCTTGAGCGTGAATTTCTTTGTTTATTTTTGAAATGTTGACAACTTGAAAAACTACAGTAACACAAAGAGCAATGATAATGAGTATTGCTAACGAGATTATGAGTTTAACTTTTTTTTGAATTGTCATTTGATTTTTTTATCCTTTTTGTGTTGGTTTGTTTAAACCTATTTGATAGATTTCTAATTTTATTATACCACTTTGTTTCTAAAATAACAACTAAATTTTTAAGGTTAAAAACAATCAAGTTATAACCGCCAACATAAGCCGCAAATAAAGCAATCGAAAAGTTTCCAAAATTGAAAAAATTTATTAAAATCACAAATAATATATAGAAAAGAGAATAAAAAATGGTGGAAATTATACATTTTAATAATTTTTTTTGAAAATTTTCAATAAAAAAAGTAAAATAAAATAACGAAATTAAACCAATAATTATTCCAAAAAATAAAAAAAAAAAGAAACAATTTAATTGATTTTGTGTTTGAAATATCATTTAAAAATTTTCCTTAAAAGTGGTTCCTTCTTTTTTGGTTCAATAAATTTGATTTCACTAATATTTCCATTTAATTCTGCTCTGGTTGTAGTGTTGTCTAGCTTAACTAATTCTAAATTGTTGCCCATGATTAAAAGTGGACCAAAAACAGTATCTAGTTGTATTAATTCTGGTTTAAGGCTTATTATTTTATTGGTTCCAGATATGGAAATGTTCTTTTTGTTGCTAAGCACTATTAGTTGCTCTTTTTCAGGAGTGGTGATTTGTTTATTGTTTTCCATGATTAATCCTCAATATAATTTATTTTTTTTAGTTATTTTTTATGAATAAAATTTTAATT
>JAZQYA010000052.1:0-13917 GCA_045633245.1 Candidatus Onthoplasma sp.
TTTTTTTCTATATTTTCATTAAATTTTACTATTTTATTATTAATTTTTGAATTTATTTCTAATTTTTTATTATTTAAATAATTAATTGTTTCTTGATTTAATGACAAATATTTATTGTCAATTTGATATAATTTTTTTAATTTTTCAATATCTTCTTTTTCATAAACAAACCCATGACTCTTGCAAGAATTTTCAAGATGAGTGTCTTTGCCAATCATAGTTTTTAAAATGATTGCGGTTGGTTTTGTTTTGCTTTGTTTTGCTTTAATCAACGCTTTATCAATCTTTTCAATATTATATCCATCTACTTCTATAACATTAAAATTCATTGATTTTAACTTTAATTTAATATCATCTTTGCTTGATGAATTTAACGCTCCATCAAGTGTTACATTGTTTTTATCATAAAGCAAAATAAACTTATTAAGATTGTATAGTCCTGCAATGCTTAATGCTTCTAAAGCAACACCCTCTTGCATGCAACCATCACCAGCCAAACAATATGTGTAGTTGCTTAGACCAAATTGTTTGTTCATTATTGTTTCTGCAATCGCCATTCCAACTGCATTTGCAACCCCCTGACCCAATGGTCCAGTTGAACAATCAATAGGAGCAACATCAATCTCTGGATGACCTGAAAGCACACCGCTATATTTTCTAAAAGATTTTAAATCTTCGAGATTTAGATAATTCATTCCAGCAAGAACAGAATACAAACTTGCACAAGCATGTCCAGCACTCAAAACAAATCTATCACGATGCATATTTTTTGTTCCATCTGTTAAAATATGACGAGTATACAATGTGTATATTGCATCTCCAAGTGAAAGAACAGACCCTGAATGACCACTACCAGCATTGTTAATCATTTCAAGCGCCAAAACTTTTAATTCATTACTTATTTTTTTATCTAACATAATTTACCCCTAATTATATTATTTATATTATTTAAAAATTGATTTCTTATTTTATATTATCAAATAATAACCTTTTATTCAAGCAATTGCCACATTAAATAATTTTCAAATTATTATTTTTTTATTTATTTCTTTTTTTCTTTTCTTTTTTGATTACAATAATCACAATAAGCAAAATCAAACAACCATCAACAACCAAAACAAATTCAAAATAGTCAAGCGACATTTGAGTTATAAAATAAACACCATCAGTTTGATAAATTCCATAAACATCACCAACAACAAATAAAATATTGTCTTTTTGATCGGTCCTCAAAATATTTGTTTGATTAATTTTTAAAATATTCAAAACCTCGGTTGTTGGATGTCCATACTCATTTTCACCAACAGAAATAACAGCATACATGGGTGAAACACTTTCAATAAATTCTTCACTTGTTGCCGTTTTGGAACCATGGTGCGCAACTTTTAAAACTTCAACATCTAATTCTGTTGAATACTTATTCGTATATAATTGTTCAACGCTTGTTGACACATCTCCCATAAACAAGAAACTTTGATTATACCCTTCAACTTTAACTACTTGGGATGAGTCATTTGTGTTTGTATTATTTAAAATTTCAAAGAATGTAATTTTATAATTTTCGGCCTGAATAACAAATTCATCTCCCAAAACTTGATAATCTAAATTGTTTTCAACATACTTTAAAATTTCTTGATATCCTTGAGAATTTGATTCAATTTGCGGCATAAAAACCTTGCCAACACTAAAATTTTTAAACAATTTAAGTGTTCCACCACAATGATCCATATCCGCATGCGATAAAACTAAATAATCAATATAATTACTTCGTTGAGAGTTTAAAACATTTTCTTTTAAATAATTTATGTAGGTTGTGTTGTTTTTCTCGTTTCCCGTATCAATTAACATAATTTTACCATCAGGGAAATTTATTGCTATAGCATCACCTTGTCCCACATTGATAAAATGCACTAACATATTGTCGCAAGAGGAAACAATATCAAATCTTATTGCCAATAAATTAGTAATATATGGATGCAACCACGAATGAAAAAGACCTGTTAGTGTCAAAACCAACATAATACAAAAAACAACAATTAATTTTTTTATCTTTTGTATCGTAAACATTTATCTTTTCTTATATTTCCCCGAGAAAAGTTTAACAATTTCAGGCATCTTTTCAACCGTAGCACGATAGCCTTCTTTTATCATTTCATCCTTTCCATCCAAACTCAACGACTTGAATTTTTTAAGATCAGGGCAAATTATAATATCACTCAACTCAATTCCTCGAACAGAATTATTAACCATCATAATACCGACACTTGTGGAAAATTGAGTGAATAATTTTTCGCTATTTGTTCCGCCACCACGATTACAATTACAATCAATTGTAACAACAAAATCACATCCGTTCATCTTTAAAACATCTGCAGGGATATTATTTTTAACACCACCATCAATTAGTGTCATATTTTTGTATTTTACGGGTAAGAAAACGCCTGGAATTGAGCAACTTCCAGTAATAATACTAGCTAAATTTCCCATATTAAAATGAACTTCCTTCCCTGTTTTTAGGTCAACCGCCACAGCAAAATATGGAATGGTTAATTCTTCTGCTTTTTTCACAGGCAAAACTTGAACTATTAAATCATGCAATTTATCCATACTAGAAGGCAAAATTCCGAGTTTTGAATGACGAAAATCTTTATTTTTCATGTCTTTTGTAACATCTTTAATTTTGCTTGGGTCCATTTTAGATGCATAGATTGCCCCAAACAAACTTCCAGCACTTGCTCCTGCAACCATATCAAATTCAATTCCGTATTCTTTAAATGCCTTGAAAGCACCAAGATATGAAAAACCTTTTGTGCCACCACCACTTAAGCACAAACCAACTTTATATTTCTTTTTAAACTTCTTTTTTGCTTTTTCTTGCAATTTATCCTTAATACTCATATTAATTATATTATACTCCAATTTAAGTGTTTTAGCAATTATATCTTGAAATTTGACCGAATTTTGAAATAAACACACTTGAAAACTATAACAATGACATTTGTCATTATGTCTTTACCTTTGTATTTAGAACATACATCAAATATTGTAACAAATATCAAATATTGACAAAAATATATTTTTGTGTTAAAATCCAAATAATCAAGGAGATAACATGATACGAGATGTAAACAATATAAAAATTGCAGTTATCTGCAAAGATGAGCAAATTCCAGAAATTGAAGGGGCTGATTTTGTTGGCTCAGATGATTTAATTGAAAAGATCAGAAATGGCTGGTTAGATTTTGATATTTTAATGACAACTCCTGAAATGATATCACAAGTGGAATCACTTGCAAAAATTTTAGAATCCACTGAGAAAATGCCAACCGAGTCTAAGGGCATGATTGGTTCTACAAGACACGTAAACTTATGTATTTTTATGACCAATGAAAATAATTCTAAAGATTTAAATTTTTTAGAAAAAAGACTGAACAAACAATTAAAACTCAAAGATGAAGAATGCTTCCAAAAACCATATCCAAAATACAGCCTTTGGTTATTAACAGAAATGGTAAAATCTTTGCAAAATAATGAACACTCAGTAAATTAAAAAATTAAGGCAAAACGCCTTAATTTTTGTTTTATTTATTTTCTTTTAATGCGCAGCAGTTTTTATATTTCTTACCACTTCCACAAGGACACAAGTCATTTCTTCCAACGTGAGCATCTTTTTTAGCCGCTTTTGGACCTTCAGTCTTGTTAACAACCCCCATTGCCACAGGACCTTTTGGAGCTTGAGGCATAATGTTGATTTTGATTTTCATCTTAAATAATGTTGATGCAGTATATTCACGAATATCACTAATCATGCTGTCAAACATATCAAAACCTTCGTTTTTATAGGCAACAATAGGATCTTTTTGACCGTACGCCAAAATTGAAATTTCGTTTCTTAAGATATTCATTGCATCGATATGGTCTGTCCAGAATTTATCAACAACTCTGAGCAGTGTGCTTCTTTCTGCAATAGCAAAGTCGAAGCCGATTTTATTAACTTCTTCAACTTTCTTTTCATATATTTCAACAATCTTTTCATATATGATTTGGCTTGCAGTGTTTAGTGTTGTGTCTTCTATTAATTCTTTTGTTACTAGATTTGTTCCTTTATCCAACAACTTGCTTTCCAAAGCATTATTTAACGGTTCTAAATCCCATTCATAACTTGGTTTTGTTTCATCCAAATATATTGCACATTGTTCGAAAATGTATTCCTTAATCATTTCAATTATTTGAGCATGAACGTCAACGCCATCAAGCACCTTATCACGTTCAGCGTAGATAATTTGACGCTGTTTATTCAACACATCATCATATTCTAAAACATTCTTTCTTATTCCAAAGTTCATTGCTTCAACTTTCTTTTGAGCTGTTTCAAAGAAGTGTGTTAACAATCTTAATTGCAAAGGCATGTCTTCATTACCTCTGAACGCAATTGAAAACCAATTTTTCATTCTATCTTCACCAAAACGCTGAGGAAGATCATCTTCTAATGAAATAAAGAATATACTTGAACCTGGGTCACCTTGACGTCCAGCACGACCACGTAACTGGTTGTCAATACGTCTAGATTCATGTCGTTCAGTTCCTAAAATATGAAGACCGCCAAGTTCAATAACTTTTTGTTTCTCTTCGTCTGTTACGGCTTTAAATTCTTTATAATATTGATCATATTTAGCTTTAACTTGTTTTTCCTCATCTGTTAAATCTGTTTTATAACCAACAACTTTTTCAAGCACTGCAGCTTCAACATTTTCATTCAATAACTTTTGTTTTGCCAAAAATTCTGGATTTCCACCAAGCAAGATATCTGTTCCACGACCTGCCATATTGGTTGCAATTGTAACACTACCAATACGTCCAGATTGTGCAACTATTTGACTTTCCAATTCATGATTTTTAGCATTTAAAAGATTGTGCGGAATTCCTAATTTTTTGATGTCTTTACTTATTCTTTCAGACTTTTCAACCGATGCTGTACCAACCAATATAGGCTGACCTTTTTCATATTTTGATTTAATTTCTTCAACAATCGCTTTAAATTTTGCCTCTTCGGTGAAGAAGATCATGTCTTGTTCATCAATTCTTTGAACAGGCTTGTTTGTTGGAATAGTCACAACGTCAAGGCTATAAATTTTATTAAATTCTGTTTCTTCTGTTTTTGCAGTTCCTGTCATACCACTAAGCTTATCGTAAAGCTTAAAGTAATTTTGGAAAGTTATTGTTGCAAGGGTTTTGTTTTCGTCTTTAATTTTAACGCCTTCTTTTGCTTCAATTGCTTGGTGCAAACCATCGCTATAACGACGTCCAGACATAACACGACCAGTAAATTCATCAACGATCAAAATTTCATCATCTTTAACGATATAATTGATATCTTTTTTCATAATGAAATTTGCTCTTAATGCATTGTTGATATGGTGGTTGATTTCAAGATTTGTGATATCAGATAAATTTTCAAGATTAAAGTATCTTTCTGCTTTTTCAACACCTGTTTCAGTTAAACGAATTTGTTTGTGCTTTTGTTCTATATCAACATCATCTTCTTTTAATGTTTTAATAAAATTATTAGCAACATTATAAAGTTCACTAATCTTTCCACCCACACCAGAAATAATAAGCGGAGTTCTTGCTTCATCAATTAAAATTGAGTCCACTTCGTCCACTATCGCAAATGAATGTCCGCGTTGAACTTTATATCGTTTTTCAACTTGCATATTATCACGCAAATAGTCAAAACCAAATTCATTGTTTGTTCCATAAGTGATATCACATTCATATGCTTTTTTCTTTTCTTCGGGACTTTGACCTGCAAGTGTAACACCGATTGTTAAGCCCAAAAATCTATATAATCTTCCCATAACTTCCGCTTGTGAAGTTGCCAAATATTCATTGACTGTGATAACATGAACATTTTTGCCAGTGAGTGCGTTCAAATAAACAGCAGTAGTTGCGGTAAGGGTCTTACCTTCACCTGTTCTCATTTCTGCAATACGACCTTGATGCAAAACGACACCACCGATTAATTGAACATGGAAATGGCGTAATCCTAAAACTCTGCTCGCAGCTTCACGAACAACAGCAAAAGCATCTGGCAAAATATCATCCATTGTTTCACCATTTTGCAAACGTTCTTTAAGCAATGGAGTTTGAGCTTGCAGCTCTTCATCACTCATTAATTTATAAACATCACTTTTATCATCAATTTTTTTAATAATTTTTTCAATTTTCATTAAACTTCTTTTGTTATCAGAAGCAAATAAGTAAGAAAATATTCCCATAATTAGCAGTTCCTTTTTTGTTTTAAATTTACTAGTATATATTTTACTATATTTAAGCATTTTTGTCTAGCAAAGCAGACCAACTTTTTTGTTGATAAAGTGAAATAAAAAATAAAAAAATTTTTGACAAAATATGTTTTTTGTTAAACAAAATAAAAAAATGCTCTTTTTTGAGCATTTTTTAAATTATTTGTTTCCGTTAGAACCAGAACCATTTCCGTTTCTTTCGCGAATTTTTTGAAGCATTGCTTGAGTTGATGCAATATCAGCTTCAATGTGATTAATTTGATCTTCCAAAATTTGATTTGTGTGTTCCAAAACTGGGAATCTATCTTTATTTGCATTGATAACATTTTCGCAATGACTAACGCTTAAACGCAATCCGTCGAGCAATTCCAATTCGTTTGCAAGTTTTTCTGCTTTTTCCTTATCAATGTCAACATAGTTATTAACACCATACAATGCAACTTTTTTCTTGGCAACAACCGCTTCTTTTCTTCTCAATTTGGTTTGATAACGTTCCAAATCATTCATAACCTTTCTAAGCGGACGATATTCTTTTGCATTGATTTTGTAGTCCTTTTTAACATTTTTAAGTCTTTCTTCCAACATTTCAAGTCGAGCTATGCATTCTTCTTCAGTTGTGTCAATCTTAACAACTTCAACTCTTGTGTTCCTTGCATCTTCAAGTTGTTTGTTGAGATCTTCAAGTTGCAATTTTAATGCAGCAACTTCTGCATCTCTTGAATTTCTATATTCCAATTGAGCAACATCTCTTCTTTCTATTCTTTCAACTTTTTCTTGTCTTTTAACTTCGTTAACTTGTTCAACAGCTTTAGGTGTTTCGATTTTCTCTTCTGGCATACTTTCAAAGATATCAATTTCTTCGTCTTCTAGTTCTTCAATTTCCTCTTCGATTTCGTCTTCTACTTCTTCAATTTCTTCTTCTACCACATCTTGGCTTTCTTCTTCATTGTCGAGTTCATCTTCAACATCTTCCAAATCTTCTTCTGTTTCATTGAATAAATTATCAATGCTATATGCAGACAATTTTTCACTCATTTTTATTTCTTCATCTACCACTTGAGATTTTTCTTCTTCAATAACATCATTAGAAATTTCACTCAACAAGTTATCTAGATCGAAATCATCAAAATCTTCTTCAATTGTGTTTTCAACCACATCTTCAACAGGTTGTTCAACTTCTTTAACTTGCTTGATTTCTTTAACTTCTTCAGTTTTTGTTTTTTCAGTTGACTTCAAACGATTTTCAATTTCTTCTAACTCTTCGTCTTTATCTTCATCAAGATCAAAGAATGTTTCTTTTTCATTTCTCAACATTTCTTTTTCTCTTTGAGCTTTGCTTTGATTTATTGCTTCAAAATTATATTCTTTTTGAGGACTATAACCCTTTTCAAGTTGTTTATATTCAGAATAATCAATAACTTCTTTATCACGATTTTTTGATGATGGTTTTCCGTCAAAAACCCCAATAACCATATGTCCAATAAAAGCGATCAAACCACCTGCAACAACAACAATCGCCACAATTGACATAATACTAACAAAAGCGCTCCAAGCTTCCATATCAATCTCCTTTTCTTTAAGTTTTTCGTATTATACAGCAAGAATAGGAAATTTTCAATACCTTTTTCAAAATTTTTTAAAAAAAACAACAAATTATTATGCATTTTCTTAAAAAAATAGTGTTTTTAACACTATTTTTAATATTTTTCATTTGTCTTATTGTTTTTTTAAAAATTTCTTAATCCTTTTGGATAAAAGTTTTTAAATTTCCCTTGGCTAATTTTAAAGCCACCAACAGGACAATTGTTGATAAGAATTGCTCCAAAACCATTGTTTAAATCAACCTCAAAACTTTCTCCACGAAGATATTTCTTAACCCTTTCATCATTAAAATCTAAGTTTAATTTGAGTTTAAACTCTCGTCCAAAAGCCGTGAACAAATTATGATGGGGTTCGAATCTTGTTTTGTTAACACTTCCCAATCTTACCCCTATTGAAACATAATTCACTCTTTTTTTAATTAAGTCTTTACTCGGTGTATAATAACTATAATTCATATATTCAACAAAATTGTGCTGTGTGAACATTTGCTCTTTCATGAAATTATTTGTTATATTACTATTTGTGAGTTTAAGTCCAGAATAAGAAGAGTTATGGTTCTCGGATTTTTTCCTTAAAACAGCAACAAATTGCCCCTCTCCACGAACTTTATGTGGATATAGCCTAACAGCTTCCTGCATGTTTATTCCACGAGGAAAATCTGCCTCGATATTTAGTAATTCATAATCAAAATTATTTAAAAATTCTCGCACAACATCTTCATTTTCCAACTTCGAATAAGTGCAGGTTGAATAAATTAAAATTCCATTTTGCTTAAGAGTTTTATCTGCGTGCGTTAATATTTCAAATTGACGACGTGCACATTTTTCATTAACTCCTAAATTCCATTGTTCTGTTACTTCGTTGCCACGTCTAAACATACCTTCACCACTGCAAGGAGCGTCAACCACAACCACGTCAAAAGTGTTACCATAAGCCTCGGCAATGTGTTCTGGAGTTTCATTTGAAATTATAACATTTCTTAATCCCATGCGCTCAATGTTTGAATATAAAATTTCTGCCCTTGACTTAACAATTTCATTGCTTACCAAAACCCCGTTAGGAATTCTGTTGGCAATTTGAATTGATTTTCCACCAGGCGCAGCACACATATCCAAAACTTTTTCATCACCTTTGAATTCAATTGAATTTACAGTAAACATAGCACTCGGCTCTTGCATATAAAATGCTCCAGCGTGATGCAAAGGATGACGGCCACGCTTGTCATTATCCACATAAAAACCAGCATTTTCATACAATATATGTTCCACTGAAAAATCCACAATTTTTTTGAAATCTTCAACAGAAATTTTGTTTTGATTTACATATATTGATTTTTGAATTGGCTGATCTAAACTTTCTCTGAAATCATCATATTCTTTTCCCAAAAGATCTTCCATTCTTTTTAAAAATTCACTAGGTATATTCATAACGATAAAATTATAGCAGAAATCCATAAAAAACACCACATTTTGTTGATTTTTTTTCAAAATTTAACTAAACTAATATTAAGATATTTATTTGAAGACGCAAAAGGGGTTAAAATGCGCGCATTAGATAAAATAAGACAAAAACGTAGATTTGAAATGTTTAATGAAAGTTCTAAATATAAGGTTTTAGAGCTTAACTCTTTCTTTGGCAAATACATTATGCACTTTGAAGAAAAAATCAACAAAGTGTTTACGTATTACGACACACCAAATCACGACTTGGAAAAATCTAATATTATTCTATATAAAACACAAATTGGAAATTTCACTGAACTAAACATGGCGACTGAAAAAATCAATTCTTCTTTTATCTACAACTTAAGAACCAATTATAAACACTTCACAAAACAAATTAAACCACATGACAGCATTTTAAAACATAAAGAGTTTTTGATTGATAATTTCACAAACATGTTTATGTCATCAATTAGTTTCGACCCTGAGTTTTTGATGAAGAAATTGCAAGTGGCATACGTAATTAAAACAACCAGTATGGAATATCGCAGCATGAATATTTCTGGATTAAAAATTACCTACTCGTTTGATAGTGATATTTACATTAATCATTTCAACAATCAAACAGTTAGATCAAATGTTTTAACCATTTATCAACACAGTGGACCAAACACAGATGAAGATTTTGAAAATCTCATTAGCAAATTGGAAAGATATTGCAAAGAATTAACCCCAACAAAAGACACAAAAATTATGATTGCAAGAAAATTAACCACACCAAAAATGGAAACAAAATCTATTAGCAAAAAAGATTTGGAAAAAATGAAAGATAAGTTAAAAAAGAAAAAGAAATAACCTATTAAAACAAAAAAGTCGCTAAGCGACTTTTTTCTATACAATTACATTTCTTGTTCATGCAAAGTGATTGTGTTTTTCATAAGTTCTGCAATTGTCATTGGACCAATCCCACCTGGAACAGGAGTTATATACGAACATTTGTTTTTAACATTTTCAAAATCAACATCGCCAACAAGACCTGTTTCTAAACGATTTATGCCAACGTCAACAACAACAGCACCCTGTTTAACCATATCTTCAGTGATAAATTTTGGTTTGCCAACTGCAACAACTAAAATGTCTGCAAGCCTACAAATTTCTGCCAAATTAACAGTTTTGGAGTGACACATTGTGACAGTTGAATTTCTTTGTTGAAACAACATAGAAACACTCTTTCCAACAAGCAAACTTCTGCCAATAACAACAACATGTTTTCCTTGCATGTCAATTGAATACTCGTCCAAAAGATCAATAATTCCTGTTGCAGTGCAAGGAGAAATGATGTTTTTGTTTGCAAACAATTTTCCCAAATTAATGTCTGTTAAACAATCCACATCTTTCTTTGGTGAAATACATTCAAGCAGTCTGTTTTCATCTAAACCTTTTGGCAAAGGCAATTGCAATAATATGCCAGAAATTGAAGGATTTTCATTCAATTCATTAATAACCACTTCAACATCTTCATTGGTTGAAGTTGCAGGCAATCTTTTCACAACCGAATTCATACCAACAAAACCACATGCTTTTTCCTTTGAAGCAACATAAACTTGACTTGCCGGATCATCACCAACAATAATGCAAGCCAAACAAGGAACTTGTTTTCCCTTTTCTAAATACTCTTTTTGAATTTTATCTCTAATCGCGGTTTTTATCAATAGAGAGGTTTGTTTTCCATCTAAAATTTCCATGTCTGTATAATACTCCAAAATTTCAACTTTGGCAAGAAAATTAATGCCATTATACACAAAAAAAGAATAGATTTAATCTATTCTTCTTCAATCTCTTCTTCTGTTTCTTCTTGAACAGGTTCGTCACCAGAATTGTAAACACCAACCATTTCAATTTCTTCAGCATTTTCTTTGAGTTCAACTCTGAAAAGGTAATAATTAGTGTTGCTTGATCCATCTTTAGAGTAGAAATATAAAGTGTTTTTATTTTCATCTAAGTCAAAGAAATCATAATCTTCAGTGATTTCATCTACCGTTGCCACTGTTGAAATTTCTTCCACAGTTCCTGCCAAGGCATTTGAATAACTAACAAATTTAATGCTTGATCCATTTTCGTTTGCATCATAGTAAACAATGCAACCATTTGTGAAATCAATTATGTTAATTTTTGTTGCATCACTATCAGTTATAGTTACAACTTCATCTAGATTTTTCACCAATGTTATCACATTTTTGCTTGTTAAAACAATGTTGCCATTTGGAGTGATTTTAACGCTATCAGCAGTTGAATATCCATAAAGCAATTCAAATCCTGCTTTGTTGCTAATCTCTGAAGACTTAACATCAGTTGAACTTCCAACTCCGTGCGCAATAGTTATAAACACTCTGCCATCTTGAACATCAACAACATCAAAAGTTTTTTCAAATGAAGTGTAGTTTGATGTTTCATTGCTTGCAATATTATATTGTTTTAAGAAATAATATTCGTCGTCTTGTGAATGTTTCATGAAGAAAATTTCATTGTAATTATCTGCAAAAACAACATCTTTAACGTCATTCGAAATCACAGAACTAGACTTTGCCGAAGCATCAACTCTAACAAGAGCATCAGCTCCAAGTTCTGAATAATAACTTTCACCTTGTTCCCAAACCAAAATATAAAGTTTTCCGTTTGCTTCATAATATTGATATTGTAACTTATCAAACTTAACACCAGCCGAATAAACTTCTTCAACCTCACTAGATTTATCTAATTTGATACGGCTGAAAACAACTCTTTCTTTTGCCCAAACTTTATCTCCGCTTTCATTTTCCAAACTTGGAGTGACAAAATATAAATAATCGCCAGAAATAAACAAATTTGTTGCTTGATAACCACAAAGTTTATCGCTCATTGTGATAAAATAATCATCATGCAAAAGGCCAGCGTCATTTCTCACAACATTTCCGTTTTCATCTAATTTCATGAGCATCAAAGAGCCAAGATTATAGCTATCTTGTTTGTTTGAAATGTTTTCAACTGAGTTGTAACCATTAACAAAGTATAAATAATTGCCTTTTCTAACAGCTAAACCGCCATTTCCATAAACATGGTCTGAAGCTGATGGATATGTGAAGTTTTTTTCTTTTTTTGTTCTTGGATCGCCACAAGCAACCAATCCAAAACCAAACACACATAGCATCAAACAAACTAAAATTTTAGTAAACTTTTTCATTTTCCTTTCTCCGCAAAAAATTATTGCCAATTAAAACCAGTGTTAAACACTGTTGCTAATTATACAGGATGTATCTTACCACAACCTAAAAATAATGTCAATTGATTTGAATATGCCTAATCCATAAATTTACTCATGTTCCAAATCAAATTTATTGTTAAAAACGTTTTAAAATCACACGAAAACACGTATTTTCATTGCACCAATAACAAGAGCGACAAACAAAGACCATTTTCAAGCAATTATGACTGCTTTTTTTATTTTTCTTGTCATATAATAAAATTTATAGCAATATAATATTTCGTATGAAAAGCAAAACAATAATTCTTTCTTCTGAAAATGAAAAAGGCAGGGGAATTTTAACTTTGTTTGAAGAAAACAACCTTTTAGAATGCAGAATTCGGTTATATAACATACCCAAACTTAGCAGATATTGCAAAATTGGGATTTATCACAACAACAAAGTTTTCAGCGCAAACATTCTCGAAAAAAATGGCACCTACACAAGTTCTTTGGTTGGAGATTTCGATATTGGTAATGATTTCTACGTTGCTATCATCAACACCCAAAACAATAACGAAGTAATTCTCTCTGGCGGAACTTATGCTGGTTTTTTCTTCAATGATAATTCAGTTTTTTCAGACGAATTCAATACGCAAGAAAACAATTTTTCGCCCGCAAAATTCAATGAAAGTTTTGAAACCATTCAACCAAATAGTTCACTTTTTTCAAAAATTGAAAAAGAAAACCCAAACACAAATTTATATAACCACGAAAGAAACACCACTATTGAAGAAAAGTGTGAAATAATTTGTGATGGTTTTGAAATGGAAAAATGCAAAACTTGCAAATATAAAGAATTTTTCTATTCGCAAAACAATTCAAACCCTCAAACTGAAAATGAATTAACACCAAGTTTGGAAACAAATTCGGCCAACACTCCAATTTTGGAAACAAACGACTTATCCAACATAGAAAAAAGCCCGCTTGAAAACAACCCAAATTTAATTTTGAGTGAAAACAAAGCAGGCAACAAGGAAATTTTAAACAACTCAACAGAAATCGAACAAAATCAGCCAACAATTTTGGAAGCTCTCATTCCCCAATTCAAATATGTTTTTGAAAATTACCCTAAAGATGACATTTTAATCGGATTAATTCCCAACAGCAAGTTTGTTAAAATTTCTGAAAATGGTGATGAATATTCAATTGGTGCGATCTATCAAGATGATGAAATGAAATATATTTGCTATGCAGTTATGTGTGACTATAACTCCAACGCTCCAGCAGAATTGGGCGAACATTATCAGTGGCTACCACTAGATAAAGAAGACCCATTAAGCGAAGG
>JAZQYA010000053.1:0-13149 GCA_045633245.1 Candidatus Onthoplasma sp.
AACGAGTTGGTTGAAGTTTTAAAAAATTGTGCAATTCCATTAAATCAAAACAACAAACTCAACATAAAGTCAAGCGAGATTGTGCGCTTGGTTCTGTCTATTTTGAAATGTGTGGCAAACACTGCAGACGATGTTGATTACCTTGCAACATTTTTAAGTTTAACAGATTTAACGATGGATGATATTATTAGCTTTAGAGATAAAAATTTTAGTTTTTATGAAAATTTGCAATTAATACGTGAAAATTTAGTGCAAAATGATGTGTTTTTAAAAATTAATTCTGGTTTTGTTGTTTTAGATGATATAAGCAAAGCTAGTTACAGAATGAACAATAAAGAATTAATTTATTATATTTTAAATCAGCATAAGTTAAGATATTTTATTTTGCGAAAGCCACAAGGAAGAAAAGAATTAAAATTATTGGAAGAGTTTTTAAATAAACTTTCAGCGGTTGAAGAAAGTTTGGGAGTTGCTGAATTTATTGATGTGGTGGAAAGCAATGTTACATCAAATGGGGATTTTTCTTCAGTGGATCAAGAGGACAGTGTTACACTTCAAACAATTCATAAAAGCAAAGGGTTGGAATACCCTGTGGTTATTTTATACAACTCTAGTAAAGTTTTTGCCAATCTTAGAGAACATGATGCCATCAATTTCAATTCAAATATCGGTTTTGGTTTAGATTATTATGATTTGGCAAATCGAGTTAAAATGGATAGTTTGACTAAATATGCAATCAAGTTGACAAATAATCAAAAGGGTTATAAAGAAGAACTTCGACTTTTGTATGTGGCTTTAACTCGAGCGAAGAATAAATTGTTTATAACTGGCACAATAACAAAAACAGATTTTGCAGATATAAAGCAAACTAGTTATACTAATATGATATTAAGTTGCTTTAAAGATAAAATTTGTGACAATGAATTGGAAGATGAAACATTTAAATTGGAAATTTTAAGTGATATTGAAACTATTGATATGAATGAAAACTTTGAAACACGCAATTGTAAAATTCTTGGTGAAAATTTCGTTTATAAAAATACAAACAAATTTGCAATACCGTTTAAAAATAGTGTTACAGGTATTAATAGTGAATTATATCAAAGCAGAGGCTACAGGGTGGGAGAAGTTTTTGCAAAGTCTAGCCAATATGATGCTCAAGAAAAAGCAAAGGTTGGTGTTGACTACCACCTTGCTTTAGAGATGCTGGATTTGTTAGCTCCTTATGAGCAAAATACAAATTTGGATAGTGTGGATTACGATAAGATTCGTATGGCACATGAAAAACTATCTCCACTAACGAGAGAAGCTGTGAGCATAAAAAAAGAAGCAGAATTTATGATGTATGTTCCATATTGCAACATTATTCCTAGCGAAGTTGAAGATAAAGTTTTAATCCAAGGTGTTGTTGATTTGCTAATAGAAAAAGAAAATTCTATTATTTTGGTTGACTACAAATTTTCAAAACTTCCTGCAAAAGTTTTAAAAGAAAAATATCAAGAACAATTAAACCTTTATAAATATGCAATAGAAGAGGCATTTAAAAAACCAGTTGAACATATGTTCATTTATTCAATAAATACTGGAGAACTCATTTAAGTCTAGGTTCTCAGGATTGTTAATTATGATTTTGTTTTCTTTAAGCAAAGCAATATATTCTTTCCACATATAATCTCTAATTGGAATTGGTATGTTGTTTTCGAAGTAGAGAACCAAGGCGGGTTTTATGTTATGATAATTTGAAAAAATACTTGCACACATACAATAACCATTTTTAATTAAATGTTTTGCTTTGGCGTGATAATTAAAATATGCCATAAGTATAGTTTGTTAAAACATACCATATTTATTACAAGAGATTTCAGTTTCAAATAAAAAAAGACATCACAAAGATGTCTTTTTTTTAACCTAATTCAATTGTTCCTGTTTTTTCATATACTTCTTCAATTCTCTTATATTCTTTAGATAATGCAATGAATTTGTAAGTAAAGAAACCAGCAATAGCTGCAACAAACACAGCCATGACAATATAATGTGATCCTGTAATAGACAATTCAAAAGCGTTTGGTGCACGGAAAACAACTTCTTTTGCTGTATCCCCACGCATAGCTTCACAAGCAGCTTTTGAATATAGGCGATTATTTATCAAGTCGCCATTTTTATCTACCACGGCTTGGGCGGACCAAACATTTTTATCTTCAGGATTGCATGCAATGACAAAATATTTATCTTCAACCATTTCAATGCAATACAAAATTGTTGTGTCTCTATTTTGTGATAAGGTTGTTCCTTTTGTTTTTAAGGCATTTAGTTTGATGCCATAAATCATTCCTTCCATTAAGATAATTGCTAAAAAGGCAGCCAATAATGCAGCCAAGGTTTTTAACCCCATTTCAATAAACTCACGTTTTTTCATTGTTTTGATGAATTCCATAAAAACTCCTACTGAAACTATAATAAAAAATTTGACACAATTTGTCAAAGATTTTTAACAACTTTCTTTACTTTTTTTTGAAGTTGTGATATATTGCTTATGTGAATAGTGAAATATCTTCTAATAATTATATAAAAAACGCGCTGTCACTAGCATATTTAGGGGACAGTGTTTTTAGTTTGATGGTTAGAAATCATTTGGTGAGAACGTGCGAATTGAAGCCAAATGGTTTAAACAAGAAAGCTAATTTGGTAGTTTGTGCGAGAGCTCAGGCAGAAATAATGAAAGATTTAAAGCCCGAATTAAATGAAAAAGAAACTGATATTATCATGAGGGCAAGAAATAGCCACACAAATAATAAGGCAAAAAATTCCACTCAAGAAGAATATAATTTGGCAACTCAGTTTGAAGCGATTGTTGGGTTTTGGTTTTTAAATAATGAACAAAATAAATTAAACTACATGTTTGAAAGGCATGTCTTGAAGAGAATTTCTTAAAATAAACAAAATTTAAGGAGAATTTATGGTTGTTGACGGGATTAACGTTGTTAGAGAATTGTTAAAAGCTGGTGTGAAAGTTGAGAAAATTTTTGCCGTTGAAAGCAACAACGCTGAAATAGTTCAAATAGTTGATAAAGCAAAAGCGATGGGAGTCCATGTTTGCGTTTTAGATAAAAAAGAATATGATAAAAAAATTAAATTCAAAAATCAAGGTGTTGTTGCGTATATTCCTGAATTTAAGTATTGTGAAATAAAAGATATAATGCTTACCGCAGAAAGAAGGGGTGAAAAACCTTTTATTGTTATTTTAGATGGAATAACAGATCCGCATAATCTAGGTGCAATAATTAGGACTTGTGAATGTGCAGGTGTTCACGGTGTTATTATTCCGCAAAACAGAGCCTGTGAGGTTACTGACACAGTTTACAGAACTAGTGCTGGTGCTGTTATTCATATGAATGTTGCAATGGTTACAAATATCACAAGAACAATAAAAGAATTGCAAAAAGAAGGCGTGTGGGTTTATGCGTTAGAGGCTGGAAGTAAAAAAATTTATGGGGCAGACTTCACCTATCCAACTGCCCTTGTTGTTGGTAGCGAAGGTAAGGGGGTTTCTAGGCTTGTTAAAGACACGGTTGACGAAGTTTTGTCTTTAGATATGTTTGGAAGTGTGAACAGCCTTAATGCTTCAAACGCTAGTGCTATAGCTGTTTATGAGGTTGTTAGACAAAGGAGTAAATAATTGACTGAAGAGGTTATTTCAAAATTAATTTTAAGAGCAAGAAATCACGATGAAGATGCAATGGATGAGTTGCTTCAGGCATTTAAGCCAAAAGTTATTGCAATTTCTCGTGAGTATTTTTTGGTTGGCGCTGAATTTGATGATTTAATTCAAGAAGGAATGATTGGTCTTTATAAAGCCATAAGTGTATATGAGGGTGACAAAAATCACAGCTTTAGTGCTTTTGCTTCACTTTGTATTCATCGTCAACTTCAAAATGCGGTAAAGAATGCAAACAGAAAGAAAAATGGCCCATTAAACTCTTATTTGCCAATAAAATATTATGATGGATCAACTTCAAGTGATGAAGAAAATGTTCTTAAATTAGTTGTTGTGGATGATAACAGCAATATTGAACAAAATTATATTGATAAAGAACTAAACACTATTGTAGTTAGTAAAATTAAAGATATGTTAACTAAAGACCAATTTAGTATATTAAGACAATTTTTAAACGGAGATAGTTATAGCTTAATTGCAAGCAGAAATGGTATAACCAGCAAACAAGTGGATAACATGTTGCAGGCGATAAAGAAAAAATTAAGAACAATTGCAGATGTGGCAAATTAAAAGGAGAAAGTGTGAATTTAGCATTATATAGAGAATTTAGGCCAAAGAATTTTGATGATGTTGTTGGGCAGGATTTTATTGTTAAAACTTTAAAAAATCAAATTCTTACCAATAAATTAACACATGCATATTTATTTTGTGGACCACGAGGAACAGGAAAAACCAGCACAGCAAAAATATTTGCAAAAGCAGTAAATTGCACTCACACGGACGCTGGAAATCCATGTGGATTGTGTGCGGAATGTGTTGCCTTGAGTGAAAATAACACAGATATTGTTGAAATTGATGCTGCGAGCAATAATAGAGTTGAAGAAATTCGTGATTTGCGAGAAAAAGTTCAATTCCCACCGTTAATTGGTAAATATAAAGTTTACATTATTGATGAAGTTCATATGTTGACAGAAAGTGCGTTTAATGCCTTGCTCAAAACATTGGAAGAACCACCTAAGCATGTGATTTTCATACTTGCAACCACTGAGATTCATAAACTTCCAGCCACGATTTTATCTCGTTGTGCTAGGTTTGATTTCAAGCTTCTTCCTATTAAAACGCTTGTGGAACATTTAAAAAATGTGTTCAACAAAAAGGGTATTGCTTATGATGAAAAAAGTTTGCAACTTATTGCAAAAGCTGGCGAAGGAAGTGTTCGTGATATGCTTTCAATTGCTGATAGCGTTGCATCGTTTTGTGATTACAACATTTCAGTTAAGAAAACAGAAGAAGTTATAGGATTATCAAATAGAGATAGCATTAAAAACATTTTACACTCAATTGTTAAAAATGATGTTGCAAATTTATTTATTAATATTAAAAACACATTAGAGTGTGGAAAAAACATTCAGGTTTTATGCAAGGAAATGGCGGATTTTATTAAAAATCTTATCATGATTAAGGTTGGCATCGGGGATTATTCGATTTTGGATATTTTGCCAGGTGAGTTTTCCACATATAACGAAATTGCAAATTTGTTTGAAATGGAATATTTAAAAAACGCATTTTCAAAATTTGCTCAAATTGAGTTGGAGTTAAAATATAGTTTAAATCCTGAAAATTTGTTTGAAATGGCTTGTTTGGAATTGATGGGCGCTGGAAAAACAACCGAAGTTAAACCACAACAAACTCAACAAAAGTTACCCGAGCCTGTAAAAGCGGCAGATCCGGTGCAAGCAAACATTCTTAAACGTGAACAAACTGAAATTGAAAAGATTTGGGGTAATGTTTTAATTAAGGTTAAAGAAAACAATATGTTTGCTTTATCAAACGCTCTAACTAGTGTTAATAAAGTTCAGCAGATTGGAAATAAACTAATTATTGCAACAAATGATTTAAGTAGTTATGAAATGATTGACAGCAAAGAAAGAATTAACATATTATTAAAATTAGTAAACTTGTTTGATGAAAGCATTGAAGATATTTTAATTGAATATGATAAAACAAACGCATCAAAACAAGATGTTAAAGACGCATTAAAAGATGTGTTTAAATCAAAAGTTAAATTTAGATAAATTGATAAAATGGAGGTTAAATATTATGGCTTATTATGGCGGAGGATTTGGTGGCGGAATGAACATGAACGCCCTTATGCAACAAGCAAAGAAAATGCAAGAACAAATGACAAGAGCACAAGAAGAACTTGAGAACGCAGAGGTTGTTGGCAAGGCTGGCGGGGAAATGGTTGTTGTTACAATGAGTGGAAAAAAAGAAATTAAATCAATCAAGTTGGACAAATCTGCAGTTGATCCAGATGATATTGAAATGCTTGAAGATTTAATTATTGTTGCAATTAAAGATGCAACTCAAAAAGCAGAAGATTTAAGTAAGGAAAAAATGGGACCAATGGGTGGTCTTGGCGGTTTAATGTAATGAATCAAATAGACTCAATGGAAAGACTTGTTAATGAGTTTAGTAAGCTACCTTCAGTGGGTAAAAAAACAGCACAAAGGTATGCTTACTTTTTGCTAACAATGAGTGGTGAAGATGTTAGAAATTTTGCAGAAGCTATGGTAACAGCAAAAGAACAAATTCATTATTGTAAAGTTTGTGCAAATTTTACAGATAAAGAAGTATGTGATATTTGTGCAAAAACAAAAAAAGAACCAATTATATGTGTGGTTAAAGAACCTAAAGATGTGACAGCGCTTGAAAAAGTTAGAGAATTTAATGGAACTTATCATGTTCTGCATGGGGTTATTAATCCACTTGAAGGTAAAGGGCCCAACGATATTAATGTTAGATCGCTTTTAATGCGTGTTTCAAATGAACAAATTCAAGAAGTTATTGTTGCAACAAATCCCGATGTTGAGGGAGAGGCTACTGCAATGTATATTGCAAATATATTAAAACCTTTGGGTGTTAAAGTAACACGAATTGCACAAGGTGTTAGCATGGGTAGTGAATTGGAATATACAGATGTTGCAACACTTTCAAAAGCGATTTTATCAAGAAGAGAAATGTAATCTCTTCTTTTTTAATGTTTTGTATTAATTTAACAAATTTCTTTTAAAAGAATATATCTTTTTAGGAGAAATAATATGAAATGTTTGTTTGAGGGTTGTGGTGTAGCAATTGTAACACCATTCAAAAAAGGTCAAGTCGATTACGCGTCATTTTATAAAATTATTAATCAAGACATTAAAAATGGAGCAAAAGCAATTATTGTATTAGGAACAACGGGTGAGGGTGTAGCAGTTAGCAAACAAGAGCGAGAAGATATAATTAAATTTTCAAAAAAAATAATAGATGGCAGAGCAAAGTTGATAGTTGGAACTGGACACAATAATTTTATTACTTGCCAAGAGAATACGTTGATGGCAAAACAATTGGGTTGTGATGGTGTGCTTGTTGTAACACCATACTATAACAAAACAACACAAAATGGATTGGTGGAATATTACACACAGTTGTCTGAAATTGGTGTGCCAATAATTATGTATAATGTTCCAAGCAGAACAGGACTAAATATTGAAATTGAAACGGTTGAAAGGTTGCTTGAAAACAATATGATTTATGGTTTAAAAGAAAGCACGTGTGACATAAATAGAATCATTAAATTATCACAACTTTGCAAAGATAAAATCGCTCTTTATAGTGGTGAAGATTCTTTGAATTATGTGTTTTATTGTTTGGGTGCAAATGGGTGTATTAGTGTTACTGCGAATGTTTTGGCGGATAAAGTTCAAACAGTGTTTGATATGGTTAATCATGGAGAAATTCAAAAAGCATTAAACATTCAAAACGAAATTGAAGAAGTTAATAAAGCAATGTTTGTTGAAACAAATCCAATTCCAATTAAAAACTTGATGGCGAAAATGAACATGGTTGATGAAGAAGTTAGAATGCCCTTGGTGCATGCTACAGAAGAAACAAATTCATTAATTATGCGTCTTGCAAACAGATTAAAAAAAGAAAAAAATTATAATTTTTATTAAAAATTGCATTAAAACCCGTTGAAAAACATAAAAAATTGTAATTTTTTTTAAAAGTAGGTATTGAAATTGTGATTTTTGAGTGATATACTACCTATATGAAAAAATTTGTTTATTTAACATTGTCTTTTATGTTTTGTTTGTTGGCTGTTTTGGGAGCTGCAAATAATTTTAATTTCAAACCAATAAGCGTTTTTGCTGAAGAAACAGAAGTCGATGAGTTGAATTTTGTTTCATTGGGTGACAGTGTTGCTGCCGGTCACTCACTTCCTGATTGTGATTTAAACACGCAATATGGCGTGGGCGCAAACATCGAAACTGAAATTACAAACGGGTGCTACACACAGCTTTTTAGAGATAATGTTTTGAAAAAGGATTATCAAAAAGTAAACACAGTTTCTTATGCAAGATCGGGCATAACTTCAGGCGAATTTTTGGATAAATTAACCAAAGATAACAGAGTTAGAAATTCAATTGAAAATGCTGATATAATAACAGTCCATATTGGTGCAAACGATCTTCTTTCTGTTCTTGGTTTTGATGCGGCTTGGGATATCGCAATGTATTTGGCTGGCATAAACGATAACATTGTTGATGAATTAAAGGCTGGAATTGAAAAATGTTCTAGGAATTATCCAAGTATTGTTAACGAAATTAATTCATTAAATCCTGACGCTCAAGTTATGTTTTACACAATTTTTAATCCTTATCGAGAAATGAAAAACACAAAAGGAGACGGATTGCATTGGATTTCAGTTCCTGCAGAATATGCGCCTAGTTGGTATTGGGATGATTGGTATGCTATTCCATTTGCTGGAGGTATCTTTGTTGATGTTGGAACAGTGACTGAAAATTTGTTGATTGATTTGAACAATATCATAAAAAATAGTGTAAAAAATATAAACAATCCTAATTATCATGTTGTTGACGTTAAAGGCGAATTTGACAAAGGTAGTTATGACTATGTTCACTGTGACATAGTAAACAAAAGCAAAAGCATGGGCGGAATTAACACAAACAATTTGAATGCTCATCTGGATGCGCATCCAACGCTAAAGGGACAAAATGCTATATTTAATGTGACAAAAGATTTTTATAAAAATAATCTTTCTTTTCTAAATTTAAATTATGGTGGTTTTTCTGTTAATGGAAAAGATAAAATGTTAAAAGTTGTCAATAGGAATCAAAAAATAGATGAAACCATGTTGCCAACTTTTCATGGAAATGGGGAATATCAACTTTTTGGTGGTTGGTTCAAGGATGAAGCATGCACTAACAAATGGGATTTCTCTTCAGACGTGATAACAAGCAATACATCTTTATTTGCAAAATGGTCAAGCCTTGAATGTTCAAACGAAGAATTGCTAAATCAACTCATAAACACCACAGAAACAACACAATTTAACATTGATGTTCAAGGTGAGATTGAGTGGTTTGTTAATGGTGTTAAGCAAGAAGGGATAACAGGCGGTGAGTTTTCGTTTACACCAGAACTTGGATGTTTAGGTGAGTACAACATTCAATGCAAAATGGGCGAAGAAATATCAAATGGTTTTAAAATAGTTGTTGAATATTTTGTTCCAACTGAACTTGAGATAAAGTGTGATGATTTGGGTGAAAATCTTTATAATTTGACAATTAATGATGCTAACTTGGCAAATATGGATTCTGAAAAAATAGTTTGGTATAAAAACGGGGAAGATGAGGATGTTGAAGTTGGAAGAGGTTCAGTTTTGCAGTTAGAAAATATTGATGGGTGTGAGGTTTACGCTGTTCATGCTGATAATGGAAATTCTAAATCTAACATCATAAACATTGATCCTAAACCGTTTATTAATATAGAAAACCCACAAATTCCAAGCAGAAACAGAAGTTTTTGGAATGACAAAATCAATTTAATTTATTTGAGCGTGGCTGTTTTGATTTTTGGAGCTGTTGTTTTAATGTTTGTTGCTTCAAAAATTAAAAAATCGATTAGAAAAAGGAAATTAAATCAGTTATTAAAAATTAAATAAAATAGTAAAAACACTTTTAAGACAAAAAATAATTGCCAAAAAAGTGTTTTTTTGTTTGTAAAAATCAACTTTTTGTTGTAATATAATCTTAAATTAAGCTTTTAAAATATTGCTTTGAAGAAATAATATCTGTTTTTAAAAATAATGAAGTAACTAAAAGGGAAGTTGTTGGAAGCAATACAAAACAAAATTAAATTAATATTAAGTATTTCGTTGGCGATATTCTCAACACTATTTTTTTCCGTTGTTTTGGTTTTTGCTGCACAAACATTAACTATTAACAATTCAATCATAATTGAATATAGAAATCCCAAAGTTGTTTTTAATGGCGAAACATTTAATGAAACAATACCTGATGATTGTGTTAAAATAGTGTTTGATAAATACTCTGAAGATTATAATTCGTTGGTCTCAGATGAAAATGTTAGCGAAATAATTTTAAATAATGCAAATATTGGGTTAAATGATGGTGGTGTTTGCCTTTATTATGATGAAAACAATAAAACATCATATGTGTTATGCAAGGATGGCATAGTTGCAAATAATGATTGTTCTTTTATGTTTAGTGGAAAGACTAGTCTTACATCTGTTGAGTTTAAAAATTTTGAAACAAAAAATGTAACAGATATGGAAGAATTGTTTTCTGGTTGCACAAATTTAACTTCAATTAGTTTAGAAAATTTAAACACTTCAAGCGTAACAGATATGACCGGAGTGTTTAAACAATGCATAAATCTTGAAATTTTAGATCTCTCAAAGTTTAACACTGAAAACGTAAAATATGCCGAAGCAATGTTTCAATACTGCACAAAATTAAAAACAATTTACGTTGGAAGCGATTGGGATATGTCTGGAATTGAGGATGGCTACGATAATAATATGTTTTTATATTGTTTAGAGCTTACAGGGCAACAGGGCACTAGGTATTATGATATTCTTGTGGCCGATTCAACCTATGCAAAAGTTGATGGCGGAGCGGCTGATCCGGGGTATTTAACGACAAAATATACATTAGTTAATGGGGCAACATTTAAAGGATTAATTGCAAATGATTGCACTAAAATAATTTTTGGAAAATATTCAGAGTATGCCTCAACTGTTGATGATAGTGCAACCATTCAATCGTGTGCAATTGATGAAACTGGTAAAAGAACTTTAGATATTGGAGCATATTATGTTGGTACAACTATGTATGTTTTGAGTAGTGGTGAAATTTTTGCAAATGAAGACTGTTCGAACATGTTTAACAATGCACAATCATTAATTAATGTAGAATTTAACAACTTTAATACTAGTAATACTATTAATATGTCTGGTATGTTTTGGTCTTGTAAGTCTTTGAGTGAATTGGATCTTACTAATTTTGATACAACTAAAGTTGCTGATATGGGAACGGGTATACTGAATGGAATGTTTACTAATTGTTCCGGGCTGACAAACATAATATTTGCTAGTGATTTTGATGTTTCAAATTTAAAAAGTATCGGGTGTATGTTTTATAATTGTTCTAGTTTGACAAGCCTAGATTTAACCAGTTTTAGAACTCAAAATATAACGAGAATGTATGGTTTATTTAATGGATGTTTGAACTTAAAAACAATATATGTAAGTTCATTTTGGACAGTTGAAAATGTAACTGATAGTTCGTATATGTTCACCAACTGTAATAATCTTGTTGGTCAGAATGGAACAACTTATATGGATGTTCGTGTGGCTAATTCAAAATATGCGAAAGTTGATGGCGGAGCGGCTGATCCGGGGTATTTAACATTAAAAGCAAATTAGTGATTGGCTAAATTTAATTGGATATAAAGAAACAGGAGGGGTTGTGAAAAAAAATAGTTATATTGATATTTTTAGTACGGAAAACATAAGAAATGTAACTGAAGATAGAAAACTTAAAAAGTTTTTTAGATGGGCAATACCCGTTTTGGTTTTGGAAGTTATTGTTATTGCTGTAATGACTGTGCTTTATTTTATGGTTCCAAAAAATTATTGTGTTGTTTCGGTTAACATGAAAGAGGCGGTTGTTTATATGAACAACAAAACTACTCAAAAGGCAAGGCTGGATAATCCCAAAGAAAAAATTAAATATTTTTATTATGAAATTGATTTAATGCTTGAACTTCCAGGTGATGATGACTATTCTGTTACTTTTGATGTTGGTTGTGATAAATACAGGGTGTTTATTGCAACAACAGCAACCAAACAAGATGAAAAGTACACAATGATTGTTACAGGTGGTGAAAAAACACAGCTTTTATCAGGCGTTACTTTGGTTTCGAATGAATTAATAAAAAATTTCGAGGTTAAAGTTACGGTCAATGTGGAAAAAATTTAGAATTTTTATTAAATAACCTTAAATTGCTTGCTAAAAATAAAAAAAAGTATTAAAATAGGGTTAACAAATGGAAAATTAATTTATATTTAAATTCCAAAAAATGTTAAAATTAATAAATTAAAGGAGAAAATAAAAAATGAGTTCAAAAAAGAAAATGATTATTGCAATTTGTGCTTTTGCTCTTGTTGTTGTTGCAACAATTGTTAGCGTTGTTGCAGTTTTGGCTGCTCAAAGAGTTACAATTAAAAGTTCAATTAACATTAGTTATAACGTAGAGCACATATTTGGTTCAGCAAAAGTGTCTTATAAGCAAGGTGCTGATGGCTATGCAGCTTGGAATAATGCTGCAAATCAAGCGGTTACAACTTTTGATGCAAACACTGGAGATCAAACTGAATTTACTTTGGCTGCGGTTCCATTTAGTTTAACCGAAGCAAAACCTTCTGTAACTTTAAAATTTGAATTTCAAAAAACAAATACAAGCGTTGAAGACTTTACAGTTGGTTTAAAGGCAGATGTTACAACATTAGACAATATTGAATTCAAATACGGAACAAGCGAAACACCAACAGATAGTATTACTGCTACAGGAAATGATCAAGTTTTATTAAATACTGCAACAGTTAGTGAAACAGGTGAAAATTGGTATGTTTATTATGTGACAATCACAATTAAAGACACTACCGTAAATGCTAGTTTCGCTGGTGATTTGGTTTGGTCATTAGAAAACGTTGACAATCAATAATTACAAATTTTAAGCTGTTATTGTTGAAAAATCTTAAGTAATTAAAACCCCAAAACTGGGGTTTTTTGCTGCGTAAATAATGTGGAAAAATTAATTTAATAAATAATGTAAGTTAGAATAAATTTGCTTGCTATTTTAATTTATTTAGATTAAAATATGAATATATTAAGGGAGTTGCCGGAATAATGAGTTCAAAGAAAAAAATTATTGTTGCAATATGTTCATTGGCAATTTTGGTTTTGGGTGCTGTTATTGCTGCAGCAGCTGTTTTTGCTGCGCAAGAAGTCACAATTAAAAGTAGAGTAAATATCATTTACACAGCAAACATGAATGTTGTG
>JAZQYA010000054.1:0-4684 GCA_045633245.1 Candidatus Onthoplasma sp.
TTTTTCTTTAAATTAAGCAAATAAATTGTTAAGGAATTTCAAACTAATTCCAGCATTAGATTCCCAAACACTTCCGATTGCAAATGTTAAAGTTTTTGTTGCTTTGTGTTGAATTCCTAATAAAGTTGATTTTGCACAAACAAAAGTGAATGAACCTTGGAATTGCGCAACATCACTAAAGCCATTAACAACCTTAATGAAACTGCTATCTGCAGTGTCTTGATAGTCTTTTTCCCAAGCGAAAGCCGCACCCATTGAAACTGCTGCTGAACCAACTCCCGCATTAGAACTATTGATAACAACACTTTGCATGCAACCATGATATGTGTCATATTTATAGAGATTAAATCTTTCATCTCCTGTTTCACCATTTGCAAGACCAAATTCAGCCTTGTTTGTGAAACTTGCGAAATCTGTCCAAACTTCTCTATAAGTTACTCCATAACCAGAGAATGAACTATCTATTGTTGCATTGATTAAAGTTGCGCCATAAGGGAATATTAGTGCCACCAATGAACTTCTTGTTGAATTTGTTTTACCTTCAAGTTGGCTTGCTGCTTGAACATTTGTTATTGCTCCTGCTTTGAAGTCAACAATAACACCAGCAATATATTTATCAGCTCTCAAAATATTTTGTGTGAGTGTTTTTGTTGCAGGATCATATTTCCCAACAACAACTTGATCAATTTTCGCTTTTGAATTGTTCATTTGAGCCACAACACCTGAAACGTAGTTACCATTTAAGTTAGATTGAGTTACAACTCTAGATATTGTTCCATTGTTAATTGATGCCACACCACCAACATAGTGTCTAGCGCCACTTACGAATGATCCAACTTCAACTATATTGTTAACAACATCTTCAATTGTTCCGTTATTTGAAGCAACAACACCACCAATGTAAATTAATCCTATGTTATTTTCAGCAATTGCAAGACTGTCACCAGAAATTGTAACATCTGAAACTTTTCCATTGTTTATTGCAACAACACCACCCAAATATGGAGTTGAATAAGCTTTCAAAAGATTTGCATTCACAGTTAAGTCAACATTACTAATTGTTCCATTGTTGGTTGCTGCAACACCACCATATTTTGCTTCCATTTGAACAGAATTTCCAATCAACACAACATTTCCTGTGATATTTGTGATTGTTCCATTGTTCACACCAACAACACCACCAGCGTTAAAGCTTGCAGAAATAGACGCATTGATTGTTGAATTTGAAATTCTAACATTCTTTTCGGTTTTTCCAGCAATTGCTCCAGCATCTGAAATTGGAGCATTATTATTTATAGTTAAATTTTCAATGTTGATATTTTTAATAACAGCATTATTAACATAACCAGCCACACCACCGAAACAAGATATAATTGGAGATGAGAAATTTTGATAAGTTATAGTCACATTTTCAATTAATGATGATGTCAAACTATCGCTTGATGTGATAACTCCAGCCAAACCACCAGCGTTGGCTGCACTTACAAGAATATCAGTTACAACAATTTTTAAATTTTTGATTGTACAGTTATCAATGATTGAGAATAAGCCGGCGCTACTGCCAGAAGATCTGTTAATGCGAATTCTGATTGTGTGACCATTTCCATCAATAATTGAATTTTTAATAGCAACAGGTTTCCACCCACTTGTTAAATCAAGGTCTGCCAACAACTTAAAGCTTTCATTTTCAACATCAGAACTAAACACATCAACAAAATTGTTCTTATCACCCAAACCAACTTGCGTCAAATTTCTAGTTAAATATTCATTTGATGGAGATGCAGGATAAATGTTACCCATTCTCAACAATGGAAGAGAGTTATTGGCAACATTCCAAACATATGTTGTGTCCCAATTTGAAATTGTGTTAATATCTACTGCGTAATATATAAATTCATTTGTTGAAATTACTTCACTTGTGTTTGCAAATCCTCTAATTAAGTAAAGTGCAGAATCTTTTTCAAAGAACACGTCTTTTTCAGCGTTTGTTGGATTTTTAAAGAAATTTTCATCATAGTAAGACACCAAGTGTGCATCTGTGATTTCGTTTGAATTAGCAACACTATTCACAACAGCGAAGTTACCAATCAAATGACGCAACATGTTTGCTTTGTTATTATTGAAATTGTTAGATTTAGTGATGCGTGCAATAAATGCAGCAAAATCACCTGTTGAGCAATTTGTGTTAGCATAAGATTGTTGGATTGAGCCAGATTCAGTTCCAATAATGAATTCACCAGCAAAACCACCAGCGTATAATTCTGCATTTGCAGAAGTTATTGAAACATTATTTGCATAACAAGCTTGAATTGTTGATTCGTTGATTGAGCCAATTAATCCACCAACTTTAACATTTGTTACAGGATTTTCTTCTGTTCCGTTAACATTGATTGTTACATTGTCCGCATAAGACATTTTGATAGTTCCGTCAACTGATCCAGCAAATGCTCCAATATTACTATCACTAGCAATGTTTGTTAAATTTGAATTGATAACAGCAACTCTTTCAACTGATCCAGCAATATCTCCAGCAAGAATA
Organism: Candidatus Onthoplasma sp.; assembly: GCA_045633245.1. Taxonomy (GTDB): domain Bacteria; phylum Bacillota; class Clostridia; order Christensenellales; family UBA1242; genus Onthoplasma. Next base: position 2,540 of record JAZQYA010000054.1, read on the forward strand.
CCAACTTTTTTGTGAGAACCAAAAATTGTTGCGTTTGTTATTGTTAAATCATTTACCTTTGCGTTTGTTCCAATGGTTGAGAAGAAACCAACATTTTCAGCATCAATTTGATTTAAGTTCATTGCCTTAATTGTGTGACCATTTCCATTGAATGTTCCGTTAAAACCTTCCCATATTCCAGTGTTTGAATTGAATCCAATTGGTGAGAATTGTGAAGTTAAAGTAATATCATTCATTAATAAATAATGACTATCTAATCTATAAGTTGATCCTATTTTCATAAGATCTGTTTCACTGAATATGTAATAAGGATTTTCTTGACTACCATTTCCAATGTGAACACTAATTGTAAAATCTGAATATTTTTTGTTTGAAGTTCTGATAACCAAAGTTACATCACCTGCATTTTCTTGTGAAACCACAAATGAATTACTTTCAGTCTTATATTCAATATATTTGGTTACTTCTTCACCGCCAGCATTATAATCAAAGGTTGTTTTATTTGAAATGTTTGCCCTTTTGATGTTAATTCCAAGAGAATCAAGAGGAATCGTGTCGCCAGCATTACAATAAATTTCCTTAGTTTTTATTGTGATAATTTCATTGTTACGCATGAAATAATAAGTGGTTAAACCAACACAAACCACAACAACTAATGAAACTAAAAACACTAAAAATTTCTTCATAAATCTTCCCCAAAACTAAATTTGTTGAAAACATTATACCGCAAAACGGCCATTTGTCAATACCCTATTTTAAAAAAAATTTGCAATGCTTATGACTAAAATTGTTAGAAATTTGCAAAAAAACCACAAATTTTTTAATTTTTTTTTAAATTAATCTCGAAAAAAGATTTTTGTTTAAATATTGCAAGACTAGTAAAATAACAGAATAAACCAATTATAAAAATGTGTTTTGCCATGAATACAACATTACTAAAGACTAAAAAAGAGAATGTTGCAACATTCTCTTTTTCATAAATCTTTATGATCACTTCACCGTTATGCTTCCTCCATCAATGTAAGAATTATCATCTCCATCCACTGTTGAACGATAACAACTTCCCGTCATTGAAACTTTAACTGTTTCTGTTAGGGTTGTTTTCTTAGCATTTGGATAGCCAGATCCTGTCATAATTAGTCTATAGTAAGACGCAGGGGTTTGTCCATTAGCAGGAGTTTTAACCCATATTTCGTTGAAGTTATTAATGGTTCTTGAGTCTGCATATGATGCGAAATATCTAAATCTAGTGTAAAGTTCACATCTTCCATTAGCATAAGATAAATACATGTTATAGGTGTGATTTTCACCATTTTCCAAATCGTCATCATATTTTAGTTTGCGACTACAAAGCATTCCATTCTCATCAATTGCATAATGAAGATCCTTTTGATAAAGTTTTCGAATTGATTCTCCATCAATCTCAACAGTGTCCGAAACATCTCCTAATAGTATGAAATCCGTGAGTTTTACTTCTCCATTTTGATCTAATGTACAATCGTTTAAATATACCTCTACGTTTTGATTTTCTCGAACGCCTTTCTTTACCTGGATCTTTCCATCACGCGCCAAAGCATTTGAAATGGTTACATATGTAATATATCCATATTCACTAAACCAATCCCAACCGAAATCGAACCATTTATCATCTTTTTCAATTTGAACTATTTCTTGACCCTCGTGATAAAGTGCAAGAGCAGTTGAATATTCACTTTCTTGTAATGGAACATACACATTTAAGTTTGCATCAACCTTAACAACCTTAAATCCACCTATGTAAAGGAAGTATGTAGCCTCATGTTCAACACCCTCTGCTGAATTATAAGTGTAATACGCTCCATCATTAGAAATATTGCTATATGTACCAGAATCATATGGATTTACAAACGAATCGGCATAAACTTCAACACAAATCTCTCCATTTGGACACTCTCCAGCTAATATCTGTTCATGAGTATACACAGTATCCCAAGAACTTGGCTCGAAACACGTATTGTTCAAAGCGTAATAATATGGAGTTGATGTTGGATTGCCACCAGCATCCACTCCCTCTTCATGCAAAACTATGCAATCAAGTCCAAGCGTTGTTCCTGCCGGCTGTTCTGTTCCATAATATGTAAAGGTTGCATGTTGGTTTTGAGCCTT
>JAZQYA010000055.1:0-11937 GCA_045633245.1 Candidatus Onthoplasma sp.
GTGTCACGAAGGGCGATTGCTGGCATCATCCATTGATCGTTATCACCACAATAACTTTCATCAACAACACCAATGCTGTTGGCTTGAATTATTCCGTAATTCTTAAAAGTGGAACTTCTTGGAGCGATGAGTGCTTCATAACCTTTCGGAAGAGCAATTCCAATTCCTAGTTTAATAAGTTTAAATTCGCCCGCTTTCATTTCAACTTCTTCTGCGGAGCGAAGGTCATACCAATCGCTTTTGTTTTCAATAAATTTAATTGGTTCAATATCTGTGAAATATTTAATTTTTAATTCTAACATAATTTTTCTCCTAAATATATAATATCATAAATTGTGTTTATTTTCAAAATAAAATGTTTTTATATTTATTAATATTTCAAACGTTTATCTTTGTTGAGTTGACAAATTTAAAAAAGCGTGCTATTCTTTTTTTAGAGGTGGAATTATGATCAGCAAAAAGATGAGAGATGATGTTGATGTTACAATGTATTCATTTTGTTCATTTATGGATGATAAAGAATATGAAAAAAGTTTAAAAACAGTGATTGAAAAAATAAGTGGTTTTGTTGGTAAAAAAACAGTGTTGGTTGAAATTTCAACAACCCATGAAGATGGAAAAGAAGAAAATCAAAGAATTGATGTTGAAAAATTCATCAAAGACGGATTTGAAATGCCAAAGAGTGTTAAATCATTTAAATTTGAGTTGTTTCTGAAAACTGAAAGTAAGCTTGAAGGAGAAAGTGCAACTTCAAACATGAAAGCTGAGTCAATCTATAAAAGTGGTGTTTTTGTCCCAAGCGATTATATGCAAGATCATGGAAAGACTCAAAAATCAACAGATAAAAACAAAGAAGATTCTATTATGATAGATAGAGAAATTTTGCAAGATAATTGTCATGGAAGAATACGTTTCGAAGGAGTTAAAATTAATGAATTATAAAAAGCAGGAAACCCCCTGCTTTTTTCTTATCTAATTACAACCTTACCGCCAATCCAACTTGAAAAAAAGTTTGTTAAATTTTTGCCATAAGCTTTTTCAAAAGATGAAATTAAATTTGATGGAGTTGCATTAGAAAATCTGTTGTTTTCGTAATAAATTTTCAATGCGTTAATAAAATTCTTTTCACCAATTAATTGATGTAAACTTTCAAACATTAAAACGCCTTTAACATACGTGCAATATGTGTATTCCGGTTCAGTTGAATATTCATTCACTGCTCGCATGCTTGTGTCTATTGTTCCCAAAACATCTTGATAAACCGAAATGAAAAGTGTGTAATTTTCCCTGCAAGCGTTTACCATTTCTTTGTGGTTGAAAGCATATCCTTCGTTGTAATCATAGAACAAAATTGATGAATATTCGGTTAACGCCTCATCAAGCCAAGGGTATTTGAACTCATCATTCCCAATCATGCCATACCACCATTGATGAGCGGTTTCGTGAATAATAACATTCAAATAATCGTCTTCATTTTCAACGCTTGTGCTAACCATAATTAAATTGGGATATTCCATTCCTCCATGAACAAAATCACATTCAACAATTGAGAAAATAGTGTAAGGGTAAGTGCCAAACAGCTTTGAAAAAGTTTTTATTGCATCTGTGCCGGCTTTTAGAGATTTGGTTGGATTTTTATCATTAACATAATAATATTCAATTTTTGTTTCATTAAATTTTTCAGAAACAATGTTGAATTTATTGCTTGCAATCATTGCAAAATCTCTAACAAGATTTGCTTTAAAAGTTGTTGATTTAAGTCCGTCTATTATTTTTTCATCTAATCTTTCACCCGTTCCAGCAACTATATATTGCTTGATGGTTTTGATATTCACACAATAATTTGCCATTTCGCTATAAAATGGATCTCCGTTTGCATGATAGCCATTTGTGTTGAATTTACCCTCTTCAAACACGCAAACAATAGGATAAAAATTTGCAAGATTTATTGTGTTTTCTCCATATCCAAACCTATGATTGCAATTTGGAAGTTTGAAAGAATATTCAATAAATATGTTTGTTCTTTCATTTGGCATTAAACTTGAATTTAGTTCAACAGATAAAATACTATCAAATTCACATTCGTATACAACAACCTTTTCTGTTCCGTCAACTTGAACTCTGTCAACATTAAAATCTGAGTAACTCATGCCATTTGGGTATGCGCTATTGACTTTGGTATTTGGAATAACATTTGTTGTTGCTCCTTCTTCAAAGAACTGAGGATATAGGTGAAATTTAATATTTTTCAAAATGGTTTGAGTATTGTTGATATAATTTACAGTTTGATTTGCGCTGACGGTCATGGTTTCAATATTTAAATTAATATTCATTTCATAAGAAGTTAAATTTTCACTTAGCTTAGATAAGTCGTCCTTTTTTTTGCAACTTGTTAAGGTGAAAACCATTAAGCAACTTAGAAAAACTAAAAAAAACTTTTTCATATTTAAAGTTATGCACAACTTGTCCACACTAGAACTTTAAATTGTGGATATCTTTTTCGGGTTTTTATTTACAAATAGCCAAATTTGTGATAATATATAGTCATGGCATTTTGTAAGTTTAGTTCCAGTTATCAAAACAAAAATCAAACATTGATAGACAATTTGTTTATCACTGATTTTTTGCCCAAGGCGCCCGATTTGTGTGTGAAAGCTTATTTGATGGGGCTTTATAAGTGCAATAATGCTGACGATCAAGAAAACACTTTGGAGTTTTTTTCAAAAACCTTAAAAGTGTGTGAAGATGATGTGGTTTCTATTTTTAGATATTGGGAAGATATGGGCTTGGTTCAAGTTTTATCAACAAATCCCATTGAAGTGAGGTTTATGCCAATAAATTCTAGCACGGTTAGTGTTAAGAAATTTCAGGTTGATAAGTATTTGAGCTTCAATATTCAAGCACAAGAAATTATGGGAAAACGCATGATTATGCCAAATGATTATGCCGATTTTTATAATCTTATTGAAAACCACCATATTGAACAAGATGCTCTTCTAGCAATAATTAAATATTGTGTTGATAACAAGGGATTTAATTTAAGTCCTAAATATACGATTGCTGTTGCTAAAGATTGGATAAAAGAAAACATAAGAACGGTTGAGCAGGTTCAAGAAAAAATCATTGAACTTGGAGTTGTTGATGATAAAATGAGTTTAATTTTGTCTGAAATGGGAACTAAGCGCAAAGTTCAACTTGAAGATAAAGAATTGCTGAACAAGTGGCTCAATTCTTTTGGCTTTGAACTTAACGTTATAATATTTATTGTGAAAATGTTAAAAAATAAAAAGCGTCGTCTTGACATAAATGTTTTAGATGATAATTTAACAAAATACTATGAAATGAAATTAATGAGTATTCAAGAAATTGAAAACTACGAAAATGAAAAAGAAAATTTATATTTCATTGCAATGGCAGTGAATAAAGAACTTGGAATTTATTATGAAGATTTAACCAAAGAAATTGATGCCTACGTTGTTCCTTGGATTAACATGGGATTCGATTTAGAAACGTTAAAATTGGTGGCTGATAACTGTTTTAAATCTTCTATTAAAACGCTTGAGGGATATAATAACATCATAAATAAGTTATTCAAATTAGGAATAGTGAATATCAATTCTTATTTGCAATATGTTCAGGATAATCTTGCTGTTGATGAAAAGATTAAAAAAGTGCTTGTTGAATTGAATTTGTCAAGGAATGTAAACAACATAGACAGAAGCTTCTATTCAATTTGGACAATCGATTGGAATTTCAATGATGATGTGATTTTATATGCGGCAACTTTGAGCAAGGATAAGTCTAATGCAATGCAGTATTTAAACAAGATTTTATCTAATTGGAATTCCCAAGGGGTTAAAACTTTAGAATTGGCGAAAAATTCAAAAGTAGAAACTGTGGCAAATAATTCGTTTATTCACAATCAATATTCGAAAGAACAAATCAAGAGTTTGATTTCAAATCTTGATGAAGTGGAGGTGTAGTATGAATAAACAAAAACTACTCACCAGCATTAAACAAAGCTTTATGGTTAAACGTTATAAGGCGCAAGAAGAGTGTGAAGAATTCATTAATTCATTGCGACAAAATGATGAATTTAATAAAATTTATTCAGAGTTAACAAAAAAGCAATTAGAACTTGCGAAAGTAGGCTTGATGGAAGAAACATTAAAACTCAAGCATGAAATAGATGAATTAAAGGTTAAAATCAACAATTATTTGGCTTTAAACAATATTGATCAATCAAAATTAACGCCTAAATATAATTGTTTAATTTGTAACGACACGGGGGTTGCTGGCGGAAGAATTTGCAAATGCTTATCAAATGAATTGAATTTGCAACTATCACTTCGAGCAAGCAGTCAATCAGTGTTTAAAAGTTTTAGCGATTGCAAGAAAGAAATTATGGACGACACCGATTTAAAAGCATTCGAGTGGTTGAAAACATGGTGTTTGAGATACCCAAACATAACAAAAACTAATGTTAACATTATTGGTTGTGCTGGTTGTGGCAAAACATTTATGTTGGAATGTGTTGCCAATGAATTGTTGAAAAAGGGTGCCATGGTGTGCTATAAAACCTCTTTTGAAATTAATGAATTGGCTAGACTATATCACATGGGGAAATCTTTTGATTTTAGTGATTGCTTAAATGCGGAAGTTTTGCTAATTGATGATTTGGGAACGGAACCAATTTTGAAGAACGTTACTAAAGAATATTTCTATAATTTAATTAACACAAGGCAAATCAATAATAGACCAACATTTATTTCAACAAATTTATCACTTGATAATATTTTGGATAGATATGATGAGCGTGTTTTCAGTCGTTTAGCAAATAAAAATTTGGCAACAATAATTCAACTCATATCTCAAGATAAAAGATTAAAATAGTTAAATTAAAATACTGGGATATCTCAGTATTTTTTTGTTTTTATCTAGCAATAAATACTTTTTTAGTCTAAAAATTTTTTTATTTGATAAATATGCAAGAATTAAATATTTAATAAAAACAAAAAAATATTTGTAAAAAAATTTTTTAATGGTGTATAATTGTAATATAATGAAAATGTTAATGGGGTATGTTAAAAAGCATAAGTGGTTCATGATTATGGGCCCATTTTTTAAAATGCTTGAAGCAATTTTGGAATTATTTAATCCAATTTTGGTTGCAAAAATAATTGATGAAGGTGTGACAACTGCAAATATGCAAGCCATATTCAAATTTGGGATAATTTTAGCCGTTGTTAACGTCCTCGGTTTTGGGTTTGCTGTTGTGGGGCAAAAATGTGCTTCGTTAACAAGCACAAGGATATCGGCTTCCATGAGAGAAGATGTTTTTAAAAAAGTTTGTTCTTATTCTCATGCTGAACTTGATAAATTTGGAACAGCATCACTTGTGAATAGACTCACTAACGATATTAATCAAATCGAAAGCGCAATTGGTGTGTTTATGCGAACAATTTTGCGTGTTCCATTCTTACTAGTTGGCGCGTTCATTTTAAGTTTGGTTATAAATGTTAAAATGTCTTTAATCTTTTTAGTTTTAATTCCAGTTCTGGTTGTTGGGCTTATTATTTACACGAAAAAAACCACACCATATTTCCAGCAAATTAGGACGAAACTGGATAGAATTAGCAAAGTAACAAAAGAAAATCTATCAGGAACGAGAGTTATTCGTGCATTCAACAAACAAGCAGATGAACAAAAAAGATTTGAGGTTGTGAGCGAAGATTACACTAAAACCAGCATTAAAGTTGCAAAAATATCGGCACTTTTAGAGCCTACAATTTTCTTAATTGTTGATATTGCAACCATTTCGTTGCTTGCAGTTGGTGGTTGGCAAGTTAATGTTGGTGGAATGAGCAGGGGAGACATTATTGCGTTAATTGATTATGTTGCAATAATTTCAATTTCACTTTTGCTTTTATCTCAAATTATTGCAATGTTAGTTAGAACAGGTGCAAGTTTAAATCGTGTTAATGAAGTTTTAAAAACTGAACCATCAATAAACAATTTTTCTGGTGTTCGCAAAATTAATAGGACAAATTATGATGCTTTAATTGAATTTAATAATGTTTGCTTTAACTATTCTTTTGATGTTAAGTCCAAGTCTTTTATTAAAGATTTATCGTTTAAGATATATCCAGGGCAAACTTTGGGTATAATTGGCGGAACGGGAAGCGGAAAAACTACAATTGCGAGTTTGATGACAAGATTTTATGACGTAACTCAAGGTGAAATTTTATATAAAGATAAAAATATAAAAGAATATCCAATAGAACAATTGCGTCATGAAATAAGTATAGTTCAACAAAGAAGCACCCTTTTTAGCGGTAGTTTAAGAGAAAATATGCAACTTAGAAACCCGAACGCCACCGATGAAGAAATTATTGAAGCATTAAAGACAAGTCAGGCATGGACATTTGTTAGCGAATGGAACAATGGGCTTGATCACCAAATTATGGCTGGTGGTAAAAATGTTAGCGGTGGTCAAATGCAACGTCTCACCATTGCAAGAGCATTAATTGACAACCCAGAAGTGTTGATTTTAGATGATAGCAGTAGTGCGTTGGATTTCTTGACCGACTCTCGATTAAGAAAGGGAATCAAAAAACTCAACACAACAACTGTTTATATTTCCCAACGTGCGACATCAATAAAAAATGCAGATTTGATTATTGTTTTAGATAATGGTGACGTTGTTGGTATGGGAAAACATGCAGATTTAATGAAAAATTGTGAAATTTATAAAGAGATTTACGAATCTCAAAGCAAATAATTTAAAGTAGGATAAGGAAATGAAAAAAGATAAAGGTTACAAAAAACTATTATCTCAATTAGTAACTTATGTTAAACCGCACAAGTCAATTTTTGCGTGGTCTATTATTTTTGATTTGCTTGCAATTGGTTTGAATATGACAATTCCAATTTTTAGCGGTCTTGCCATTGACACTCTAATTGGTGTTGGGGCTGTTGAATTTACATTGCTTTATGAATATCTGGTAAATGTTGTTGTTCTTACTATTGCTAGTTCACTGTTTAGTTGGTTGGGTAGTTATTACATGAACATTTTAACCTACAAAACTAGTCAATCAATAAGAAATTCGTTATATGCAAAACTCAATTCAGTGCCTATTAAATATATCGATAATAACTCACATGGTGATATAATGAACACCATGGTGAGCGACGTTGAAAATATAACCGATGGTTTCCTTGAAGGTTTTAAATCAATAGTTTGTGGAATTTTCCAATTAGTTGTTGTTATTATTATGATGGTTGCGCTTAATTGGTCGTTGGCGTTGCTGGTTATTGTGCTTGCACCACTTTCTTTGGTTGTGGCATTTAAAATTACAAAGAGAAGCAAAAAAATGTATCAATTAAGAGTTGACATGCAGGGAAAAGCTAGTGGTTATAGTGAAGAGATGATAACAAACATGAAAATAATTAAAGCTTTCAACAATGAAAAATCTGTTGCGGAAAATTTTAATGAAATAAATCAAGAGTTGTATAAGTCAAGTGAAAAATCAATGTTTTATGCGAGTTTGGCTCACCCAACCTCAAGACTTATAAATGGCTTGTTATATGGTATTGTAGGTGTTGTTGGTGCAATAATGGCGCTAAAAGGAAAAATGAGAATTGGTAAAATTTCAAGTTTCTTGAGTTATACAGATAACTTCACAAAGCCCTTTAATGATATAACTAGCATTTTTGCGGATTTGCATGTGGCAATTGCAAGCGCAAACAGAGTGTTTAACCTTTTAGAAGAAGAAAATGAAATCGATGATAGTGCGCTTGTCGCCATGAAAAAATGTAATGGTGAAGTAAGCTTAAAAAATGTTAAGTTTAGTTATGATCCAGCGTTTAAACTTATCGAAAATTTAAATCTAGATGTTAAGCAAGGTCAAAGAGTTGCAATAGTTGGGCCAACAGGTTGTGGTAAAAGTACGATTATTAACTTGCTAATGCGGTTCTATGATGTTAATGATGGAAGCATTAAAGTTAGCGGAAAAGACATAAGGAAAGTAACAAGAAAATCGTTTAGACAATTTTACGGCATGGTGTTGCAAGAAAGTTGGTTGTACAATGCAAGCATAAAAGATAATGTTGCATATGGAAAACCAGATGCCACCATGGATGAAATTATTGAAGCATGTAAGTTGTCAAATGCCCACGCCTTTATAGAAAAAATGCCAAACGGATATGACACAATAATAACTGAACGAGCAGACAATATTAGTGCTGGGCAAAAGCAGTTGTTGTGTATTGCTAGAATAATGCTTTTAAAACCACCAATGATGATTCTAGATGAAGCAACAAGCAATATTGACACGAGAACAGAAATGAAAATTCAACAAGCACTGAATGTTATGATGGAAGGAAGAACATGTTTTATCGTTGCTCACAGACTTTCAACAATTGAAAATGCTGATGTTATTCTAGTTATGAACAAAGGAGACATTGTTGAACAAGGAACCCACAAAGAGCTTTTAAGTAAAGGTGGATTTTACTCTGAATTGTTCAATAGCCAATTTGGAAATTAAAAAAAGATCATTTAAAATGGTCTTTTTTTGTTAAAAAAATATTAAAATTTGGTAATTTTATTTAAATTTTAGGTTGTTTTCTTTAATAAAAATCTTTAAATTGTTGGATAGTCTGCTGTCGTTGGGGTTAAGTTTTATTGCGTTTTGAACTGCAGAAATTGCTTTAGAGTGATCGTGCAAAAAGTAAAAACAGATAGATAGATAGTCGTAAGGCAAACTTCCCCAGCATTGAGGATTTGTCATATAATTAAGTTGATTTTCTTTAATTTTTAACATTTCATTGAAAATTAAAGCAGATTGCACGTAATTTTGTTGTTCAAAATAAAACACTGCCAAATCATAATAGGGTTCTCTTATAGAACTTGCTTCTAAGATTGCTAATTGAAGAAATTTTTCTTGATTTGCAATATCGTTTTTGTTTTTATAACAATTTGCAATGTAACGTAAGCTTGCACTTCTTTCTAAATCCCAATTACTAGTTGGTAAATTTAGGTGTTTTATGAGAGTTTCAATGGCCTTGTCATAGTTGCCATGAAACATATATTCACGTCCAAGATAATGCATGTTGCGATCATCAAATGGATCTTCTTTCACAGATAATTCAAGGAGTGGTAAATATCTTGAGCGAGATTTGGTGATGTCTGCTTTATGGTTTAATTGGATTTGGGGAAGGCTAATTATGTTGTTTTGAAATTTATGAGTTTGTTTTAAGATTTCGTGAACAGGGTGACTCCATTTAAATAGTCCATTTTTGTGAATTTTTTCTCCCATGAAAACAATGCCTTCGCTTCCGTCTGGGTTAAAATTCCAAGTGTAACGGTATCTTGCTTGAGTTGTGTTTTCTTTCCAATTTTCTTTTAAAATTTTTGACCATCCAGGAGCAAAGAATTCATCAATGTCAACGCAAACACAAATATCCGCGTCGTTGGGGATTAATTTTAAGCTATCGTTTCTTGCTGTGTCAAATCTAAAATCCTCGTAATATTTTTGTTTGGTTATGATGCCGAGTTTTTTAAATCTCTCAAAAGTTCCATCGGTGCTTCCTGTGTCGAGTGCGCAAATATAGTCTGCTTCTTTAACTGACTTATACCATCTATCAACAAATTTAATTTCATTTTTCGCTATTGCATAAACGCATATTTTCATAGTGTATTTTATGACAATAAAAAATAATGTGTTAAAAATTAAAAAAATACTAAAAAATATATAAAAATATGTGAAAAACACAAAAATATAACAAATATTTTAAAAAAATTAATATTTTTCTTATTTTTTACATATGTTTAAATATATAAATATTGCTTAATTCCAAAGCGTTTAAAATGTTTGATAAGCAGTGTGATAATTCTTTAATGCTTTTTTGTGCTGTTTGTTTAAAGTATTCTTTGTCTTCGTATGTGATCCATTCTGAGTAAAGCGAAATTAACTTTGTGATTTTTTTCATAAAATAAAAAATATTAAAGTTTTTAATCTGTGTGTTTTGATTGGGGTCTAAATTGAAAAGTTCTGAAAGGTTGTTGGATAATTTTAAAACACAATTTCTAGTTTGTTCAATAGTGTTGCTAACATTAGCATTAAATTTATCTTTCAATTCAAAACAAGATGAATGCAGATTTTTTAATTCCATATAGATTGTAAAAATATGGGATTTTCTATTGGTTTGTTGAGTGTATTTGGAATTTAATACTAGGTAGTCATTATCGCTTAAAATTGGGAAATCGTTAAACTTCATATTTATTATATTAATCTAAAATGTGTTTTAGAATTGAGAATTGTTTTTGCAAATAAAAAAGCACAACGATTGATGTGCTTTAATAAATGTTTGAATTTATTTTTTAATTATCTCGTATTCATTTTTTGGCTTGTCGATTATAGTGTATCCCATCGATGAAATTTTATCTCTTAAAATGTCGCTAGTTGCATAGTCTTTATTGTTTCTTGCTTGTTTCCTGTTTTCTGCAATTGTGATAATTTCTTGAGGTATTTCAACCTTTTCTTCTTCTACTTCTGAAAGTCTTAATCCTAAAAATTTATCGAATTCCATCGTGAGGAAATAGATGTCTTTACTGTCTGGGTTGTTTTTCAATGCGTCCCAAACGATAGATAGAGCTAGCGGAGTGTTAACATCGTCGGCAATATGTGAAGCAAACTTGTTCTTGTATTCGTTTATTAATTTTGCATCAATTGAATTGTTTCCGTTTTTGTGTTTTAAAACAAGTCTTTTTAAATTATTGTAGCTTTCTTTTGCGTTGTTCAATGCTTCAAATGTGAAATTTTGTGGTTTTGAATAGTGTGCAGATAAATAGAAAAGTCTTAAATCCATTGGTGAATAGTTGCTTTCTTTTAAACTTGAGAGTGTGTAAATTGCGCCTTTAGATTTGCTCATTTTTCCACCATCAAACATGAGATGTTCTAAGTGGAACCAGTTATCAACAACTTCATGGCCGGCTTTTGCGTAATTTTGTGCTATTTCGTTTTCGTGGTGAACTGTTTTGTGTTCAATTCCGCCGCCGTGAAGATCTATGTGGTCGCCCAAATATTTATTACCAATAGCGCTACACTCGATGTGCCAACCAGGATAGCCAACGCCCCATGGGCTTTCCCATTTTTGAATATGATTATCTTTTGCAATAACCCATAAAACAAAATCAGCAGGATTTCGTTTCTCTGTGTCAACTTCAATTCTTGCGCCAAACTTTTTGTCGTTTTGGTTCATTCCGCCAAGTTTACCATAATTTGTATATTTGCTTGTGTCGAAATAAACGCCACTTTTTGTTATGTATCCATAGCCGTTGCTTAATATGTCTTGAATGAAACTGATAATATCTGAAATCACTGTTGTTGCTGGGCAAATATGCTCAGGCATTTCAATGTTTAAATCCAACATGTCTTGCTTGCATAATGACCAATAGAACTCCGCAATTTCTGCTGGAGATTTTTGTTCTCTTTTCGAAGCAACTTCCATCTTGTCTTCACCGGCATCTTCGTCGCTTGTCATGTGGCCAACATCGGTTATGTTCATTACGTGATTAATGTTGTAACCCAAATATTTAATAGCTCTACGCATTGTGTCCATAACGTAAAATGCACGCATGTTGCCAATATGTTGAAACCAATAAACAGTTGGTCCGCAAAAGTAAAAATTGACCGTGTTGTTTACGGGCTTTAGTTGTTGTTTTGATTTGGTTAAAGAGTTGTAAATTTTTAAATCCATATTGTTTCCTTTTGTTTTAATTCTATTATAAATCTTATTTAAAAAAATGTCAAGGAATAAATTTATGTGAGGAAAATATAAAAAATTAAAAAAATTTTCAAAAAATCAATAAAAAACCATTAAATATTAAATATTTTTTTCAAAAAAATGGTAAAAAATTAAAAAAATGCATGTTTT
>JAZQYA010000056.1:0-1580 GCA_045633245.1 Candidatus Onthoplasma sp.
CGATAATTGAACCAGCATGAACAAATTGTCCATCGCCAGCTTTAACACCAAGACGTTTTGATTCACTATCTCTACCATTTTTGGTGCTACCGCCACCTTTTTTATGGGCAAATAATTGAATATTAAACTTAATCATTTTGCATCTCCTTTATTTTAATAAATTTGGAAAACTCTTGAGCAACTCCTTTAATCCCAAGCAAAGTTGTTTGCATGAGAACTTGCGCATGTTTGCACTTTTCTTGGTCTGTTTCATTCAACGTTACTGATAAATGAGGAATGTTTTCATCAACTTGAACTTTAACTTCCGCCTTAATAACTTCAGTTAAACCATTTGCAAGTGTTTCCATAAGTGTTGAAACAGCACTGCAAACAATGTCACTTCCCTCTTTTGCATAACCAGAATGACCAGTTGCTTCAATAGTTTTTATGGTTTGTTTTTCTTTGATAACGATAACGTTGATCATAAAATTAACCTATACTTTCGATTGTAATCTTGGTGTATGGTTGTCTGTGACCTTGTTTTTTGCGTTCGTTCTTTTTAGGTTTATACTTGTAAACAGTAATCTTCTTGTCTTGAACGTGAGCAACAACTTTAGCCATAGCAACTACATCTTTAATCACAGGTGTTCCAGCTTTAACTTTGCTTCCATCAACAGTAAGCATAACTGGGAAAGAAATGTTTTCACCAATTTCTGCATTCAATCTGTCAACAACAATAGTTTGACCAGCTTCAACTTTATATTGTTTTCCTGAAATATTTGCGATTGCGTACATTAGTTACCTCCTATAAAGACTCACTCTTAAGGTAATCTTGCGATTTTTAAAACCTTTTCAACGTGGTACTACGCTTGGTATTATATCAAAGTTCAACCATTTTGTCAACGGGTTTTTAAAAATTCTTTAATTTACTAAACATAAGAAAAAACGATGGATAGCCATCGCCTAAATTGTTTCTTTGCCTTTTCGGTGATAAAAAATATTATCTTCAACCCTAACAAGTGAAATTCCTTTCTGATTCATAAATTCAATTTCAAATTTACCAATGTTTTGATAAATTTTTCTAAAAACCTTAAGTCTATTTTTGTAAATTAATTTTTTAATTACTTTCAAATCTTCTCTTAATACTAAACCGTTAAGATAATCAATAGCGTATTCCACTCTTTTTCTTATTAAACTAAGATGCTTAACAAAATTCTGCAAATTTTCATTGTCTTCAGTTAGATTATCTACAGACATAACATTCACCAGTTCGGTTTTAGCCTTATTAAATACATTGTTGTTTATTTTGCCTTCAAAATAATTATCAAACAACTTAATCAAGTCTTTATTATTCATTTTTTCTCCTATGCTTATATTAACATATTTCACAAATTTGTCAATATCCACTAATCTCTTTTATCAAACTTGTTATTGGTTTTTTTAGCGATATATCTATAATTATATCTTCATCAAAATATTTGTTTAAGGTGGGAACATAAAAGATTGTGTAGTGATGAGATTTTATTTGTTTGATTAGATTAAATAACGTTTCATTTTCATCAACTTTCAAAATCACAACTTTATCAAAATGTTTGTTTTTG
>JAZQYA010000057.1:0-39698 GCA_045633245.1 Candidatus Onthoplasma sp.
AAAATAAAAAGTGGATAACTTTTTTATTATTTATTTGCCAAAAATTTTCAACTATGTTATTATCAAAACATACAACTAGTTGAAAATAAAGTTGTGCCATTGCAAAAGATTAAAAAATTTAATTAAAGTTTATAAAGAATCAAACAAGCAAGAGCGAGATTTTATACGTATGGAGAGTTGTCGGAGTGGTTGAACGTGTCGCTCTCGAAAAGCGATAAGGTGAAAGCCTTCGGGGGTTCGAATCCCCCACTTTCCGCCAAAAAATAATAAATTATACGAGCCATCTTTAATTTTTGGTTTCGTATTTTTTTGAAAGATTGCCTTTTTTTGATTAAATTAGTTGCATTGTTTTATTTATTATGGTATTTTTATTGTAGTAAAAGTAGGAAAAGTATGACAAAAGAAAAATGTTTATGGACAACAAAAGTAAATAATAAAGGTCAAATTGTTATTCCAAAAGAAGCAAGAAAAATGTTTAATATCAATAATGGAGATAATTTAATTTTGTTTGGAGATATTAAAAAGGGTATCGCTATTGCAAAATATGATGACTATGTTGCTTTTATGGACCATATCTTTGAAGATATAAATAAGAAAACAAAATAATAAAAGGGAATAATATGGGCGTTATTTTAGAATATAAGAACGTTAATAAAAACTTTGGTGATAAACAAGTTTTAAAAGATGTTAATCTGAAGATTAATTCCAACAAAATCGTTGGGCTTTTGGGGAAAAATGGAAGTGGAAAGTCCACTCTTTTTAAGCTAACTAACGACTTATTAACTCTTACAAGTGGAGAAATTTTAGTTGATGGGAAACCCGTTTCGGTTGAAAGTAAAAAAATTATTTCATATCTTCCTGAGAGAACTTATTTTGAAGCTGGCATTAAAGTTAGTGACGCCATTAACTTTTTTGAAACATTTTATGATGATTTCAACAGAGAAAAAGCAGAAAATCTTTTAGTGGAACTAAAATTAGATAAGAACATGAGATTATCTAAGATGAGCAAAGGTATGAAAGAAAAAGTTCAACTTGTGTTGGTTATGAGTAGACGTGCTAAGATTTACATTTTAGACGAACCTTTAGGTGGGGTTGATCCTGCAAGTAGAGATTATATTTTACAAACCATTTTAAAGAATTTTGATAAAGATGCAACGCTCTTCATTTCAACGCACATGATTGCAGATATTGAGAAAATTTTAGATGAAGTTGTCTTTATTGATGAAGGAAAAATTGTTCTTCATGAGAGCGTTGAAAAACTAAAGAAGCAAGAAAAGGCAACAATCGATGAAATATTTAGGAGAAAATTCTATGTTTTGTAAATTACTTAAAAATGATCTAAAAAAGAATATGCGTTGGATGTGGATTTTGTTTGTTTCAACAATTCTTGTTGCAGGAATTGCTCGTGGATTTAAAGAACTTGGTGAAAACATTGCATTCTTCAAAATTCTTGGAATATTCTTTGATTCAGTTTTTTATTCTTTGGCTGTTAATGTTATCCTTCAACCATTTTTAAGAAATTTCTTTAACTTCACAAAATCTTTTTATGGTGATGAATCATATTTAACTCACACCTTGCCTGTAACTAAAAAACAACTTATCAATTCGAAATTCATAACTACGTTTGTTGAAATAATATTGGGATTTATTTGTTTGGTTGTTTCACTTTTAATAATGTTTGTTTCGCCAACATTTTTTGAAACATTAAAGCTTTTGCTTTCAACTATAATTCTTGGCAATTTTTCTTTAGCGCTAGTTTTATCTTTATTTATTGTTTTAGTTGTTGTTGAATTCTTGATGTTTATAACAATCATTTTCTATTCAATTATTTTGGCGTATAAATCCAAAGAGAAAAGAGTTTTGAAAACTTTTATGTTAACTGCAGCATTTTCTTTTATTGCGTTAATAGTTTTAGCAGTTGTTATGTTATCTATTCTTTTAATTAATGGGGTTGATCTTAACTCCTCAATATTAATGCTTTCAAACAATGCCTTTATGAGCATAATGATAACAGGAATTGTTGTTTACTCGGCTGTTATTGTTATATTTTATTTTCTTGCTAAAAAAGAGTTTAGCAGGGGCGTTAATGTTGATTAATCAAATTAAAACACCTTAAGTGGTGTTTTTTCTTTTGTTTGATTTTATTTTTAATTTGTGCTAATATATAAACAATATGACAAGTGAAATCGTAATTAAAAAAGTTGAAAGTGTTGAAGAATGTGTGACTTGCAACAAAATGTTGGAAGAGTTAATCAAGTTCGAAAGCAAACTTGATGAACAAATCAATGCGTTTCATAAAATTGAAAACCATTATGAGAGAACATTAAATAAAAATGATGTGGTTATATTTTTAGCTTATAACGGAGATGATGTTGTAGGTTATGTTGCTGCATATAAAGAAAAAATCAATCCTGCTTTAAACAATGATGTTATCAGGATTATGAATTTGTTTGTTAAAGATAAACACCGCAAACAAAACATTGGCAAAAAACTAATGAATGAAGTTGAAAATTGGGCAAAAGAACAATATAATAATTTTGATATTGAATTGGATTGTATTTCAAGTAATCAAAATGCAATTGCTTTTTATCAACATTTGGGTTATAATCCTGTTAGAATTAAAATGAGAAAAAGTAGTAATTAGAAATTTACTTGCAAAATGATTAAAGCAGTTAAAATTTAGGGGTTCCAAAGAAGTAAGCAGAGCGCTTCGCATGGAAAAAAGTATATAGGTAATTCAATCCGCTTTTGGGAAAGAAGTAATGAAGAAAACACTTTTTAATGGTTTGCTTCATAAGAGATTTGATTTGCCTAAAAATGAAATTTTGCTCGCAAAATGATTAAAGAAGGCAAAATCAAATCGAGCGGATATGGCGAAATGGCAAACGCGCACGTCGCAATGTTCGCTTTTGACAGTTTGCTATTGCAAACATTGTCCTTTTGCTCGATTGCTCCTTCATCCCATTCGAAGCACTGCGCTTGCTTCTTTGGGAACCCTATTAGAGAATCTAGCGCTCTTTAAACTAAATATGCGGATATGGCGAAATGGCAAACGCGCTAGATTCAGGTTCTAGTGAGAAATCTTGCAGGTTCAAGTCCTGTTATCCGCACCATAAAAATAAACAAAATCTTCAGGACTTGAACCTGGTAGGTTCACCCTGTCGGGCCGGACCGCGCTGTAGCGCTCCCGTTCACTTGCTAAAAACAACAATTTGTTGTTTTATTAACGCGCTCACCCTGTTATCCGCACCAGACAATAAAACTTTTGCTTCAGTAATCGTTTTGCAGCAGCAAAACTTCATTATTAGCCAAGTTTTATTGTAATCCCACTACGTCATGCGACTTGTGGGAACCCTATAGAAAGGGAAACTGCTCTTTTGCTAGTTTGCTTTGAAAGCGTAATTTTGTTAAGTCTTCAGATTATTCAATCAAAAAAAGGAAATATTAAACAATGAAATTAATTAATTTTAGTGATCAACATATTACTGAATTAAACACGTGGCAAGAATTGGAAAGGAAAAACGGCGAATATGGAATAAATGATTTTATTGTTGCTGAAGGAACGCTTTTGGGTGATTACATAAAGTTTTTCACAAGTGAAATTGATCTTATTTCGAAAGTTGCAATTGACGATAATCAAATTGTTGGTTTTGTTTGTTATGATTTAAATGAAGAAAATTCTGCTCACGTTGAAATTATGGGAACAAACCCGAACTTCAGAGGAAAAGGTTATGCAAGAAAAATTTTGCAAACTTTAAAAGAAGAACTTGCAAAAACTTTAGACATTAAAAAGTTAACTTTAGCGGTTAACAAAAGAAATAAGCAAGGGATCAAATCATTTTCAAAATTCACCAAAGCAAATGAAGAACATTCTTCTGATAATTACATTGGCATGGAATTGTAAAAAAAGACTAGTATTTACTAGTCTTTTTTATTTGGCGCAGAGAACAGGATTCGAACCTGCGGATGCTTTCACATCGCACGCTTTCCAAGCGTGTGCCTTAAACCACTCAACCATCTCTGCATTTATAGATTTTAAATCAAATTTATTTTAACACACTATTTCGAATTTGTAAATTAATAAATGAAAGTATATACATTTTTATTATTTCGTGTTATAATTTAACTATGGAAAATTTATTTATTAGAAAACTTAAGTTAAAAGATATTAATGAAAGAGTTGGGTATCCGTTTGAAATTCCAATGATTAAAAATTTTTCATGTCTAGAATTTAATAAACCTGTAACTTTTATTGTGGGTGAAAATGGAAGTGGTAAAAGCACTCTTATTGAAGCAATGGCTGTGAGTTTAGGCTTAAATGCAGAAGGAGGTTCTCAAAATCTTGTTTTTAAAACTTTTGACACGCATTCTGAATTAAGTAATCACGTAGTGATTGATAAAGGAACAAGACGACCTAGTACGAAATATTTTTTAAGAGCAGAAACATTCTATAACGTTGCAACTGCAACTGAAAATAATATTGATGCTTTATATGGCGGAATGAATGGAGTGTCACTGCATAAAAGTTCACATGGAGAATCTTTTCTTAACTTGATTAAAAACAGGTTTTATAACAATGGACTTTACATTTTAGACGAACCTGAGGCAGCATTATCACCAACTAGTCAAATGAAATTTTTAGTTTTATTAGATGATTTGGTTGAACATGGGTGTCAATTAATTATTTGCACTCATTCTCCGATTATTCTTTCATATCCAAATGCGGAAATTTATCAAATAAATAACGGGGATATAGAATTAACAAACTATAAGGAAACTGATGTTTATAATTTATATCGCACATTTTTGAATGATACTAACAGAATGTTACACTCATTAATTGATTTTGATGAAAAACAATCTTAATTGAAAGTTTTAATGTTAAAAGATAAAACATAAAAACGAAATAAATTTTTATTCAAGCATTGACTTGGAGATTTTTTTTTGCTAATATAATTGCAACATTAGGAAATCTAGTTTTAGATTTTGCAGTCCGATAGGCAGTTTTGCCTTGAATTTATCTTATCGCAAATCCTTATGTGTAAACTTTTTTGGCAGTCGGTTGCTTGAAAGTTTATTTTTTAACGAAAAAATATAAAGGAGAATTTACAAGATGAAACAAACTTACCAACCAAAGAAAAGACAACGTAGCAAAGTTCACGGATTCCGTGCAAGAATGAAAACTTTGTCTGGAAGAAAAGTTTTAAAACGCCGTCGTAACAAAGGCAGAAAAGAACTTACAAGATAATTATGTTGAAAAAAATTAACAGATTAAAAAAGAAAAAAGAGTTCAATTACATTTACAAAAAGGGAACAGTTGCTCATTCAACAAGTTTCACTCTTCATTTTGTGCGCGCTTTTAAGCCATATCCACAAATTGGAATATCTGTTTCGAAAACAGTGGGTAATAGTGTTTTAAGATCAAGAGTTAAGCGCATAATTAGTGAAGCGTGCAGGCTCAACATTGAAAAATTTGCTGTTAAAAATTATGTTATTACAGCAAAGGAATGTGCTAAAGAAAAAACCAGTAAAGATATAGAACTCGAACTTTTGCGTGTTTTAAAGAAAATCGACTTACTTAAGGAAGTGAAAAGTGTTTAAAATATATTATATTTTAACTTACCCATTAACTCTTTTGTGTTTGTTTTTAATCTTTATTTATCGTAAAATTTTAACGCACGGCAAAATGAAGTGCTGTCATTTTTTGCCAACGTGCAGCAAGTATGCATGGGATTCCATTATCGAGTTTGGTGCTATTTGGGGTGGTTTTTTGGCTTTCAAAAGACTTTTTAGATGTAACCCCAAAAACAAAGGCGGAGTGGATTTACCCAAATTAAATTTATTAGGAAATTATAAATGGAAATGTTAAGTAATGTTAGTTTAATTCTTGGATTTAATCTATGGCACTCAATCATTTCATGGTTTGGCAGTTGGATAACCAACTATGGTTGGGCAATTATCGTTTTCACAATTGCTTTAAAACTTGTGATGAGCCCATTAGATGTTTATCAAAGAATGTCATCAAAAAAACAACAAAAATTTCAAACTGCTATGCAACCTGAATTGCAAGCAATTCAAGCAAAGTATGCTAATGATAGAAACAGGCTTAATCAAGAAACAGCCAAGGTTTATAAAAAATATAATTTTAACATGGGAGGAATGTGCCTTTCAATGTTGTTAACATTGGGATTAAGCATGGTTGTATTCTTCACATTGTTCTCTAGCTTGCGTTCTTATGGAACTCAAAAATTATATGATTCATATTCAGAACTTGAAAAGTCTTATATTGAAGTTATGGGAGAAAGAAAAATTGAAGACTTAAATTCGGATGAACTCACAACACTTCAAATAACAATTAAAAGCAAATATGATGAACTTAGCGAACAAAATTCATGGCTTTGGGTTAAAAACGTTTGGAAGAGAGATACAAACGAATCTCAATTTGTAAGTTTTGATGATTATGCTAAGAGCATAAATTTGGAAAAAGATAGCCCAGCATGGAATGATGCAAAATTAAAATATGACTATATTGTGAAAGCAATTGATGGTGAAAAAACTCAAGCAAATGGTTACTACATTTTGATCATTCTCGCAGTTGCAGTTTCTTTCTTAACTCAATGGTTAAGTCAAAAATTAACAATGCCAAAAGGTCAAAAGTTAAACACAGCAAACAAAGTTATGATGGCAATTATTCCAATAACAATGGCAATATTTGCTTGGACTTCAAACGTTGTGTTTGCGCTTTACGTGATTGTTAACTCATTAATGACTGCAGTCATAACAACAATTATCACGCTTTTCATGAATAAAAAGAACAATGGAAAAGTTGATGATATCATCTTACCAAAGAAAAATGTGGAAGTTGTTGAATATAGTAGAAATAATTTAAAGAAATAAAAGAAGGGTTTAAGCAAAACTTTGCTTAAATTTAAATAATAAATAAGGAGATTTGTTTTACAAATACTCACTGATAGTAAGTATTTGTGAATCCTTTTCGCTTGCTTTTCTGCAAGCAAATGCAATTAAAAAGGAGAAATTATATTTAAAAAATTAAATATATATTTCCTTAATTTCTTAATTTCCATGAATGGAAGTAATCAAATAAAGGAGAAATTATACCGAGACAACTCGATATAAGGAACTCTTAAATTCGTTTGTATATATGCAAGCATAACACAAACAAATTAAAGGAGAAATTATGCAAATTGAAGCAACAGGAAAAAGCGTTGAAATCGCAATTCAAAATGGATTACTT
This sequence comes from Candidatus Onthoplasma sp., assembly GCA_045633245.1. Classification (GTDB taxonomy): domain Bacteria; phylum Bacillota; class Clostridia; order Christensenellales; family UBA1242; genus Onthoplasma. The sequence goes on from JAZQYA010000057.1 coordinate 7,256, forward strand.
GAATGCGGAATGAAACGAGAAGATGTCAATGTTAAAGTTGTTGAAGAAGGTGGACTCTTTAAGAAAGCAAAAGTTATTCTTTCTTGGGGAGAAGAAGTTACAACTGAAGTAACAGAAGTTCAAGAAATAGAACAACAAGAAACCGTTGTTGAAACAGTTGAAGAAATCATTGAAGAAGTTGCACAACAAGTTGAAACTAAACCTAAAAAGGTTGTTGATTCAACAAGAATTCAAGAGAAAGGAAAAGACTTCTTGTTGGGTCTTGCAAAAATTCTAGATGAAAATGCAACCTGTGAAGTAAGTGTTAATGATAATGAAGTGTCTTTTTCGCTCCATGGTGAAAAGCTTGGAAAACTCATTGGTTATCATGGTGAAAATCTTCAATCTCTTCAAATTTTATTGAGTGGACTCAAAACTCGTGGTGAAGGTGCATTAAGATTGTTCCTTGATATTGATGGTTACAAGGCAAGCAGAAATCAATCAATTATTGATCTTGCAAACAAAACTGCCGAACAGGCAATCAAAATCGAACGCAACATTCACTTAGATCCAATGAATGCTTATGAAAGAAGAATTGTTCACACAACACTTCAAGACAGAGAAGACGTAACAACAGAATCAACGGGAGAAGGCGAAAAGCGTCACGTTGTTGTTAAACCAACTTATAAAAGATAAAAATTGCCAACAAAGTTGGCTTTTTTTATTGTTATTTTTAATGATAAAAATCATCACAGATATAATTTGTTTTTTTAAAGAACATTTTAAAAAATTTTATTTTTGTTTGACTTTTGAATTTTTTTTGTTTAACATTTTAATAGTGAGTTAAACTCAGTTAAGATTAATCAAGTTTTTAATGGTTATAATTTCGTAATCATTGCATAAGTTAAATTATTATCATTTGATTATTTCTTGATTTTAAAATTTTATCATTGGGGGTAAAAGATTATGAAAAATAAAATTTTAAGTTTTGTTTTGGCATTTTGCTTAATCTTGCCGGGGGTTTTCATGTTCTCTGGTTGTGAACATGAACACACTTTTGCTGAAACATGGACATTCAATGAAACGCATCACTGGCATGCGTCAACTTGCGAGGGTTGTGATGAAAAGAAAGATTATGCTGAACACGTTGACGAAAACACAGATGATGTTTGTGATGTTTGTAATCATGGTGCAGTTGCAACAATTGCAAATAAAGGTTACAAAACTTTAGAAGAAGCAATTAGTGCTGTTGAAGGCACCGAAACTGTTGTGCTTACTCAAAACATTGATTTGGCAACAGCAATCATAATCAATAAAGAAGTAAATATTGATTTAAACAACAAAAATTTAACTGTAACTCAAGACACTGCCGGTGATGGTGTTTTCCAAGTTGTGAGCGGCGGATACCTAACAATTAACGGCGAAGGTGAAGTTAATGGTGTTGGCCAAAACGAATGGAACATTGTCATCTTTGCAAATGGCGGAAATGTAACAATCAATGGCGGAACATACACAAATGTTGGCGCAGTTGACACCGGAACAGCCAATGGTGGAGACACACACTTCGACGTAATTTATGCAAAAAATGAAAGTAAGGTAACAATTAATGGTGGAACATTTATGGGTCAAACACCTGACTGGATCTTAAACCTTCACGATGGTTCAAGACAAGGCTCTGCAATTGAAGTTAAAGGTGGAACATTCCATGGTTTCAACCCTGCAAACAACTCAGCAGAAGGTGAAAACACAAACTTTGTTGCAGATGGCTACACTGTTGATCAAGATGGTGATGTTTACACTGTTCGTAGACTTAAACCTTTTGCATTAATTGGTTCAGTTGAGTACAACACTTTGCAAGAAGCTATTAATGCAGTTGAAAGTGGTGAAACAATTGTTCTTAATGAAAATATTGATTTGCCAACAGCTATTGTAATCGACAAAGAAGTGACAATTGATTTAAACAATAAAACTTTAACTGTTACTCAAGACACTGCCGGTGATGGAGTATTCAAAGTTGTTTTTGGTGGAAATTTAACAATCAATGGAGAAGGTGAAGTTAACGGAGTTGGAAACAATCCTTGGAATATTGTTATTTTCGCATATGGTGGAAATGTAACAATCAATGGCGGAACATACACAAATGTTGGAGCAGTTGATGAAGGAACAGCAAATGGTGGAGATACTCATTTCGACGTAATATATGCAAAAACTGATGGTGAAGGAAATGGTGCACACGTAACAATTAATGGCGGAACATTTATGGGCCAAACACCTGAATGGCTCTTAAACCTTCACGATGGTTCAAGAGAAACATCTTCAATTGAAGTTAAAGGTGGAACATTCATTAATTTTAACCCTGCAGACAATGAAACTGAAGGTGCTGGAACTGATTTTGTTCCTGTTGGTTATACAGTTGAGGAATATGCTCAAGGACCAGATTATTCTGAGTTTATAGTTGTTGAAATTGAATTTTAGTTATTAAAAAGAGCCAAACCGGCTCTTTTTTGTTTTGTTTAAGAATTGACATTTGTTTTCTTAATTGCTATACTAAAAACATTATGAAAAGATTTGTTACAATGGCGAACAAATAACTAGAATGTTGAATTTTTTAGGAAATAACATTTATGATTGCTATTAAATGAAATCTTGTTAAGGAGTAAAACATGGAACAACAAAATTTAAGTGAATTTGAAATTAAGGTTGAAAAAATTAAGAGATTAGAAGAAATGGGTGAAAAGGCATATAAGGCAAAATTCAACAAAACTCATGAAATTCATGATCTTGAAAAATATGAATTGGGAACAAAGGTTAGCGTTGCAGGACGTATGACTTTTAAGCGTACTTTTGGTAAGCTTATTTTTGCTCGTCTTTATGCTATTGGCGATAACTTCGATTGTGATTTAACTCAAGATATGAGAACTAGCGTTCAAATTAGCTTGTCACTCAACATTGTTGGAGCAGACGCTCTTCAAAAATTTAAAGATTTTTGTGATATTGGTGACTTTGTTGGTGTTAATGGTGAACTTGTTAGAACTCAAACAGGCGAATTGACTGTTCAAGTTGAAACTTTCGAATTGTTATCTAAAGCACTTCGTGGTCTTCCTGAAAAATTCCACGGACTTGTTGATGTTGACGCAAGATATCGTCAAAGATATTTGGATATTGTTTCAAACGAAAAATCGAGAAAAGCAGTTTGGGTGAGATTTAAAGTTACTCAATTTATTCGTGATTTCTATATAAAACATGGTTTCTTGGAAGTTGAAACACCGGTGTTGCAAAATGCTGTTGGTGGCGCGCTTGCAAAACCTTTCCACACTCATCACAATGCACTTGATCTTGACATGAACTTGAGAATTAGTCCTGAAACATTCTTAAAGCGTGTTATTGCTTGTGGTTTTGACAAAGTTTTTGAAATTGCAAAAGACTTTAGAAATGAAGGTTTGTGTGTTGATAAACTTCAAGAATTCACAATGTTAGAAAGCTACGCTGCTTATTGGGATTTTGAAGATAGCATTAAGTTCTACACAGAACTCTTTAGAGAAGTTTGCCATTATGTGTTTGGTAAATATGAATTCATGTCAAACGGAAGAATGATTGAACTTCCAACTGAATTCCCAAGAATGGATTATGTTGCAACATTAAATGAAATTTTAGGTTTTAATGTTCTTGATATCACTGATGCTGAAGAATTCAAAAAACTTGTTCTTGAAAAAGGACTTTTGGAAGAATATGAACTTGCAGATCAATTCACTGTTGGTGGTATTATTGACCTTCTCTACAAGAGAAAAATGCGTCCAAACATTGTTGAACCAACAATTTTATATAACTATCCAAACGTTGTCCCTCTTGCTCGTTATAATGATGCTGACGATAGACTTATTGAAATGTTCCAACTTGTTATAGATGGACAAGAAATGATTAAAGGTTACAGCGAGTTGGTTAACCCAATTCAACAAAAACGTAATTTTGAAGAACAGGCAAAGGCAAAACAAAAAGGCGATGCCGAAGCAATGGATTATGACAAAGAATATATTTTGGCGATGGAACATGGGTTCCCACCAATTTCTGGTATTGGATTTGGAATTGACGTTTTCATTTATCATTTGCTTGATTGTGAAAATATTCGTGACACAATTTTGTTCCCAATCACAAAGCCAATAGATAATGAAAAGGAAGAAAATGAAAATTAGTGTTTTAGGAACAGGCCGTTGGGCATCAACAAATATTTGGATAGCAGTACGTGGCGGTCATTCTGTTAAATGTTGGGATAAATTCGAAACCGAGTTTATGCAACACAAAAAAAATCGCTACGTTGATTTGAGTGATAACGAAAATGTTGTTTGTTGCCGTGATTTATCTGAAACGTTAGATTATAGCGATATTGTAATTATTTCAATCTTAAGTCAAGAGTTAGATAACCTTATGGACGAAGTTTGCAAAGTTCCAAATTTTCAAAACAAAAAATATTGTTTAGCAATGAAAGGTGTTGAAGCAGAAACAGGTAGAACTTTAAGCGAAATCATGATCGCTTACGGAGTAAACAAAAACAATATTGCAATTTTAGCTGGACCTGGACAACCAGACTCTATTGTTGAAAATAAAAAAATCAACAAAATGGTTGTTTCATCATATAACTATAACTTAGCAAAGGAAATCAGCGAAATAATTAGAACTGAAAATTTTAGTTTATTTCCATGGCCAGATGTTCAAGGTTGTGAATTATGCGCTGCTGCAAAAAATGTTTATAGTGCTTTGGGTGGAATGTGTGAAGGTGCAAATCAAACCACTTTGAAAGGTCAAATTATGAGCGTTAGCATGCATGAAATGCAAAACTATTTAAAAGGAATGAACTGCAATCCAGAAACAGTTATTCACTTATCTTTGTTGGCAGACTATAATGCAACATTATATGATCCGGTGAGTCATAACTTAAATTACGGAATTCAAGTTGTGAAGCAAAATACCATTAATCCAAAGTTGGATTTTAATTCAATTGAAGGAAAATTTGCGGTTAAAGGTTTGTTAAAGCGCTTATATTTGAGAAATCAAAACTTGAGTGATTACATGCAAATTCATGTTCCACTAATGGAAACTTTTGAAAGAATTGTTGACGAAGACGTTGAAACTCATCAAATTATTTCAGAAGTTGACAATGCAATTAATTCATCTTTGAACGAATGGACGACTAAAAGTTTTGATCTATAATGATTGAAGAAAATAAGAAATAAAAAGCACAAATAAAATTGTGCTTTTTTATTATTTGAAATTTTAACCATTATCGTTTTATAACAATTTTTTCACCACCTTGCATAACAAGTGGAAGGTCTTTATTGTGTTTATGAATATCGTTTGGCGAAATTTTAATTCGCTTGCACAACTCCCAAAGTGTTTCATTTTGTTTTGCAATAAAAATTTGCAAATCGTATTTTGAAAAATCAATACTTTTTCCAATGGTGTATGTGTCCACCATATCATGAGATTCCTTTTCATAAATTAAAAGGTTAATGAAAAGGCTATATTCAACCTCTATTATTGTTCCACGCTTCACTTTTAGTTTAGAATCAATGACTGATATTGAATTGTGAAAGCAGCCAAGAGTTTCAGATGAGATTTTTGTGTTAACAATAAAAGGAATTTCAATTGGTTTATGTTTCAATTCTTTATTTTCGTCAATGTAAGTGAAGTTTGAAGTTACAACACCTTCGAGATAAATAGTGTTATTCTTAATGTAAGTGTTTGTGATTTCTGGAGTGATGTTTAAATTAGCTAAGATTTCATCAACAGCAGGTTCGTCATTTGATAACCCAACTTCGTTTGAAATAATTTCGCTTAAGGCAAAATTTTCAGTCCGTTTGTTGTATTCTCTTTGAGTTATTTTTGTTTCAATATCATTTTCCACGCTGTAAATATCGTCAACAATGCTAATTGCCACATTTTTTAAAATGACACCAGAAACACAAATTTTATTTTTAACACTAATAATGCTATTATCATCTTCGACTTCCGAACTTATTTCTTCACATGATTTGTCGATGAAGAATGATATGTCTAAAACATCATCTTTTGTGAGACCATCAATTTGAACATCTTGTTTAACAGGCATTGTTTCTTTAAGTTCTTTTAGCAATGAATCATTTTCATTAATAGTTTCGTAAAGAACATTTGTTGTTATCTTACCCTCAACAATTGCATAGCCATCTTGCGATGAAATTTTTTCTGGAGTGAAATAACTATTAAGGCACAAAATTTTGCCAATTGAATTTTTGGTTTCCATGTTAGAAACAATTTCAAAATTTGTGTTAACCAAATTGGAAATATAATTGGTTGAAATGTCACTTTTTTTGGTTATTAACATTTCATTGTTTGGATAATTATTTGATAATGATAAGTTTATGTATGAAACGGGTTCAATTGCGATTTCACAATTTATTTTCAATGGTCCTTCTGTTGACAAAATGTTATGGATAATGTTGACATTGCTGATGTTTAAATAAGTTTCATTAGTTATTGAAGAATCGTGATATGTTTCTGTGAAGTTAATAGTGTCAGAAACAGTGTTTGTCATATTGTCTGTGTCAACAAACAAAGCTTTTATGCCCATCTTTCCGCTGACGATTGCTTTTCCGCTTCCACATTCAACCTTTTGATCAAATAAGTATGTATTTATGTCTAATAAGTTTTTTATTTTGATGTTAGAATCAATTGGTATATTTGCAGTTAAATTAAAATTGAATTTGTTTAAATTTTGTGTGTGAGTTATTTTTGTGATAATTTTATCTTCCATGGAAATCCTCCTGTCTTAAATAATGTATAAGTCTAAAACAAAAAATATGACTATTGAAAAATTTTTGACACCAAAATTTGGTTTTAGCAACAGCGTTTTATGGCGATATTTTGACAATGAACTATAATTTTGTTTTGGTCAAATTTCGTTAAATTCAATATTTTTTTACGAATAAAAATGATATTATTCAAAAATAATTTTGATTTTGACTTTTAATGCAAATGACTTTCGACAAAAATATTATTTGTTTATGAAAAATTGCTAAAAACAAGCATTTTCTTTAAGTTTTCTTTTAGGTGAAATTTTCTATTTTTGCTATTATAGATTTGTTTTCGAAAATATAAAAAAATAAATATGAAAAGGGGAAAATTGAAATGAAAAAAACAACATTAATTCTTGCAGATGAAGATAAAAATATTATTGAAGAAATGAAAAAAACTTTTGCTAATGATTACGAGATTTTGGCAACAACATCTAGCGGAGAAGAACTTATTAATTTAATTAATAACAATAATCCTGACGTGGTTATCATGGACATAATTCTTCAAAATTGTGATGGGTTTAAAGTTCTAGAAAGTGTGAAAAATTCAAACACTAACATTGTGGTGCAATCTTCACTATCCATTGATGGATTTATAAATAAAGCCATCAGTTTGGGCGCAAAATATTATTGTATTAAGCCATTTGATATTCAAACATTGAAAGATAGAATTCAAGACATCACATCTTTGCAACCAACGCAATCAGGTGTTTTCATTAATGGAAGAACAAACAATGTTCTTGAAGAAAAAATAACAAATATTTTTATCACAGTTGGAATTCCTGCGCATATTAAGGGATATCAATTTTTGCGTGAAGCAATAAAACTTGCTATTGCAAATCCAGAAATTATCAATTCAATAACAAAGAAGCTTTATCCAACCATTGCTGAAAAATATGACACAAGCGCATCTAAGGTTGAACGTGCAATTCGTCATGCAATTGAAGTTGCTTGGAACAGAGGAAAAATTGAAAACATAAACAATTTATTTGGAATTAAAGTTTACTCTTCAAACGAAAAACCAACCAATGGAGAATTTATTGCTTTAGTTGCTGATAAAATGCTAATTGAAGGTGCTTAATATTTTTATAAATTTAAAAGTTTAATCTAATATAATTTTTTGAAAACGCCCAATGATAAATAAAAAATTTCTTTACGCGTTATTTTTGAAAAGTTTTAAAAATTAGTAGACAAAAGAAATAGTTCTCATTATAATGTATTAAGTTAAATGGAGGAAGCATTTTATGGCAAGGTCTACTAAACCTGTGTGGATTTTATGTCCACGTTGTGAATTGAACTACATTAAAAAGGCAGATCAATATTGTAACGTTTGCAAAAAAGAAATGAAACTTATTGAAGCAAGTGAAGATGATATTGGCGATTTGGAACTCTGTCCTATTTGTAAATTAAACTTTGTTCAAAGTGACGAAGAAGTTTGTGAAAGTTGTCGTCAAGAATTAGGAATAAGTTTGGATGAAGACGCTGAAGACAAAGAAATTTCTGATTGGCACAAATATATTGATGATGACGATGATGAAGACGAAGAAGATGAAGATATTGTTAACACTCAAGAATATGATGATGAAGATGTTGACACAGCTGGCATTGTTGAAGATTTCGATTTCGATGAAGACCTAGAAAAAGACCTAGAAGACGAAGAGGATGAAGAAGATGATGACGATTTAGAACTAGATGAAATTGACGATGATGACGATGATGAAGACGAAGAAGATGAAGATGATGATTTCTAAAATATAAAAAGCGGGTAACCACCCGTTTTTTTGTCTAAATTTGACATGCACGATTAAAATGGTGTGTTTGGTGAAAAATATAGTTAGGAGAATTATATCATGAAAAAAATGCCAAACACTGTGGAAAATATTAAACAAAAGATTTTGGAACTGAAAGGTCAAGAAGTGAACCTATATATCAATCGTGGAAGAAGAAAGGTGAGCAGTTTGAAAGCAAGAATTCAAGATGTTTATGCGAGTGTATTTACAGTAAAATCTTGCTCAATGGATTTGGAATCTATTTTCACTTATTCATATAATGATATTCTTTGCGGAGAAGTTAAAATTTCAAACATTAGTAATTAAAAAAAATAAAGATACGGATTAACTCTGTATCTTTTTTAATAATATTGTCCAAATTGTTTTATAACTTACGAAAATTATTGATTTCCAATGTTGAAATGAAAACTTGACTTTTAAATTTAATTAATTTATAATTTAGCAATAAGGAGATTCTTATGAAAAATTTCAGTCCAATCCGTGGTACTAACGACTACTTGCCAAAAGAGGCAAAAATAAGAGAAATAGTTCGTCAAAAGATTTTGTCAAGTTATCAAAATAATGGCTACAATCTTATCACAACACCAATTTTAGAGAATTTAGAATTACTTAATATGAGTGATGGTGGAGATAATCTTAAATTAATGTTTAAAACCATAAAAAGAGGAGATAAGTTGGATTTAACAAAAGATAATCTTTCGGAAAACGATATTGTTGAAGAAGGTTTACGTTATGATTTGACTGTTCCGCTTGCAAGATTTTATGCAAACAATCGTGAAAAACTTCCAACACCTTTTAAGGCAATTCAAATTGATTATTCATTTAGGGCAGAACGTCCGCAACGTGGCAGATTGCGTCAATTCACTCAATGTGACATCGATGTTTTTGGGGACTCAACAATTAATGCCGAATTGGAATTGCTGAAAACTGCACTTGAAACTTATAAGTCGTTAAACTTTGAAACATTAACTTTAAAAATAAACGACAGAAGAATTCTCAATCAGTTAGTTTTATTTGCAGGATTTAAACAGGAAGATTTGGGAAGTGTTTGTGTGACTCTTGATAAAGTTGACAAAATTGGTATTTCAGGCGTTGTTATGGAACTTATAGAAAAAGGCTATAACGCAGAAAACATTAATACACTCACCGAAGAAATAAATGATGTTATAACAAATGGCATTGAAGTGGTTGAAAAGTATGGTGTTGAGCCAGTATATATTAAAGATATGAACTTCTTGATTAATAATCTTAACATTTTAACTAACAACCAATTTAACATTAAATTTGACGTTTCAATTGTTCGCGGTCAAGGTTACTACACTGGTCCGGTTTTTGAGTTCTACACTGAAGGGTTCTCTGGAGCGATTGGCGGAGGTGGAAGATATGACAACATGATTCAAAAAATGGTTGGCATAAGCATTCCTGCTGTTGGTGTGAGCATGGGATTTGAACCTATAACAATGCTTATTAGAGAGCGTGGAATTAACTTTGATGCAAAAGAAAATTTGGCATTGATTTATGATGACGATGACGATATTTTAGAAGTGTTTGAAGTGAAAGAAAAATTCAAATCAAAATTTAACGTTTCACTCTTTAAGCGAGCAAAAAACATGAAAAACTTCTTTGAAAAAGTTAAAGAAGTTGCAGGGTTTGTGACAACTGTTAAAGACGTTAAAGAAAACAAAGAAATAAGAAGTTTACAATAAGGATAAATTATGGAAATAAATGTTGAAGAAGTAAGAAATGAGTTTATTGAAATATTTAAAAACAACATAAAAAGAGAAGGCTCAGAAGCTTTGCTTGATTATCTGTTAAATCACAGCGATTTCTTTTTGGCTCCAGCAAGCGGCAGGCGTCATTCTGCTTTTGAAGGTGGGTTGTGTTATCATTCGCTAAATTGTTATAAAAGATTTAAAAACAATATTGTTTTGGAATATGGTGAAAACTATCAAAACATTATTAGTGATGAAAGTATTGCAATTATTTCTCTTCTTCACGATTTGTGTAAGGTCAACACCTACACAGTTGATTATAGAAATCAAAAAGTTGAAGGACAATGGATTCAAGTTCCGTATTATGCTTATAATAATTCTCTTCCATATGGACATGGAGAGAAGTCTGTTTACATAATAAGTGGTTATATGAGATTGACTAGAGAAGAAGCAATGGCGATAAATTGGCACATGGGTGGATTTGATCCAAGAGTTCAAGCAACAACAGATATGAGCGAAGCGTTTACACGTTTTCCAACTGCTGTTTTGTTTCATGTTGCAGACTTGGAAGCAACATACTTGGATGAAAAGTAATAATTTTTAAGAAAATTAATCATAATAAATTTTGAATATTGATTGACTTTGCGTTGGCATTTTTTGTATTATGAAAAAAACAAGGGGAAAAATATGAATATTATTGAAATTTTAAAAGAAAACAAATTGGTTTTTGTTTTAGATGAAATTGAAAGTAAAAAGATGCAAACATTGGTTAATACTGTTAATAAAAACTTTTTGGATATGGCTGAAACAATCCAAGCATTTAGGGAGTATAAAGCGTCACAACTTAGAGGTGAGTTGCACACTAAAATTGTTATGGTTAAAAGTTTTGTTGACGAGTATCCTAATTGGCAAGCTGTAACAGATGTTTATAGCATTGCTGAAAACAGTGAACGTATGAAGCTTATGGAGTTCAATACGCAAAAAGCTAAATTGATAAATAGCCTAAAGGCATTGCTTGCAGAATCTAAAAATTCACCTGTGGTCAGTTTATATGATTTGTATGGTCAAGATTATCAACTTTGTCAAGAAGGTCACGAAATCATAATTTTGGGCAATCATAACAAAGATATCATTCAATGCGCAATTGATATTTTCGAAGGATATTTGGTTGCTAAAGGTAATTTTGAAATGATTGGTGGAATTCAACTTCAAGCCAACTATTCTACTGTTATGCAAAATGCTGAATTGTGCAACAGCAGATTGCACAGCGGAACAAGCAAAGCAAATAAGACTCAAAAAATTCAACAAGCAATCGATCAAATGGTTGAAATTGGAAGAAATGTTGTTAAGTTCATGACTTACAAAAGATCTTTGATTGAAATTGGCGTGAGAGAAAAAGAAATTCAAAACATGGAAAAGACTCTCACAAAACAATACATTCCACTTAAAAAATATTTACAAAAAGAATTGGGTGTTAAGTTCGCCGATATTTGTGATATTGTTGTTGATGAAGATTCATTTGCAGCGTTCAAGTAAAATTTTAAAAAAATCGGGTAACCGATTTTTTTTATTGTTACTAACAATAAATCACATTTTATATAAAATTGTTTTATTTAATAAAAACAACATAAATTTAACAACATAATAATTTTGTAACAATGAATTAAATTTTATCATATTAACTTTTGAGGTTATTATGGCAATTGCAAGTGATTTTTTAATTGGAGCAAATGACGAACATGGATTAAATCCACCAACAGCAGGAAAGCGCACGCCTGTTATTTCATATATTGGAAGAAGTTTTTATGAAAACGAATTCAACAGAGAGGCAAAATTGATGTTTATGCTGGCGTGTTTGCGTTGCGGTTTTAATGTTTATGATGTTCATCCCGAGATTCAAGATGTAAGCGTTTCAACAAGAGTGGTAAGATCAAACCGTGCAGGAGTTAGTTTATTAGTGACGTTTGCTTATAATGCATCTGGTGATGGAACAGCATTTAATTCAGTTAGAGGAATTGAAGTTTATTATAGTCCATTTAATAATTTTGCAAATGAGAGCAGACGTCTAAGTGAATTGGTTTTCAACAAGTTAGTTGAAAACACAAATGTCCCAGGAAGATTTGTTGGAACATTATCTGTTGGAGTTTTGAGCAATGTTAGGGCACCGTCAACTTTGATAGAGGCTGGATTTATGACAAATTGGTCAGATGCAAAACTCATGCTTAATCCTATTTATGTTGTGAATGTTGGCGAATCAACTTGTCAAGCAGTTTGTGAATTTTTAGGTGTTCCTTATGTTGAAAGAAATTTAAACAACTACCCTATAATTCGAACGGGAAGCCGTGGAAATTTTGTTAGAATTCTGCAATACCTGCTTAATTCGTATGGTGAGGATTTATCTGTTGACGGCGTGTTCGGTGGAGGAACTCAACGTGCTGTTCAAAAATTCCAAAGAGCAAATAATTTAATTGCAGATGGAATTGTTGGAAGAAACACTTGGAATAAACTTCTAAATCTAAATCCATCTTCTGAAGTTTTGAGACGAGGAAGTGAAAGTTCTGCAGTGTATTTCTTGCAAAAATTATTGTTGTCATATCTTTATCCGATAACAACTATTGATGGGGATTTTGGTCCAGAAACAGAGCGCGCCGTTCGAGCCTTTCAAGGGGAAAATGGTTTGAGGGTTGATGGTATAGTGGGGAATAACACTTGGCAAGCGTTGTTTAATTCAAACGGAAGACCGCAAGGTTAGTGAAATATTAAAAAACGAATTTATATTAGCAAAAGCGCAATTTTTTTGCGTTTTTTTTATTTTTATTTGACAATTATTCAATTATGAAAAAATATATTTTGATTTTCGGTTTGGTTTTAGTTGTAATGGCTGTGGCATTGGTTATACCATCAAAAGAGATAGAATATGATTATTTGCGTTTACATATAAGAGCGAATAGCAATAGTGAAATTGATCAAAATGTTAAATATGAAATTAAAGATGTTATGGTTGATTTTTTAACACCGCTTTTATGTAATGTGGAAAGCAAAGAAAAAGCTATTGAGATTGTTAATAATAATTCATCGCTTATAAAAAGTAAATGCTTAGATGTGTTGAATAAAAAAGGATTTAATTATTCGGTAAGTCTGCGCGTTGCCAATGAATTTTTCCCAACCAGAACCTACGTAAATACAACTCTTGAAAGTGGTTATTATGATGCTGTGATTGTTGAACTTGGTGATGCGGTTGGCGACAATTGGTGGTGTGTTATGTATCCGCCATTATGTTTTGTGAATAAAAATGAAAATACAAACCAAATTAAATACAAATCAATTATTTATGATTGGTTAAAAAAATTATTTTAAAATAATAAAAAATCTATTTAAAATTGAAAAAAATAATATTTAATTAATTTTTTTAACTTTCTAATTAGGATTTAAGGTGGTAAAAATGAAAAAAATACTTATTTGTTTATTAATAATCATAAGTGGATTTTTTGGAGTTCTTGCTTTTGCTGGAAACAAAATAATTTCTGAAAAAATAGAAAGCGAAGGTTTAACCGCAGTTGCTAGCATGGATGCAGTTGATGCTGCAGTTGCAAACACAACTGAGGTTCAAAAACGCTTAAAAAAATGGGGATACTATACGGGAAGTGTCGATGGCATTAACGGACCCAAAACAATTGCAGCCGTGAAAAAATTTCAAAAAAGATATGGTCTAACTCAGGATGGGATTGTTGGACCATTGACTGCTTCAAAAATGGGATTAAGTGTTAGTCAAAGCGCAAGTAGTTCAAATTACAATAGTAATGACAGATATCTTTTGGCAAAAGTTATTTATGCTGAGGCACGTGGGGAAAGTTACACGGGTCAGGTTGCAATTGGTGCAGTTGTTTTGAATAGGGTTGAAGATAGCAGATTTCCAAACACAATTGCAGGTGTGATTTATCAACCATGGGCCTTCACTGCAGTCAATGATGGTCAAATCAATTTAGAGCCAAATCAAAAAGCGTACCAAGCGGCAGATGATGCTTTGAATGGTTGGGATCCAACTTATGGTTGCGTGTATTACTACAATCCACAAACAGCAACTAGCAAATGGATTTGGACAACAAAGAAAGTTACTCAAATTGGAAAACATATTTTTGCAGTTTAAATGTATGATTTTTAATATTGGATAATTTTAGAAAGTAATAAATGATTTATATGATTTTTAAAGTAAATTTATAAAAGAAATAAAGAGTTTGAAATAAAAAATAAACCTAAATATGGGAGTCGGTTATGGATAATAAAAACAATATAGTTAGTGTGGATTATGACAAAGATAGACAAGATAATGTATCTAAGGTGAATGAAGACAATAATACAAAACGCAAAAGTAATGCGCAAAAAGTTCAACCAATCTTGATTGTTACTATTGTGAGTTTGCTAGTTATTTTAACCTGCGTTTTAATTGCATATTATCAAGTTTATAAATCGGGCAAACAGAGCGCCAATATTCTTGAAGGTGTTTATACTTCAAGTTATTATTCAATGGTTGATAATGTGAACAATCTATCTGTTGATTTGGCAAAATATTCAACTTTGTCCACTAAAAAATCAAAAACTCAAACAATTCAAGACATGATGGTTGATTGCAATTATGTATTGGCTGGCTTGAGCATATTGCCAATTAATGAAGAAAATGTTGTTTCCGCAACTAAATTTTTTAATCAGGTTAATGGGCTTTGTGAAGCATACTTAACACAAATCAACAACGGAAAAGATCTGGACATTGAACAAGAACTCATGTTTGACAAGATTGGTCTTGTTGTGGGGAAGATTAAATCTAACTTCAATGAGCAAAACTATGGTATGTATGATACAAATTTTAATTTTGTTGACGCATCAGTTTTTGATAACACAGGTATGAACGAATTGTCTTCAGGAATGGGAGATCTAACTAACGCCAGCATTGAATATCCATCAATGATTTTTGATGGGCCGTTTTCAACAGCGCTAGAAACAAATGTTGTTAAAGGGCTTCCAGAAGAAGAAGTAAGTCAAGAACAAGCATATGACTATTTAAAAGACACAGTGTATGCAAATAGAGATGCGAAGATATCTTTTGAAAGAGAAACAAATGGTGATATTTCAACTTATGATTATTTGGTTAAAATCGAAGGAAAAGATTATGCTGTTCAAGTTAGCAAACGTGGAGGATTGTTGATTACTGTTTCGAGTTATGCTGAGGGTGGCGATCCGATCATGAGTGGTGAACAAGCAAGTGAGATGGCACCAACTTTTGCAAACAATATTGGATTTGAGAATATGGAAAGTGTTTGGCTTGAAGTTCATGAAAACGTTGCTTATGTTAATCTAGCTCCTGTTGTAAACGGAGTTATAATGTATCCTGATTTGGTTAAAGTTAAGGTTGATTTAACTTCTCAAGAAATAATAGGTTTTGAAGCAGTAAATTATGCCCTAAATCATGTTGATCGTTCGGTTGAATTTAATGCCAACGAAAGTGAAGCTGAAAGTTTGTTGGGTTTTGATTATAATATTTTGAAAACAAGCAAAGCGGTGATAAGGTTGGATAGTGGAAAAGAAGTTAATGTTTATGAATTTATAACAGAACGAATTGATGGCACGTATTTCTATTATATTGACGCAAACGAAATGGAAATAGTTAAAACATTGAAACTTGTTCAGTTGGAAAAAACTCAAAAATTAATTTAAAAATCTAAAAAAATACATCAAATAATTAAATTTTGGTGTATTTTTTAATTATTTTTAAAATTTTTTCTAAAAAACAAAATAAAATAAAATTAAAAAATAAAAAAACAATTTAATATTTAAACTTTTACTAAAAAATAGGTGTTTGTTAATTTTAAGAAAAATGCTAAAAATGAATTCTATTTGTTTGGAAATTGCTGTGTTTGTATGATATAATTTTCATATAAATATTTATTAATATTTAATATTTTCCAACGTTAAGTGGGAAAATAAAAAGGGGAACATTTTGAAGGGGAAAGTTTTTAATTTAAAGGTATTGGTAACATCGTTGCTTGTTGTTGCAACATGTTTTTGTTTCAACTTTGATTTTAGTTCAAAAAAGACGCAGAGGATTGAAACATATGCAGCAAATCCTATTGTTGAATTAGGAAGCGCGAAAGAAGAGTTTAGTGCGTTGCTAAGTGGTGACGTTGTTTTTTCAGTTGAAAAAGTTGCAGTAAATACATTGGAAGAATTTGGTATTCCTAAAGAGTTGGATGGTGGAAAGAAATTCTTGTCAAACTACGATCATGACATTTCAACAATAGACAGTTATTCGTTTTATGACATTCCAAACGGAACCAAAAACAAAACAGTTGTTGAAGATGGCACATTTGTTAAACTAAACAACAAAATTGAAGGAAATAAAGTTTCTGTTTCTAATTCAAACATTCAAGGCGATGTTCAAGAAGCGGTTATGGTTTCTTTTGGTGCTTATGTTTATGACCCTGAGAGCAACAGTGTTAATATTGCTCAAAATGATAATATTGACAATAACGATGGGAATAACTTAAACCTTTCTGACGATGAAACAATTTGTGCCAAAATAACTCAGTTGGACGTTGAAATAAAGAGAAATGGACAAACTTTAAAACCTTCCACCCAGCAACAAGATTGGGATAAGGGTATCCCTTCATATAGAGATATTTACACTCAAGACGGTAAATTATATTTAGATTTCACTTATCTTATAACTCAACAAACAGATAACTCAAACGAAGGATACTATCAAATCAAAATAAATTATATGATTAAAGGAACTGCGGGAAGTGCAACATTTTCATTTTATATGGTAAATGATAGTTCTTATGTTCAAGTTGTTAACGAAAATTTTGGCTACAATTCTAAACCAACTTTGGGTTGGATGGAAAGCGGTGCACCTGAGTTTTCACAACAAGGTAATGAAGTTGATAATTATATAAGATATAAAATAGGAGTTAGTGGAACTAGCGGTTCAACAATTTCTTATCCAACAATAACATATGATTACACTCGATATAAATTAAGTTACATTCAAACAGCAAACCAAAGAACAATAACTTATGATTTTAATGTGACTTATGAAAATAGTTTATATAATCAAAAAGCAACTCTTGTCTTAACCAAAACCGAGCGAGGTGTTTCAACTAGTCAGCAATTCTTCTTAGAAGATTACGTTTATGATGCTGCAACGAATTTGGTTACAGTTATGGTGACCGATCCAGGTTCTTACATAATCGATTATGAATTCTTATATAAGGGTTACAATGCTTCAGCTGCTCCAAAAATGGAATTTGAACCAGAAAAAATCCAATTTGCAATCCACGGCATGGATCTCTATTATTCAAAAGCTGGATATCAAAACGCAGAGATGCAATACTTTAACATTGCAAAAAAGCCGGCCAACCACGTTGACCTTGTTATTCCTAATGGTTATGAAAAAAATAACGACAATGTGGCAGACGAAACGTTAGGGTTTATGTATTCATTGGTTGAAAGCGAAGAAAGAGAAGGTGATATAATTTTAACCAATAGCAACACTCCGCTTATTAACAAAGCGTTATTGAATGAGATTGGAGATTTTGGCGGAAAGATAAATTCAAATCATTATCAATTCTTAACTGATAACATAAAAGATGCTACAAGTTATGCAACATACGTGACAGACTATGAAACAATCCTTGGCAACATTACTTATTCAAAAACAAATCAAGGGTCTTTATGGCTTCAAGGTAATGATGGTTTTACAAGCAATAGTTTCTATGTTTATAGTCCTGCAAAAATTGCTGTAGGTGATTTTACAAATTCTAAGGAATTTTCAAACACAACATCATTTAAAGCAAAAGGTTATTATTTAGTTTTTGTTGAGTGCAAACCTAGTGGAATTTCAACAGATGAATTAACGCATCGTTTTTGGCAAATCTTTGCATTTGAATATACCTCTGTTTCAACTAACATAAAGGTTGAAGTGTTGATTGATGACAAAGGAACAGACGATGTTTCTGATGACGTTTATGAAGTTGTTGCAGGTGGCAAATACACAAATAAAGATGTTGTAATTTCATGGGAAAAACCGGGCATTTTCGACAGAAAGATAAGAGCTTCATATTATAGTGCTCTAAATCAAAATTTAGATAAAAATGCACTTATTCTAACACAAGAGAAAGAACTAACATTCACTGAAAATGGAGACAATTGTGTTGCATATTTAGGATCTGAAGTTGATAACGGAACATTTGTTAAATATTTGATTTCAATTAAAAATGAAGGGGATAGTGCAACGTATAAAATGTTCACAATTGACCGCCAAGATATTTCTATTAATGGTGCATATTTAGTTGAAAAAATCAATTCTGGTAATTCATTTTACTATGCATACGCAACCGATCGTGATAACTCTCGCATCAAAATTGACAACTCCATTACTAATGGAATGGTAACGCTTATTTGGGAAGATAAGGCAAGTGGTTCAGAAATTAATGCAAGCTATAGTTACACTCCATTTACTGTTAACGCCACAACACCTGTAACCATTGCAGAAGATGGAAAAAAGTGGATCACAACAAATTATCAAATTGGATCAACAATTGAAGATGTAGATTTTTATAAATCAACAAGCAGTTATAGTGTTAGTAGTAATAGCATTTTATTTAACCAAGGTATTTATATCATTAAGATTTGGGACAGTGCAGGCAACATTGCTTATTATGCAATTGTAATCGACAGAACAGCTAACTACTTCAATATCATTTATCAAGATGGAGCAGGCGAAAGCAATGAATATGTGTCAAATAGTTCAAGAGTATATGGTGATGACGTTAGATTTAAAGTTGAAGATTACAAGGCTTTTAAATTATTCTCAAGCAATGATGAGATAAATGAAGATTTAAAAAGTGTTGTTACTTTGGCAACCAACTCAAAAGTAAATGAATTTGAAAATTATTATAACGGAAAGAACAGCAACACACTCGCATTGTCTAAGCTTTTCCAAAAACATGGAGATGATTATTATTTAACTGTAGGAAATGAAACAGTTTATGCTTATGAAAATTCAGGCGAAGAACAAGATTTGGATTGTTTGGAAAAGTTGATTAAATATGATGTTGACAATGAATCATATTACACATGTATATTATATGTTTCAAGTGTGAACCATTCTCCAAAAACTCATAATACGGATAAACCTTATGTTGAAATTGAAATCAACAAAGATAATGCTCGTGGTTATGTCTATTATTCAGCGACATATAACATATCTAACATTCCAACCAATGGCAAAGAATCAGATGGTTTTTATAAATTAAAAACAGGTAGTGACTACGACGAAGTTGGTGAAGGATTCTATGAGGCAAAGGCAACAAGTGCAAAACATGTGGCCTTCATTTGGAATATTGGCACAGGTGATTTTGAAGTTCAAAAAGTAACATACAAGTTTTATTCTTTAAATCTTAATAGTTGCAAAACAGATGAATTTTACTTCTATGGAAGTGGAAAAGAAACAGTTGTTTATAAAGATGGTCAACCAGGAGAAGGAATTACATTCACAAAGTTAAACGCTAATGGAACGGACAAAGGGTTGATTTACTTTAATAATAATATAGAAAGCAAAGCCGGATTGTATGTTGTGACAAGAACTTATCTTGGCGAGCAAGAAATGCTAGGGGAAGATGTTAAAGAGAAAAATTATTATTTCATCGTTGATAGAAATGGAATTATAAACACAACAGCCGGAATTGGTGGAAGCATCAAAATTAACTTAATGGAAAATGAAAGCGAATTCAACACTTTCACAGGAAAAGGTTATAATTATGACACCTTTAGTTATGATGATGACAAAATTTTCAATGAAAGATATAATTTATATTTAGAAACAACAAAACTTCCAGCAACTTTAAACATTCCTGTTGGTAAATATTACGATGGAACAAACAGTTCAGGTGACTACCAAGCTGGTAGACTAAAAGTTATGGTTTACTTTAATGATATTCATGATCAGTTACCTGAAAGAAAGGGTGGAATTACAAAAATTTACGATTCAACCGCATATCCAGACGATTCAATTTATGATGAGTTAACCGATACATTTAACATAGATATTTATGACTATTTGTCACTTGACGTTGGCAATATTTTAATTAGAGACACAATAACAATAAGCGAGGAAAACGGCGAATGGTTGTTCTTGCCAGGACATTATATCATAAGAATTATCGATAATGTTGAAAACGGAAAGACATACTATAATATCAATGAGAACGAAAGTCGTGGATATATTAATTATAATGAAAAATATATAGGGTTAGGAATTGTTAGCCTATATGATAAGGGGCCACAAGTTGAAATCTTCACAGGTTATAATGAAAATTCAATGATTGAACTTCAAAATTACTATGACGAAAATGGTGCTTATCGAATAGAAGTTAGTCAAGAATATTTGGAAGTGCGTCTACCTGCATATGTGGAAACAAACAACAAAATCGCTCAAGTGGATCCAAATTATTTGATTGTTCAAAATCACGGAGATGGAACATATATTGATCATCCATACGTGGCAAAAAATGGAATTTCTTTAACGAATCCTGATGGTGAAATAGTTGTTAAAAATACCAACTCAGACAATTCATTGAGTGTTTGGTTAAACACTGGTTTGGATCTTAACAATTTGAACAAACAACTTTCTTACACTATTACAGTTAGATATAAGTTAAACGATTTAAAATTACATGAAATAGATGCTGCTGATATTAATGAACTAACAAAATACATGAATTGTTATGTTTATTATGTTGATAACAAACCTATTTCTTATTATGAAACCACATATAAGATTGTTATAGACCGTGTGGCGCCAACAATTAATATAGATAACTTAAACAAAGCAGATGTCTTGGTGAATGATTATAATAAGGAATTTGGAACAGACTCAATGTTTGAAAATACATGTTTTGATAGTGGTTCAAGCAAGTACTTCCAAAAACAATATGCAAAGTATTACGAAACACAAGAAAAAGAACATATTTATGCATACCGTGTAACTACCGACACAACATTTGACACTAGTGACGTTAACAAAATTTATTGCAAACCAATTGGTGATAAAGATGCATTGGGAAGCGATAGTTATATTCCAAGTTTACCTTTAATTGAAAACACCGGTTATACTATTATAGAAAACATTATTAACATTAAAAATTATGGCGGTCTTGAATTAACAGATAATCAATATTATGAAATTATTGAGGAAGACAGAGCTGGAAATGTAACGCAATATGTTATTCATTACAATCCAACTCCTTCAGAAATTTATCTTCCTGTTAAGGTTAAAACAACAACATTGCAAGATTTAAGCTTTGATATTTCATTAGATAGCGAAACGACAGAATATAATGTGTTTGAAATAAACTTTGATGGTGTTGCATCACGTGAAAATGAAAATTTCTTTAAAATAGTTTTAAAAAGAAATGGTGGAGACACAATTAAAACAATTTTAACCAATTCAAAAACCGAGTTTGAAACTTTGAATGAACTTTTGGTTAGTGAAATCAAAAACTCAGGTTTTGGAAATTATGACATTATTATAACCTCAAGAGATTCTGAAAAGTTATTTACAATTAACTATTTAGATACAAATGCTTCAATCACAATTTTGGTTGACAATCTTGTTGAGATATCTGGCGGACAGTATTCAATTGTCTTAACAAACGCAAAAACATTCAGCAATAACACTTGGTATTATGCTGAAGAAATCGTCGTGACAACTTCGCAAGGGTCTACCGTTTATAAAGGTGAACTTTCAAATGGTGTTGTTAGATATTACTATGAGGATGCAGGAAGAGTGTATAAGTCAAGGCTTAGATGCTTGCCTAACACAACCTATATTATAACAATGCAAGTGTTGGGAAGTAAGTCTTCTTATAGATTTAACACTTCTGGAAGAATGTTCACAATTTTAACATTTGCCGAAGATGAAGGCTATTATATTGGCTCTGTTGGAACAGATCCTGTTTATTATACTTACACTTCTGCAACACTTGAATATGACAAAACAATTTATTATAGTAAAATATACATTCATAATGGTGCCGATTTTGTTGATGCTCTTATTGTGCCAACGATATCCGGAAACTATGAGATTGTTGTTCTTGAAGATATTTTCGATGCTCAAACCGGAGAAGGTGGAATTTCAGAATATAAAATCGTACTATATAAATATGAAGACAACGAAATTGAAAGATCATATTATATCACTATTGACACAAGATTAAGTGAAAACGTTACTTTACGAGATTTTGCAAGTGGAAAACAAAAAGGAAAATTCTATTATTTTAACAACAAAAAACATGATCAAATCATTCAAGCAGTTGATCAACCTGTGTTTGGAACAGCAAATCTACAATGGGCTCAGATTAATGAAAACACATATTTTGATTATGAATATAATTTGTATGAATTATTAAAAGATGGAACTTATAGAATTTCTAATTTAACGGGTCAAAATAATGCAGTGATTGCAACAGGAAATGATAGTGCGGGTATTTATAAATTTGAAATTGCAGTATACACCAAAGATGGCAAATATGCTGGTAACAGAATTTACATGTTTGAAGTTCAACCTGCAAACAATCAAGTTTACTTCATAAGAGATTCATTAGGAAATACAATCGGATCAGCAAATTCATCATTCAAACTTGATGAGTTTGTAGAAGAACCTTATGATCAAATAAAAATAGAAATCACATCTGAATTTCAAAACATTCCAACGCAATATGAATTACCGTTATATATAACAAATCAAGATCTTTTTGTTGGTAATATTGATGAAAATGTTATAATTACATATTATGAAAACGAGCATCATAACCTACATGAAGAAATTGAATTGTTTAGAGTTTATCATGTTAAGAAAGATCAAGTGTTTGACCTATACTTTGGGGTTGTTAAGTTTAAGCAAAAACAAACCTTAGTAAACAACTTCAACATTAGTCCAAACAATGGTTTAGAAGATTTTAGCAATAAAACATCATTCACTATCGCTAGCGAAAATAAAGATGATATCGTTATGATTAATGCAACAACTCAGAACTCAGATGATTACTTGTTTAGAAAAAATGAAGTGATGATCGAAGTAAACTATATGAACAAGCTTGTTGCAAATGAAAAATTTGAATCATCATATATTGTTAAGGGAAATGGAAATTATTCATTTGCGTTCAAAGACCTTGCAGGAAACACACATGAATTTAAAGATGGCATTAACAATTGCGATGTTTATGTTTTAAGAGAGGTTGTGGCAACCATTAATGGTGACACTGTGTTTGACAATGCATATTATAATCGTGAAGTTGCCTTGTCGATTAATGAAAGTTTTAAATACTTAACAGGTAGCGTTGAGGTTAAAGCAAAACGTAATGGTATTGATTATGCTCCGTCGGGTTATAATCCTTACATCTTCTCAGGCAGCGGAAATTATAGAGTTGAACTTCTTGCAAACTATAATGGAATGACACTCAGTAAAATTGTGACATTCACAATTATTAACGAAAAAGAAGCAAAAAAATCTGTTGATTTAACCGGCTTGGGAAATTGTGAAATAAAAAATGTATACAATCAATTTGGTGATAATGTTACAGATGCATTCCTAGACATGCTTGAAAAATCTGGCAGAGGATTAAACATAGCATATGAAGACATAATGAAGAATTCAAAAGATTTAAAAATCACAACAGGAAAGCAAACATTCACATTAACCTATTTGGTTAAAGATGAAGGTTATCCAACTAGAGAAGTTGATTTAAAAATCACATTGAATAATGAAGACGTAACGATTGCATGTTCGCTTGAAAAGGGTGAAACAACAAAGAAAGGATTTAAGATTTATTTCAATCCTGCGATTATTTATGAAAAAGTCGGAGAGTCTTATATTTATATTAACGACAGATTGATTTCACATGTCAATGAAAATTCGGAAAATGCTGAGCAAGCAATTTCAACAACATTCAAAGAATTCGGAGATGGTGATTATTATGTTAAACTTGTTAGTGATTCTGGAATTTTGTTAGATTGTTACAAAGTGACAATCAAAGAACCACTCAACGCATCGGCAATTATTTTCATTATTGTGGTTGTTGGAGTTGTTATAGCAATTGCGACAACTGTGATTGTGTTAAGAAGAAAAATGAGGATTAGATAATGAAAAACTGGCATGCGGAAAAACTTGTTATAGACGACACAAACATTGATCATACCAATTCCGTTCCAATAACTGAATTAATGAGAATGTTTGAAATTGCCACATTTAAACATTCAAATATTATGGGCTTAGACCATGACTCAATGAAAAAAAATAGTAATGCGTTTTGGGTTGTGACAAAGATGAAAGTTATTCCGCAATCGCCAATCTTTTCTGGCGATAAGATCAAGATCACAACTTGGACGCATGAACTTGGAACTGCAAGAGCTTTGCGTGACTGTGTTATCAAACAAAGTAGCAAACTCAAAACAAAGTTCACGGCAGAATGGTGTTGTTTAGATTTCAGCACTAGAAGACTAAGACGAATGAGCACAATTGTTTATCCTGAACTTCAAATGGAAAAAACAAATAACATAAAAACCGAATTTTCCAACTTGCGTGAAATTGTTGGAGAAGAAGATTATGTTTACACTCGCAAAATTTGTTCGACAGATATTGACATAAACAATCACACCAACAATTTAAAATATAATTATATGGTTTTAGACGCTTTTACTGTTGAAGAAATGAAATCAATTGAAATTAAAGAATATGAAATATACTTCGTAAACGAAAGTTATGAAGGAGACAAAATTAAAGTATTCAAAAAACGAATTAAAAATTATTTTTATATTGAAGGAAAGATTGAAGATAAAATCATTTTCAGATCTGTGATCAAGTTTAAGAAGCGATAATTTGTTTTGAAATTTTAAAACTCAAATTAAAAAAAAGAGAGCGTTAACTCTCTTTTTTTTCATTGTTTTGAGGTTCGGGTTCTTTATTTTCAGTTTTAATTTTCTTTTCAACTTTTTTGTTAGGAGTTTTAACTTCTCTTTTGGGCACAAGTTGGAAGAAAACTTCACCTTCGTGAGATTGGAAGTAAACTCCAACCACATCTCTTTTTCTTGTTGTTAATATGTAATATGCGGCACGTTTTCTCGCTCCACCAACAATATATCCAACCTTTTTTGAATTAGGTTCAACAAAAACGTTATATGCTCTCAATCTTCCCAAATTGTCAATAATTGTTATTCCGTCAAAGTTGAGCATGTTCATAAACAAATCTGCATATGCTTGCAATTTTTCTTCATTATAACTTTTTGATTGAGTGAACAATTTGCTAAAGCTGATTGGTTCCTTGAGCCATATTCCGTCTTCAAATAATCCATTATCTTTATAATCTTTATCAACAATAACACAAATCGAACCATTAACTCTACTTAGCACGTTAGTGAATATGTTTAAATACATATTTTTCATATCTTGAAGTTTGCGTTGAGTTGTTCTAAGTTTTGAAAACGTTGCATCCACAAACTCACTGATCTCATGATGAAAAATGTTACTTTTAGACTTGTCCAAAGAAAAGTTGATGATAAGATCATTTCCTGAAACTGAATGGAGTGACATTGAATAGAAGTTTAATGGTCGTGCAACAATGCAATAAACTTTGTCTGGTTTATCTTTAATGCTTGTGTTTTCTTGCAAACTTCTCAAAAGATTTCTATCTTTAATGCTTGTGAAAGCCATCAAAATCCCATAACTAATTTTGTTTTCTTTTATATCGATAAACAAGCACCAATCATTTTTAATTATTGGCAAAATGGATTTTAAATGAGAATTAAATTTTGTTGCATCTGTATCTTCAAAAATAGTGAGGGCGTTGCTCTTAGGGATTGAACGGCAAACTGAATCAATGTTATTGGTGAAAATAATTTTTGGTTGAATTAGATTTCCTTCTTCGGTGTAGTTCAAAAGTTCATTAAATCTATTAAGAAAATGAGACATTAAAAGCGGCGGGAATTTTTCAAACTCTTTTTCAAAAAAATTTGTTATATTTTCCTTAGCGTTGTCATAAAAAATCATTTCTTCCATAAATTTTACCCCATACTCTTTTAAATGAATATATCAATTTTAAAAAATATATGCAATTAAATTTATAAAAAAATTTAAAATTAAACAAAAAACATTAAAATCACTTGACAAATGCAACAAAAAACGTTATTAGCACGTGCTAAAACAAAATTTAATTGTTTGTTTTGAGTTGATTTTTTAAATAGATTATTTCATTTTTTAATCTTATGATTTCTGATTGTTTTTCTTTTAATTCTTCCATCAGCTTTTCGATGTTAATGTTAAGATTAATTGTTTCGGCATTTTTTTCTAGTTCGTATTTCTTTTTAACCACATTAACAATGCCGCTAAACAAAGCCGTAATATCTTCATCTGTGATTGGCGGTGGCATAACATGAATTTTATAATTTGAATTTTGTTCTAAATTTTTGATTGTGTCTTTGCTCATGATTTTATTTTTCCCCAAAGCAATAATATTATTGTGCTAAAGTTTTGTTTTAATGTTGAATCGTGCAATTTAGCAAGTTTTTTTGTTTTCTTTCATAAATAGTTATATGAATTATTTAATATCAACGTTCAATTGTGACATATTCGATAAAAGTATGGTCACAATATTGGCAAATGTTAAATATAAGATCAAAAATTTCGAACATGATGTGATAGTGTTTCCTCACAACAATTCATGTCCTTTTGTATTCTCAAAAAGAAATAAAAATAATAATTGCGTTAAAGTTAAATTGGGTGAAGACACATATTATTTTTTATTTTCAAAACAAAGCAATGATGTTTTTTTCACTCATTTCACATTCAAATCTCAAACTATATCAATAACTATTTCAAACAAAATCATAATAACATCAAATGGAAAGTTGATATGTGAAAAAAATGTGGAAAACATAAGATTTTCGCACTACGAAATTGATGGAGATGTGTGCTTAATTTATTTTGAGGGCGTGAGAAATTTTGTGGCTATTTTGAAAGGAAGTGATTTGGTTTTTGCTGAATATTATGACGAGTGCAATTTCCATAAAGACGAAAAGTTTTTTATGAGCAAATTGAACGATTCGCTTAACCATGGTTTAGTTTGTCATGTTGAAAAATCAAAGGTTGAGAGTTATCTTGTTTATTTAGATGACGAAGAATTAAAATTAAAAGAAGAATTTGTTCCATTTGTGTTCCTAGATTGCGTTAAATCGAAAAATTTTATTTACGCAAATTCATTGTTATCAGATGAATTAAAACTAGATGATGCAAAACAAATCGCAAATTTTATTCCAGAGTTTGATTGGTTCTATCCAGCAAGTGAAAACAAATTTGTTTTGATAAAGAAAAATACCCTTGCGGGTATTTTAGATTTTGTTATAGATAAAAGTATTGTTAATATTGTGAATTTGTAGAAATCTTTTTTGTATATTCAAGAAGTTTTGTTAACATTTGATAAATCAAATAACATGAGAAGCAAACTATAATTAAGAACATTGTGTCAAATGTTGAAATGCTAACGTATTTGAACAAGGATGGTGTGAATGTTACACAAAATATACAAACACATAGACACAATACATAAACAATTGATTTAAACAAACTCCAAGGTCTACACATATTAAATAGAGCAATGAATCCAACAACAATAACAGCAATAGAAGACATAGTCACAAGAACATTAGTTGTTATTGGAACAAACATTTGATAAACATACATTGCGATAACCGCAACAACCAAACAGAATCCCGCAGGGACGGTGTTTCTTGCAACGTTTGCCAGGAACCGACCTTTAATTCGATTTGTGTTTGATTGCAATGCAAGGAAGAAAGAAGGTAGACCAATAACAAATATTTCAAGCAACGTGAATTGAATTGGTGAGAAAGGATAAGGTTTGCCCATGCACAAAACAAAGATGGAAATGCAAATCGCAAACATGGTTTTCATAAGAAACAGTGAAGATGAGCGTTGGATATTGTTAACAACGCGTCGTCCTTCAGCAACAACGCTTGGCATTGAACTGAAGTTGCTATCCAATAACACGAGTTGACTAACACTTCTTGCTGCATCACTGCCTGCCGCAATTGCAATTGAACAATCTGCTTCTTTTAAAGCGAGAATATCATTAACACCATCACCTGTCATGGCAACAGTTTTTCCTTGAGATTTTAAAGTTTTAACTAATATTGCTTTTTGTTCTGGACTAACTCTGCCAAAAACAGTATAACTGTTGGCAACTTCCATAACTTCATTATTGCTCATGCCGTGAAGACTGATGTATTTCTCATGATTTTTAACACCACATCTTCTTGCGACTTCACTAACAGTGATAGGGTTGTCGCCAGAAATAATTTTAATATCAACGTCATTTTGTTTAAACCATTCAATGGTTTTTGGAGCATCTTTTCTTATGTTGTCTTGCAACAATATGAATGCAACAGGTTTGCAATTTTCACCACTAAAAGTTGCATCGCATTCTGCAAGGAGCAAAACTCGATAACCGCTCAAAGCAAAAGATTCTGCTTGATTTTTAATATCGGAGGTTGGTTTGTTCATAACATATTCGTATGCACCGAGTTTATAAGTTCCAACCTGTCTAAATTTACAACCCATAAATTTTCTCTCAGAAGAGAAAGGAACAGATTTTTCTGCAACATAACAAGGTTTTCCAAAATAAGATTTTAGGGCAAGAGCTGTGTGGTTCGCATCGTGGAAAGCTGCGACCATTGATGCAACAATTTTATCAACTTCTTGAGAGGTTTTCTTTCCAAGAAGTTTAACATCATTAACGCTCATTGAGCCATTTGTTAAAGTTCCGGTTTTGTCTAAACACAAAACGTTTGTTCGTGCTAACATTTCAATACAATATAATTCTTGAACTAAGGTTTTCTTTTTTGCAAGTCGCATAACACTTACTGCCAAAGCAACTGAAGTGAGCAAGAACATTCCGGCAGGAATCATTGCAATAATGCAACCCGCGGTTTTGGTTATAACAAAGTATTCCATTGTGCCTGTTGCTGTAGTGTCGCTTATAAAACTTTTATAGTTATTATATAACATAATTATTGCAACAGGGATCATGAACATTGTGATGATTTTAATTAAATTTCTTAAAGATGTTAAAAGTTCACTTTTTGATTGTTTAAATGATTTTGCTTTTTCACTCAATTGAGATATGTAGTTTTCATTTCCGATTTTGTTGACTTTTGCTTTACATGTTCCGCTTGAGATAAAACTTCCACCAAGAAGTTCGTCGCCTTTTTGTTTTTTTATTGGGTGGCTTTCACCTGTTAACAAACTTTCGTTAACTTCAACTTGTCCATCCAAAACAATGCTATCACATGCAATTTGCATGCCGGGCTTTAAGCACAACACATCATCAAGCACAACTTCAGTTTTATAAATTTCTTGTTCTTCTCCATCACGAATAACTTTTGTGAAATTTGAGTTGGTGAGAGAAAGTTTGTCCATTGTCTTTTTTGCTTTAATTTCTTGCACAACTCCAATGGTGGTGTTGCACACAACAATTAACAGGAACGCCAAATCGGTGTATGCGCCAACAAAAATTAGTGCAAATGCAACAACAAAACATATCATATTGAAAAATGTGAAAATATTTTTTGCCAATATATTACCAATAGTTTTATTGGTTGTTGTGGTTGAAACATTAACTAGATTTTCAAGAACTCTATGCCTGATTTGGTCGCTTGTTAAACCAACATCTGGTTTTGGATTAAATCTTGAAGGTTTTTTTGTGGTTTTTGAATTGTTTTTGTTTGTTTTCTTAATCATTTTTTCCTCTTGATGTTATTTTAACATAATAACAATATTTTAACAAATATAATTGTGAAATAATTGCAAATATTTTGTAAGTTTTGTTCATATGTTTACATGTTGTTTTAACAAAAATATCCTCACTAGCATAAAAGGAATAGGGGGAAATATGAACTTTAGAGATGTTGAGGTAAAGATTAAAAAACCATATCCTGAAATAACAAATTCTCAAGATGATTTGCAAACAGTTGCCGTGTTGAAAAACCTGGCGTTTAGCAGAGTTGGTGAATTAGCTGGTGTTTTGCAATATATTTATCAATCAGTTATTGCAGATAAAACACATGAAGACATTGCGGAAATTTTTGAAGAGATTGGCGTGGTTGAAATGATACACCTAGATATGCTCATGCATGCAATATCTTTGTTTGGCGGAAATCCAAAATATGAAGATGCGCAAGGAAATAATTTCAACACTTCGAATATGAATTATTCCATGAAACTAAGAGAAATGTTAGATAACAACATTCGCGCAGAAAGTGTTGCAATTGAAAATTACAACATGGCAATCCAAAAGGTTAAAAATCAAAGTTTGAAAGACTTGTTTGCTAGAATTATTGAAGATGAAACTCGCCATATTGAAATCTTTAAGCAAATCAGAGATAATGTTGAATTTATGTCGATTTAAAATGGTGCACACGCATCATTTTTTTCTGTATAAATTTTTTAAAATTTGCTATAATTAAAATATGATAAATTATATTGATAATGAAAACACATTGACAGACGAGTTAAATCAAGTTGAAAGTTTTGTGATTTTAAAGAACGGGGAAATCGAAATTGTGGAAAATAAAACTACTAAATTTAATAATATTAAAACCAAACTGTTTGATTTATTTGCGATGGCAAGGTTAATGCCGGCATTTGGAGTTAGTTTGCATAATGAAACACTTTTGGAAATGAAAAAAGGTGAGTGGTTGAAAATTAACTTTTCAACTGAGCAAACAAAAAATGGATTGCCTTTTAATTCGCTTGTTTTTAAATTAGAAAAAACTCAAGGGTTTAATTTGATAAGATTATTCAACAACAAGTTCGAAGGAAGATGCTTGTTTTTGGATTTAGATGAAGAAATCAATTTGTTAAATATTGTAACTTAAGATGAAATATTCATTATCTCTTGACAAAAACATTTTTTTGGTTTAAAATTAATTTAGTATGAAGCGAATGTAAACATTAGGCTTTGTTAAAATCTTAATAAAAACTGTGAAGATGTGTTCAGTAGTAAACTTGCTTTCATAAAGGGAGAGTGGTCGGCGATTGAGAGCCACTTATGTTCAGGTTTGTTTGCGAATTTCAGCATTGGAGTTGCACTCGGTAAACTTTATTTTAAAGGTTAAGAGTTGCCAGACAAAACTGTGAAAATGTTAATGAGGCAAACATACTATCAAACTTATGTAGGCAAAATGCTTTAATCGGGGACCCCGCAAGAACTTGTTCGAAGTGGGGAAAGCGAACAAACAAGCAAAAACCGAAACTTGCAATACTTTGCAAGTGAAATTAAGTGTAGTTTGTGAGCGAAATTAGGTGGTAAAACGGTATAAGAAATTATCTCGTCCTATAGTTAGGGCGAGTTTTTTGTTTTTAAAAGGAGAGATTAAAAATGCAAGATAGAATTAATGAAATTATTAATTACACAAAGGAAAAATTAGAACAAATAAGTTCTAGTGCGGAATGCCAAAATTTAAGAGTTGAAATTTTGGGTAAATCTGGAAAAATCACAGGGCTTTTCCGTTTTATGAAAGAAGTGCCAAACGAAGAAAAAGGTAAAGTTGGTGCAATGTTAAACAACGCCAAAAATGATGCGGAAAAATTAATCAGTGCAAAGGAAGTTTTCTTAGAACAAGCAGAGTTAGAAAAAGAAATCAATTCTGCTGAAAAAATTGATATCACTCTTCCTTGCGAACACAAGGTTGGAAGTCTTCACCCAAGAACAATTATTCAAAAGCAAATTGAAGATGTTTTCGTTTCAATGGGATTTGTTGTTGAAGATGGAAACGAAGTTGAAACTGAATATAACAACTTCACAGCAGTTAACGTTCCTGAAAATCACCCAGCAAGAGATATGCAAGACACATTCTGGCTTGATAACGGACAAGTTTTAAAAACTCAAACTTCAGCTGCTCAAAACAAAATTTTGAGAAAATACCCTGTTCCAATCAGAGCAATTTTCCCTGGACGTTGCTTTAGAAATGAAGATATTGACGCTAGCCATGAAAACACATTCTTCCAACTTGAAGGTGT
>JAZQYA010000058.1:0-17908 GCA_045633245.1 Candidatus Onthoplasma sp.
TTTATGGTGATTTTTGGGGTTTTTGGATTGTTTTTAATTTATTGCAAAATTTATTTATTTATAATATATTTTGTAAAATTTTGTGATAAATATTTGATAAAAAGTTCCTAATGTGTTAAACTATAATTAAATATAATTAGACATGAAGAGGGGTTGTTATGTCACATATTAAAAAAACAAATTTGGGATTAATAATTGTTTTGGCGATTATGTCGTTTTTTGTGTTTGGTTGTGAAAAAACAACTCCGGTAAACGATATTTATTTTAGCTTAAGTGATGGCAAGCAAATTGTTTTAATGGTTGGACAAACACTTGATATGGAAGATCGAATTGGTGTAACACCGTCTTATGCAACAAACAGGCGCTACTCATTAACGAGCTTTGATGAAAGTGTGGTTAAAATTCAAGACAATGACTTAGTTGCTGTTGCTGAAGGCGTAACACAAATTAGAGTTGTTTCAGAAGATAATAACTTGAAAGAAGATTTGATGACGGTTGTTGTTAAGAAAACGAAAACAACATTGAAGGCGCCACTGAATTTAAAGTATGATAATTTAACTAAAGCTTTCACGTTTGATGCGGTGACATATGCCTCGTCTTACACATTCATGATCAACGGTGATGAGTATGATTTGGGTAATAGCACAGTCTTTAATTTGAATCAATATCGTGGTCAAGTGAGTGACAGTTTGCTTGTTGTTAAGGTTAAGGCAAATGCGCCAAGTTACACTTATGCACTTGAAAGTTCGGATTATTCTGATGAATATAAAATTTATCAAGCAGGTGAAATAGAAAATCTTTCAATAAAAAATGGTGTGTTAGAGTTTGAAAAAACAAAAAGAGAACTTGATGCCCACATTTATTTAAAAAGCAACCTTATAGAAAATTTAGATAATGAAAAGAAAATCTATATTTCAGTTCGGGATCTTGATGAGAATTTTACAAACTCAAGCATTAAGGTTAGAGTGTTATCTGTGGTGAGTGATGATGTTAAACAAGAATATGGTAATGACGTTGAGTATTTCAATTCTGCTGAGAAAGAACTTGAGTTAAAAGTTTTGGATGTTCCTAACATTACATTTGGTGTTGGTGAAATTTCTTGGCAAAACATTGCATATGCAAGCGGATATGAAATTTTTGTTGATAACACAAGTGTTGCGCAAACTCAAAACAACTATTTTAATTTGAATGAGTTGGCAAATTATGACGAATTGTTCACGGAAGGAGTAAATCACGAAATTAGAGTTGATGCAACTATTGGTGCTCAAACTGAAAATGTTGGAAAAACTTCTAAATTGAGCGTGATACATGTTCGAAGATTGGACGAAACCGAAGTGCAATGCAGAGGAACAAAGGTTGAATGGGAAGCGGTTGATGGCGCTCATTATTACAATGTTGAATTGGTTGACGGCGTTGGAACAACAAAATTTACAACAACTTTAACATCTTATGATATGTCAAAATATTTGCATGGGAACTATGTTATTTATGTTCAAGCGGTTGGCGACATTGTTGCGAATCAAGAAGATGATTACATTTTGGCGTCAAAAAACACCGAATTTGAATTTATTAAACTTGAAAAAATTCAAGCATACGTTGAAGATTATGTTTTAAAAGCGATAAATCTTGGGACTGGGTCATGTGAAGTTGATTTTGATGTGGATTATTTGGATCAAACATTAGATGGGACAAAAGGCAACACCATTGACTTAAGCAAAGAAGAATTTGAACCCGGACCTCATTCAATAACATTAAAAAGAGCTGGTGACAACACTTCAATTGAAAGTGATATTACAACTTGGTCTTTCACTCAACTTGAAAAAGTGACTGAGTTAAAAATTGAAGATGGAGTTGCAAGAGTTCAAAGGAATAAAAATAATGAAAATGCAAACATTTGGTTAAAAATGCAAGGCGGCACATTGCAAAGTCCTATAAGGTTTGAAGTAGATGAATTGGCTTTAAATAGCACGGATCCTTTAAAAGACTATTGGTTGGGGGCTGGTGAATATAAAATTTCCGTCCAAGTATATGGTGATGGTAAAAATATATTTTCATATAGAGAAATGAAGGGTGAAAACTATGTGGTTGTGGATTGCTTGGAGGTTGGTTTTGAAGTTTTGGCTGTGCCAACATTAATGATAAACGACACTGCAAAGGCTGAACTAAGCATTCAAGAAATAGAGAACGCGGTAGACTATAACGTCTGTATTGTTGATGGCGAAACAACAACAAAATTAGATGGGCGTGAATTTGAGCTTGAAAATGGTGAAACGATTTATTTTTCTGTTCAAGCAAAAGGGAACGCAAAAAACACTGCACCAGATGGTTCAATGATTCCTTGTTATTTAGATTCTTGTTATTCTGAGCTTATAAGTGTTACAAGGCTTGAAGAACCAACTTTAATTTATAATTCTTCAACTCAAGTGGTTTCAAAACCTGACACGAGCGATGTTGATTTTGTTGCCGGTTATGTATTCACACATAACGGAGTTGAAAACTCAACATATGACTTTGCTTCTAAATTTGAAATGACTGAGTCTAGTGTTTTAACCTTAACAAATCTTGCCAAATCTAGTGATGATGATATTAATTATTATTTAAATTCATTTACTTATGAGTTGAATTTAAATAAGATATCAAATGATTCTAACATTTATTTAGATGAGAACAATAATTTAATTATTGAACCGCAAGATCATGAAATAGAATATTTGTTGTATGTAAAGTTTAATCTAGGTGGAATAACTTATGAATTCAACTCTCAAGGCGGACAACTAATAAGTGATGATATTCAATTAAATTATTCATACGTAGATGGTAAGTATATAATTACTATTATAGAAAATCATAATACTGTTATAGAAGATATGGCTGATAATTTTTCGGTTGATGTTCAATTTATTAAGGAATCAACGGGAGAAGATACTACAATTAACAGTGAAATTGTGTCACAAGATTTAAGTCTTGTTAGTCTTGATAGTACATCAACAATAGTTGTCGATGAAAATAACAGACTGGTTATAAGTCCAACGAACACAAAAAAAGAGATTGGTTTGGTTGTTGAAGTTAATAACATGGCACAGGCTTCAAACATAACATTAAAGAGTAATGGTGAAAACAATCTTGTTTCAGAAGATGGTTTAATCAATTTACCATACGAGTATGATGCAGATAAAAATGTATATTACATTTCAGTTCTAGATGAGCAATTTAATTGTTTGAACGAGATGTTCAAATCAGATTTCAAAGTGAGAGTTCAATTTATGCACAACATAAATTGTGTTGCAACTGATTTGGATGGCGAATTCACAGAAAGAATTACAATTAATGTTCAAGTTGAATCTTCTATGATTAGAGATTTGCAAACTTTAAAATTCAACAAGTGGGAAGGAAATCAAACTCACACCTTTGAAAACTATTTATTGTTAGTTAGAAACACTCAAAATAACACACATTTTACTCTTAATTTAACAGAAGAAATGACTAAGGAAGGATATTTCCAAATCGATGCTGAATACGTTTTCAAAAATATTGCGGCAGGAAATATTGCAGATGTGCATGCTGTGAGTGTTGTAACAATTGAGAATGGAACACTTGCTAAAAAGGGTGGAGAAATTCTAATTCAAAAAGCTGAAACGTTAAGCGTTTCATCAACTAAAGATAATAACAGTGAAAACAATTCTGTTGTTGTAAAACTTAACACCATTCAAACACAATATTCGAATAAAAAATACATATTTGAAATATTCAACCGATCTGGTGGGGTTGTAGAAAACTTAACAGAAAAAATATATGAAGATGTTGAAAATAGGTCGGGAACTGAATTTTCATTTAATCTTGATGATGTTCAAATTGATGGAACAATTTATGTCAGAGCATATATTAGCACGGCGGACAACTATGTTGATGGCAAAACAATTTACTTGTTTAATTCAAACCACTCAGAAGAACTAGTGTTTGTAAAAGTTGGGGCAGCGCAAAACTTGTCTGTTTCGGACAATGTGTTGACGTTTGATCCTGTTGCAAATGCGGTTGGATATGAGGTTTATTACTGGGAAAGTTCAGAAAGTTCTTATAAAAAATTAAACACAAGTTTGTTAGTAACAAATCGATATGAAAATCTATTGGTGGAAGATAAAACAAAACTTTATGTTAAAGCAATAGCAAAAGATGGTGGATACACAAATTCAAACCTAAGCACTGAAATTACAGTTTATGGAATTGAACTTAACAACGTAAGAGTTGAAGGTGGACAATTCAAATTAGATCTTAAAATGCCAACTAATATTTTTGAATCATTAGTTTCTGGAGAACATGGTATTGTTAAGTTAACAGCAATTATCAATGGTTCAAAAGAGTTGGATCTTAAAGAAGCTATTTCAAGCAAAAAGATCACATTGTCATTTAATATTATAACATTAACTATAACCGTGGCATGCGACCCAGAGCTTGTGTTGGCATACGCTGAAGATAACGCACAAAACATGCTTGAAGAAGATGTAAACTTTAAAATCAAAGTTGAGCCAATTGAAACTCCAGAGAATGTGTTCTACTTGAATTCAGAAACTATAAATATTAATGATTGTTATGGTTTGTTTAAGCCTGTTAACATCAAGAAAAATGGCGCTGAACAAGTTGAGACAATAACTTGGGAAAAAAGTTCTAAAAACGTTTTTGAAGGAAGACCTGTTGCTGAAAGATATATTATTAAAATTGAATATACAAATGGTGAAACAAAAACATATTATTCAAGTGATGTAAATTTGAAATATTACGAAACTGAAAGTGAAACTTATAAGTCTTACGAGTCAACAATTTCAGGAACAAGTATACCATTCCCAAGAGGATATGATGAAGGAAATGATGGAATTCTTGATGTTATGTTTGGTGCTGGAACATATAAAATTTCAGTTCAAGCAGTTCCTGTTGGTGTCGCTGCTGGTGATAATATATGTAGTTCAAAATTTTCAAATGAATATGAGTTTGAAATTTTAGAAAAATTAGTTGTTAAAGTAAACAAGGGACAACTTGTTTGGAACAAATTAAATAGTGCAGAAAAATATCAAGTTTATCTCTATCAAGGAGATTCAGAAAATCCAATAATTGTTGAAACAACAAACGACTTTTATGATTTTGAGGATAAAACAGATGATATCGCTGCGTTAAGCGGAGTTTTAAAGGTTGAAGTTGTTGCTCTTGGTGGTGCTGATGATTATATTATAAACGGAGAAAAGAGCGATCCAATTTATATTTATAAATTGCCAAGTGAAAGTGATGTAACTATTGATGATGGAAATCTGATATTGGAAACAACAAAATTATTCACACAAGCAAAGATTGAATTTGTGGATAGTGTTACTCAAAAGAAATATCTGGTTGAACATAACAATCCAAACAATGTTATGACAACATTAACCAATATGGGTGTCACACCAGAACAAGGTAAAATTAATTGGCAAAATCATATTGGCACAAATTTTGCTGAAACAACAAAATCAAAGTTGACAATTGATATTCCAGATGGTAGGGATTACACAATAAATATAACTCTAATCGGATCTGGCGAAGATTTATCTATTGTTAATTCTTCAAAACAAATTAATGCGTCAACTCTTAAAATTTCGAAGTTGGCTCCAAATAATTATGAACTCAACTTGGGTGCCATTAAATTTGAGCCAAATGAACTTTATGCAACTTATGAATATAATTTTGAGACAGATACATGTATATACACAAGTAATTCATCTTTGAATTATTCATTTAATGGTGGTTTATCTCAGGGTAATGAAGACTTCTGGAAGTCAAACACAACAATTTATAAAATCAAAATTGCCCACTCTCTTGGTGAAACATATATTTACGCTGTCGATTATTATAGTGTCTTATATGCAGTGCAAGAAGAAAAACTTGATGAGACAGAATATAAAATAACAACAAATAATTATGGTGACTTCTATGGTTATGTAATTTATAAATGTGTTGACG
Organism: Candidatus Onthoplasma sp.; assembly: GCA_045633245.1. Lineage (GTDB taxonomy): Bacteria > Bacillota > Clostridia > Christensenellales > UBA1242 > Onthoplasma. The sequence continues at coordinate 5,986 of JAZQYA010000058.1, forward strand.
GTAAGGAGTTGTATTTCAATATTTATAAAAACAACACAATCAGTTTAAATCTTAATAATAGAATTTGGTATTATCCAATAACTGAAAATTATGTTGATGATAAAAACAGTTTTGAATGTGATAACACAGAAATACTTAGCATCAATTTGACAGATGGAGTTTTGTTCACTATTGACATTTCAATGCTTGGTGGTGACAATTATGTTAACGATGACAAGCAATTAGGAGCATTGAATTCAGATTCTCAAAAATCACACAAATTTGTTAAATATAAAGAAAATCAGATATCGGTTTATGATGGAAAAATACAATTTAAAGATTTGTTGCCAAAACTATTTGATGAAGTGAAGCAACAAGAAGTTGTTATTGATTATCCTGTTTATAGACTTACAACAGGTTCTCAAGTGTTCTATTTATATTATGAAATTGCTGGAGAAGAAGCAGCAAGAACTGTTGCCGAAAAATACGATGAATCAACTTATGCAATCGCGCAATTCTATCCGGTTGAAATTGATGAAGTGAACACAGGATATTTGTTGTTCGATTTATCGCAATGTGTAAGTTCGGATATTCACACAATTTCACTTATAACTTTAGCTGGTTTGGGAAATGCTGAAGCAGAACCAAATGACGATTCTAACTATAGATTAAATGCAACAACAGCATCGCAAAAAACAATTAGCAAATGGAAAGACGTTAACGTGACGTTTGATAATGGTTTGTTAAAGTTCGAACAAAGTAATTACACAAACGTTGGAAAACATTATAGCACTATCTATGAAATTAAGATTACTGACAGCTCTGGCAAAGAATTTATTTATCAAATTGACGAAACAAGTGAAGGCGTTTCTGTGGATAACCATATAGTTACGTATGCGCTACCTGGAGTTATCGATAATGGCGACGAAGTTCTTAATATTAATGGTGGAGACATCTTCACATTCAATATTAGGGCACTTTCTAAATATGATGATTTAGTTAACATTAATGGAACATATTTGACAAGCGCATTGGCTTGTGAAAAATCTAGCACAGTTGCAGATTTAAGAATTGAAGATGGAATGCTTAAATGGAAAATTCCTAGTGGAGTTGAGTTCAATGGTGCACTGATCGTTATTGAATTCGCCGAAGGAGCAAAAATAATTAATAAAGACATCCACAAATCACTCAGACCGGATGCGATGGGTGACTATTGCTATTCATTTGAAGATGTTCAATATAATTTAGTTAATGCCGAGGGTTCTGAGTATATTCAAGAAGGTAATAACTACACAATTAAAGTGTGCTTGAAGGGTGATTCAGAAAGTTTATTGGATAGCGATTATATTAGCTTAAATGAAACTGTCACAAGATTGGCAAAAGTTAAAAACATAACAACTTTAGACGGAATGTTAACTTGGGATCTTGTGGAAGGAGCATCAAGTTATGACATTTCAATTTCGGGGCAAGTTGTTAATTCGCAAACTAACACATTTGACATTTCAAGTTTATTATTGAGTGCTAGAAGCTATTCAGTTCAAATCAGAGCGATTGGAGATAATAGAGTTATAAGTTCTATGATTTCCGATAAATTTGATAACTTCATTCAATTGGGAGCAGTTGAGTCTATTTCAGTTTCTGGTTCAAAAGTTTCATGGGATAAAGTTGAAAATGCTGAGTGGTATAAGATTGTTGTTATATACAACAATGGAGAGTCAACATTTGAAGATGAAGTTAATTCGACTGCAGAAAATGTTGAATATCAAATTGAACATTCATTTAGTGGTGATTATATAATTGAAGTTACTCCAATTGGAAAAGGATCTGACAAAAAGTTCAACGGAGAGAAATGTGTTCTTGAAAGCACAACTTCAAAACCAAAACCTGTTTCAAATGTTTATTTTGATGATAATAAACATGCCTACATTATAGAAGTTGATCCAACCGATATAAAGACAGGCGACATCATTCACATTTTATACAACTTTGTTGCATACTCAAGCGAATACAGATCTGAAAGTGCAGATATGACTGGCGTTAGCAGAATTTCAAAATCACAAGAAATTAAATGTAGAAATAGCCAATATTCATATTCTTTCTCAATTAGCGAAATGGGTATTTATGAAAATGTGAGAATTTATATTTCCAGAGCGGACACAATTCAATCAGACACAACCGAATTTAACAATGCAATAGATTTGAAATTGTATAGTTATGGACACGGAACAGAAGAAAATCCTTATGTTATTCACACAGAAAGTCAATTGTTAAATATTGAACACTTTACTTCATCGAGATTCTTCTTGGGATCTGGAATTAACATTAAAGATGCGGATTTAGAGGCAAGATTGGCAACTCACGGAGCGATAATTGCCAAAGAATTCTCAGGTTTCTTTGATGGTGGAAACAAAAACTTATCATTTGTGAATGAATTAAGTTTTGAAAATTTAACAAGTTTTGCATTGTTTGGAGAATTAAATGGTGCAACTATTTGTAATTTAACAATAGGACAAGAAGGAAATAAAACAATTTTGTCAAATATATTTGCAAATAACCAATCAAGTGTGATAAACTTATCTATGATAGCAACAGGAGCTTCTAATGCAACACTTACCAATATCAATGTTTTAAACTTTGAAATTACAATTAGTGTTGATTCAGGTGTGACTAATAGGACAATTAATGTTCGCGACTCAATCTACATTTCAGGATTGGTTGGAAGGACAACGCTAACAACGATTAAAAATTCAACAATCAAAATAGATGTAACCGTTAATGGAACATTGAAATGTGAACAATATTCCAAGTATTTGCAGGTGGGAGGAATTGTTGCTGAAGCTTCCTCAACAAATGTAAATAATGCTAACGTTAATTTCTCGTTAACCTCAGCAAACACAACATTTAATTATGTTGGAGGAGCAATAGCGTTCTATCAAGAATCTGTATACAACAGATATGGAATATCTGATTCAATAGTTAACTTTGTTATGGCAAACACAACAGGTCTCAACGTTGGCGGATTAGTTGGATATGCAAGATATATAGTTGTTGATAATTGTGAAGCAACAGGATCATGTATCTCAAGTGTAAATGCTAGTCAAGTTAACATTGGAGGCATCATAGGCTCAACACAAAGTGTTATAATTAAAAATTCAGGCTCGTTTATTGAGTTTGATTTAACAGTTAATAACACTAATTATAAATGTTTTGGAGCAATTGTAGGAAAACTTGATTTATACAATGGGCAACAATTGGAAATCTTAAATTGTTATAGTCAATATGAAGTTAAGAAAACAGATATTGCCTCAAAAATTATGGGTGTTTATGGAAACGATCCAGAAGGAAATATGAAAATTAGTGGTTGTTATAAAACCACAGATACTGAATAGGAGAAAAAGAATGAATTATAACGACCAAATTTTAGAAAACAAAGCATTTAATTTCGTTAAACAATTGATGTATAACATTGCACTATCATTATGCATAATGCTAATTGGTGTTTTGCTCATGGTTTACGGACTTGGCTTCAAACTTTATGAAGTTATGTCAGGCAGTGAAGAGCCGTACTTACCAGTTGGTTGCATGGCAATTGTTAAAGCTCAAGATGATTATAAGGTTGGAGATATTATAACATTTGAGCAAGGAACAAGAAATCCTAAGATGATGGTAACTCACAGATTAATCGCCATTTATGAGGAAAACGGAAAAACAATTTACGTTTGCCATGGTGACAACGTTGAACCGGCAGATCCTAATGCAACAGAAGATACTGTTAATTGGGAACATGATTCAAAATATGTTCAAGATTTTATTAATAATAATGGTGGCAAACTGCCTTCAACAACAACCGTAACGGGATATCCTAAAAATATTCAAAAGGTTGAAAGTGATAAAGTTGAAGGAAAAGTTGTGAACCACATTGACAATCTTGGTTCAATTGTAACTTTCATTAAAAATCACTATGTGCTGGTTATAGGAATTGTTGCTGGCATTTGGTGTGTAAGTAGTGTTTTACAAAATGAAATAGAGATGAAGAAACAAAGGAGATTGATGTAGTTGAGAAAAGCAAAAACCAAAAGAAATCTGATTTCAATTTTAAGCGCCGCACTTGGCGTGGTTTTTGCATTTATAACGGGAATGACTTATTGTTTTAATTTGCTAGAATTTAGATATTCAACAAATCCAAACTCAACATCAGCGTATTTGGGCAATCAACAATACGTTATGATTAATGACACTATTGATTGCCCTGTTGCGTTTGGTGAAGGAACTCACAATTTTGAAATAGCAATGCAATATGCAATTTCTTATGATTTCGATGTTAGATTAAGATATTCAATGCAGTGGTCAAATGGAAAAAATGTGGATAACGTAATTCTCCATTTTGCCAATAAAGATAATGTGATTTACGATAATGAATACATATATTTAGCAAATAGTGTTCCAGCTGGAGAAGGTAAAGTTGTGTTTATCACCGGTGTGGATTTTGTTGATGTTAATGATGATAATTATTTTGGTCAAAACTTAACAATCAATATTCTTGGCGAAAAAATATATAAATCACAAACTGAATATGATGAAAATCATTATTTATATAAAGATGCTTTCTATGCACAAACATCTCAGTTGAGTCTGGCTGCGCAAATGTGGCTAGCCAATAAACCTAAAACCGAAGATTTAGAAGAAGAAATCGATTTAAATAATGCAAATGTTTTGATGTATAACTATAGGAGTGATTATTCGAAAGGAATTCCATATTCAGGGCATAACACTGCATATAAAAGAAATGTTTCAACATCTCAAGTTGGAGATTCAACTATTAGCAAAACAACAAATTCAACTTGGTTAGGTGGAAATCGTGCATATGCAGGAACAGGAATGTATGTTGTTACGGGTAATAAAGCAATCAAAATCACAATTAAAGTTGAAGGTGTCTGGTATTCAGCCCCTAACATTGTTGATAATTCAGACCTAATTTCAGAAAATAGTATTAAATATCATTATTCAAATGGTTGGACAAATCAGGGTTGGTTCAACAATAAAATGTGGGAAATCAGATCGTTTGATTATATTATTCCAGCAAATTCAGCTCGCTATATAAATGTTTTGGATAGCATTGAAATAACAAGTGCGTCAAAAAACCAAGACACACTTGCATATGACACCTACAGAATGGTTACAAATAAAATCACAGTAAATGCTGGCGGAAATGATGTTTTATTTGATTACACAACTAATACAAGTTCAATTAGAAAATCAGAACTTACAGTGGACACAACAACTGAGTTGACAGGTAACACTTATTCACAAGGTGATGTGGAAATTGTTAATAAGTCATTATATTCTATGGGACTTTATGAAACAGTTGTTGGAACAAACGGAAGCGAACAATCGTTCAACACTAATATTAGTTTAATTAACAACACACCAAAAACCAAAACGGTAACGTTGGTTTATAAATTGTATTATTACATTTCAAATGGCTCAACAGGATTTATAGATGGAAATGGCTATAGAGCGGAAGAATATGTTAAAAATGGAACATGGACAGATGAATATGCTTTATCACAAAACTTATGTTATGGCTACGCTGTTGAAGCGGCTAGCGGTCGTTTAACAAGTGCGGTCAAAACATCTGTGGTTGTTGGTCCATATTCAAGCGTAAAATTGCTCGATAACTATAAAGTTGCTGCAAATCTTCAAACTGATGTTCAAACAACAAACGGATCACAAAAGGTCAATTATGATGTTTGGACATATCTTGATGTTCAAGTTGCAAAATCGGGTGACAATGAATTGGTTGTTGACACGCCATCACCAGCAACAGCAAACTTGACAATTGAAACACAAGTTAGTGGAAACACTGTAACTTTAAGCGTTAAAAATAACACAAATTCAACAATTTCTGGAATTGAGATTTCTTCATTCTCAATTGAAGAAATGACAAAATTTGTTGAAAATGATCAAGATTATTACACCGGTTTAGAAAAAAGACCAAACGACTGGGTTGCTTCTTATTGGAAATATTACAAAAGAGAAAAAATTGCCGAAGGTGGAGATTTGTCTACTGATGAAGATGACACATTCAAATACACTCAATTAACCAGTGACCCACTTGCTGGAATGGGTGCAGATTATTTCCCAACAGAAATAACATATTATGAAAAAGATAAACAATATTTTTCACCAGAAACAGCTGTAATTCAGCTTCATCTCGATGAAACAAAATTCTCAAAAAGTGGAAGTACAATAACAAATAAGGTGCCAATAATATTACAACATGGCGAAAGTGTTGTGTTTGCAACAGCAACAACAACTCAAACTTCACATGTTATGGTTAAAGGGTATGCGACATCATCTAATGTCACTGCTTCATCAACATTGATGTTAATTAATAACGGAACTGCCGATGCTTATTTGATTAATCATAGTGAAAATTCATATTTTGTAAGATTCACAGGAACACTCAACTCTGCAGTTAAAAACTTTGAAGCAGGAACAGTTACAATCAATGATGTTGATTACACACACAATTACTATATTGGTATTGTAAGACCAGGACAAATAATTCCGGTTCCTATGTTAAATGCGGGAGAACTTACCGAAGACGATATGTTCGCAGTTACAGGTGATTTTAATGAAACTGCGTTAACAAATGGAAAATGGAGTCCAAGAATTATTGAATTATTAACAAAATATTTTGCGTTGATTAAAACAGCGTAACAAAAGGGGGAATATGAAACAGAAGAAAAAGTATTTAAATGCTTTCACAACACTGGTTTTATTAGTGTTGGCTCTTTTATGTTTTACTAATGTTACATATTCCTATTTTACAGCCACGGAAAACAAAGAAGGAAATGTTCAATTCGGAAATTTAAATGTAAGATTTGTTTACATTGAAACAAGTGGTGGTTCAATAAAATATGCTAATTCAGATTCAATAAAATTGTTTTCAGCAACCGGTCCGATTCAGAGGGAAGAAGAATTCACACTTTCATTAACAAATGGCGGTGCAGTAATTAATAACCTTGGTATTCAAAATCAGGCAGGATGTGCTTGTTATGTCCGTTTCTGGATTGATGCCTATATTGTGAAAAATGGCGTTGTTAATACAGATGAAAACTATGGAAAATACTTTTTCCTAAACGATAGCGTTTTGGCTGCAGATGGAAGACCTGTTTTAACAAGAGAAGATTCGTCTGTTGCTGGATCGTGGTGTTATTATTTTCCACATGAGTTGACATCGTCAACAGCATATCGTGGTATTGGTAACAAATTAACATTAAAAGATGTCCCTGCAAATGGAAGCATTCCAAAAGCGGAAGTGCCGGTTGAATTGTTGGGGCAAGAACTGCAATTAACAATTAGTTTTGAGGCAGTTCAAGTTGCGAATAATGCGTATTTATCAGTGTTTGGTGATCAAGGAGACACCAAAGGATATTATACAGGTTGGAGCGAAACAGAAGAATGGTAAAGAAGACAAAGTCAATTTCAATAAACATTATATCAGTGTTTATAATACTGATTTGTCTTTTGCTGTCTTGTGTTGGGGTGACCAACGCGTGGTTCACCTCAGAAAGTCAGAATGGTGTTTTGATTAAAATAAACGTTGGTAAATTGCAACTGAATTTATATCAAGATATTAATGGAACTAGCACCAAAATTTTAACAGACGTTGAAAATGGAAGTGCTGCAAAACCACAATATGTTGTTCTTAATGGGGCAATTTTGCCGGATGTTAAAAATGATTTAATATTAACCTTATCAAATGAAGATGAGGGATCAGCATCAATGTATGTTAGATTCAAGTTCGAAATTTATGCTAGAGGAGTTTTGTCCGACACGTTAATTGAAAGTAGAATTGATGGATATGTAAAACAAACCAGCACTACAAGCGGATTTGTTTTAAGTGACGGATATTATTATTATCGAGATAAAACAGGCGCAAATGCATTGTTTGAAAAAGGCGCAAGTGAAGTTATTATGGAGTCATTCATAGTTCCATATTCAAGCTTTATTAATGACGCTGGAACATTAAAAATTATAAATAGCGACACAATATACATTAATCTAGTTGTTGAAGCTTCATCAAGTCCGTTGTTTAGTGTTTAAAAGGAGGGGTAATGAAAAAAGAATATAATCGTAACACGACAAGTGATATACCATTAGAAGCCTCAGTAAGCAGCACCCCTACGACGCCAAAGAAAACAACAACGCCTAAAGCGAAGCCAAAAATTAATGCAATTGGTAAAAAAGCAACAGACACACTTAAAGGAAAAACAGCAAAAAACTCAACAAAATCAACAAAAAACCCAACAAAAACAACAACAAAATCAACCAAATCAACAACAAAATCGTCAACAGAAAGCGATAAAACGTTAAAAAACAACAAGCAATTAGAGGATTTGGAAAAACTTAATGAGGAAAATTTTAAGGGTTTCCATAATAAATCAAAAAGAAGTAAGGTTGTAATTGTACTCTTGGCATTCGCTATTGCTATTGCAATTGCAGTTATTTCGGTTTATGTTATAATCATAAGATTGGACTCTAATTGCAGAATGATTGTTCATGGTGCAGATGCTGTTTATATAGTCGATGGTGAACAGTTGGCTGAGTTCAGAACGCCTTCAAATTTACAAGGTAATTCAAGATTAAATATTAATATTAAACTTCAAATTAATGAAATAGGCGAATTTAATATAAAATTCAGGCCAGAAGTTTTCCAGAATAATGTTTTAATAGATAACACTTTGATTTATGAACCTAATACCCAGTTGTTTGTTGAAGCAGAAGATGGTTGGTATCGCTCAAGAAATCCGATTAATGGCGGACAAACAATCAACTTGTGTGAAGGAATAATATTTGATTATTATTATAAAGACTCATTAAATGTGGATAATTTCCGTATGGAATTCCACACATATTTAGAAAAAGTATAAGGTTTTGCCTTATATTTTTTATTTTTCCTAACAATAAAACGCATTTTTGTCAAAAATTGCTTATCTTTTAATTAAATAATTATACCAACCAAAGATAATTATTTATCTTGATTATTTTCTATTGATATGTTAATATAATAGTATGTTAGAATTAAAAAATATAAGTTTTATAGTTGAAGAAGGAAAGCAAGAAAAGATAATTCTTAAAGATATATCTTGTTCATTTTTAGATGGCGACTTCGTTGCAATAACTGGTCACAATGGAAGCGGAAAATCAACTTTGGTTAAAATCATAATGGGCATAATAAAGCCGTCTTCTGGTAAGATTTTTTTAAACGGTGTTGATATTACAGATAAAAGCATTGACGAAAGAGCTAAAATGGGCTTGAATTATGCTTTTCAACAACCTGTTTTATTTAGTGGTATTACGGTAAAGGATTTAATTGACATTGCAACAGGAGAAACCAACAGTGTCTCTAAAGCGTGTGAATATTTATCAATGGTTGGTTTATGTGCAAAAGAATATATTAATCGAGATTTTGATAAAACACTTTCCGGTGGCGAACAAAAGCGAATTGAACTTGCGTTAGCTGTTGCGAAAAAGGGCCAATGGTTGATTTTTGATGAACCGGAAGCTGGAATTGATATGTGGAGTTTTGATAGATTGAATTCTATTTTTAAAAAAGATAAATCCTATATTGTTATAAGTCACCAAGAAAAACTGTTGGAAAATGCTGATAAAATACTTGTTTTAAACAATGGTGAAATAGAACAATATGATTCAAGAAAAAATGTTTTAAAATCTTTAAAGCCCACCACTTGCGGCAAGCTTAAAGGAGGCAAATAATGGTTTTAGATAAATTAACAAAAAACTTACTAACTCAAATCGCAAATCTGCATAAAATTCCAAACGGAGCAATATCTTTTAGGAAAAATGGAAAAGGTGAAATTGTTAGATCTACACCCAATATTGAAATAAGGAAAAAAGATGACGTTGAAGGGATTGATGTGATAGTTCATTCAGCCTGTCAGGGCGAATCGTGCCATATTCCTGTTGTTGTAACTGAAAATGGTTTTCATGATTTAGTATATAATGATTTTTATGTGGAAGAAGGCGCTGATGTTGTTATTGTTGCTGGCTGTGGCGTGCATTCATCTGATAATAGTGGGCATAATGGTATCCACACGTTTCACGTGGGTAAAAATGCAAAAGTAACGTATGTTGAAAATCATTTGGCAACAGGCAAGGGGGGCCGTAAAATCTTAAATCCTGTAACAAAAATTTATATTGATGAGGGCGGATTGTTGAGTATGAACACAACCCAAATTGGAGGGGTTGATAGTTCAATTAGAAAAACAGAAGCCAAATTAAAAGATGGTGCCCATTTGGAAGTTTTTGAAAAAATATTCACAGATAGATTCAATGTTGCAAAAACAGATTTTAAAGTAACACTTTTGGGTAAAAATTCAAAATGTAATATTGTTTCAAAAAGTGTTGCAAAAGGTGAAAGTGAACAAGTTTTCAAATCTAATTTAATAGGAAAGAATTCATGTTTTGGAAGAGTTGAATGTGATGCCATTTTGCTCGATTTGGCAAAGGTGGTGAGTGAGCCAAAAATCTCTGCAATGAATAAAGATGCTAGCTTAAGTCATGAGGCGACGGTTGGTAAAATTGCGCAAGACCAATTGGTGAAATTGATGACTCTTGGTTTAAGTGAAAAACAAGCAGAAGAAAAAATTATTGAAGCATTTTTAAAATAGAAATAAAATTAAAAAAATAGAAAAAAACACTGAATTTTCAGTGTTTTTTGTGTTTTAATTAGATTTTTATTAATTTTTTTTTTAAATTTTTATAAATTTAATGCTTCCATTTCATCATTTTTATTTATTATTTTTTTTAATTTTTCATATTTAATTCTTGTTGATTCGCCGCCATGAATGTGTTTTATTTGAAAATTATTTTCCAGCAATTGTTTAACTTGTAAGTAGAGATTATGGTTTATATATTTAAGTTTTGTGCTTAACATTTGGTGAACCGTGCTTTTGGGAATTCTAAATTCTTTTGCGGTTGCTCTTATTGTGGTTTTGTTTTCAAGAATGTAATAAGCGAGTGTTAAAATTTTTGTGTTGTTGTCATAATTTATCATTTCGACTCCTTTTTGTATTTTATTGTCGAAATGTGACGATTATGACATTAATTTTTATTTTTAAAAAACATAAAATTATCTTGAGATTTTGTCCAAAAGATTATAACTTTCATCGGATAAAATTGCATGCTCAATTCTTTTTTTAGAATCCGGAATTTCCTTGTGGATTCTTGAAATTAGTTCTTTCATATCTTGGCGTTTGCTGTCGTTATCTGCAGGGCATTTGCTTTTTAAAATTGGCATGGTTTTGCTTGCGTTTATAATCTTGCATTCTTCAGTTAAATATAGAGGTCTAACAAGAGTTATGTTGCTGTTTGACATGTAAGATTTTGGGAGCATTGTTGAGAGCCTGCCTTCATAGAAAAGTGAGAGAAAAAATGTTGTTGTGACGTCTTGCAAATGGTGTCCCAAAGCGAGCTTGTTGCAGCCAAGTTTGTTGCAAACGGAATTGAGAGCGCCTCTTCTCATTTTTGCACAAAGAGAGCATGGGTTTTTTTCTTTTCTAACATTGAAGACAATGTTTTGAATATCTGTTGGTTCTATGTGTAATTGAACTCCCAAATCTTCGCAGAATTTTTTCATACCCGAATAGTCTTCTTTGCCGTTATATATGTCAATGTTGACCGCGATAATTTCAAAACTAAACAAATTAAACTTTTTAAAATCGGTTAACGCTTTAAGCAAAACCAAGCTATCTTTCCCACCGGAAATGCCAACGGCAATTCTGTCTCCGTCTTCAATTAAAGAATATTTTTCAATGGCCTTTCTCATTGAACTTAAAACCTTTTGCATAAAACTCTCCTTAAAAATTTATTTTCCTTAAAATTATATCAAAAAATCGAAAAAATTCAATATATT
>JAZQYA010000059.1:0-6496 GCA_045633245.1 Candidatus Onthoplasma sp.
GACTTAAAAAATTAACAGGAAAACTTTATCAATTTAAATATTATGGTAAGATTTTAAAAGAAAAAGAAGCAAAGAAAGTTATAAAATCAACAACTCTTGATGAAGTTAATTCACTATTTAGAGAAGTGTTTGAAAATCCAATCGTTAGTTTGTTGGTTTATGGAGATGCTCAAAAAGATGAAGTCATTAATAAAAAGGAATTCAATAAGACTTTTAAAATGTAAAAGAACACGGATGAATCCGTGTTTTTTAAATAGATGTTTTTTTTACAAATATTTAATCAAATTTTTAAAAATTTCTTCATTACCTTTGTAACATAATGGATTTGCCGGAGAAGTGTGATAAATTGGAATAACTTTTTTGGTTGAGTTTCCAAACTTAATGTTAAACTCTTTTCCTATGTAATCTTTAAGTTTGTTAACCTTTTCACCAAGTATGGTTTCAGTTGGATATTGTCCCATTGGCAAAATGATATCACAATCAAATTCTTCCAGCTCTTTAAATAAAATTGGTTTGCAATTGTTCATGCAAGTTCTTAAAGTTTTTCTATTTGTAATAACACATTTGCAACATTCCGTAAAATTTATATCATCAATAGAAAGTCCGCATAATGATAGTAGGCGATCTAGAACTTTTCCTGTTGCTTGCAGTTTGCCTTGAGAATTATAAAATGCACGACCACTCTGAATCCATCCATCTTTGGCGGGCGATTCACCCAAAATTAAGATTTGGCTTTTTCCTTTTTTAATGGTGTTGCAAGTTAACTTTGGTAATTCACCGCAAAGGTGGCAGTCTTTAATCATTTCATTTGCTTTCATGTTAATATTATAACATAAATTGCAATAAATTCAAAATGTTATAAAATGTCTTTTCGTGTAGAATTTAAATTGTTTAAATTTTTCACTTGACTTTATTGTATTTTATGGTATAATAAAATTAAGAAATCGTTTAAAGGGGTTAATTAAACGATAACAGATTTTGTGTGTTTAGTGCTTTGGCGCTTTTAATATAAATTAAATATATTAATTAAAAAATGTATTTGCCGTCATTTTGTGAAAATAACGGGAAAACAAAAATGTTTTTTTGCATGAAATCTTAAGGGTGGATTGCGCAAATTTTTAGATTAAACACAAATTTTTAAATAAAAAAGGAGAAAATATGTTAGATAATTTAATGACAAGTGAAGAGTTTGATTCAAGCATTTTAAATAATAAAGACTTAAATGATCTTTCGAATAAAAATTCAAATCAAACAAGAAAAAATAATCAAATAAGAAAAAGTTTAAATAAAAAAACAAATAATCAAAAACAAAACAAAGCAAAACAACCAAAACAAGAAGAAAAGAAAGTTGAAGTTAAAGAGGTTGTTGAAGTTAATGAAGATGTAGTTGTAAACACTCAAAGCAAAAAATCAAAAGCTAACAACTTAAAAATCAGTTTCCTTGGTGGAATTGGTGAAATTGGAAAAAACATGACTGTTTTTGAATATGGAAAAGACATTGTTGTTGTTGACTGTGGAGTTATGTTTCCATCAGTTGATATGTTAGGAATTGATTTGGTTGTTCCAGACATAACATACTTAGTTGAAAACAAAGAAAAAATTCGTGGTTTTGTTATAACCCATGGTCACGAAGATCATATTGGTTCAGTTCCATATGTTGTAAATGAAATTAAAGCTCCAATTTATGCGAGCAAAATGACTTGTGGTCTTATAAAGAAAAAAATGGAAGAACACAAAAAAGTTGAATATAAAACTATTGCAGTTAAGCCAAAACAAAAAATAACATTAGGTTGCTTTGAAATTGAATTTATTCATGTGAACCATGCAATTCCAGGAGCATTTGCCTTGGCAATTAAAACTCCAGTTGGAATGATTGTTCACACAGGTGACTTTAAAGTTGATTTAACTCCGGTTTATGATGAAAAGTTTGACCTTCACACTTTTGCTGACCTTGGTAAGAAAGGTGTTTTATTATATATGGCAGATTCAACAAATGCGGAACGTAATGGTTTCTCACTAAGTGAACGTGTTGTTGCGCAAACGCTTGAAAAACTTTTCATTGAAAACAAAGATAGACGTATGGTGGTGGCGGCTTTTGCTTCAAATGTTGACAGAATGCAAGAAGTAATAAACCTTGCTGAAAAATATAAAAGAAAGGTTGTTTTAACAGGTCGCAGCATGGTAAATGTTACAGATGTTGCAACTCAAATTGGTGAAATCACAATCAACAAAGCAAACATAATTGAAGTTGAAAAAATGAAGAACTATAAAGATAGTGAAATATTAATTCTTTCAACAGGAAGTCAAGGTGAGCCGAATAGTGCATTATCACGTATGACCGCAGGCGAATTTAAAGGTATTGAAATTGGTGAGAACGACACAATTATTTTCTCATCAAGCCCTATTCCTGGAAATGAAAAATCTGTTAACAATGTAATAAACAGATTAATTATGCAAGGTGCAAAAGTTATCTACAATGAACTTGAACAAGTTCACGCATCTGGGCACGCATGCAAGGAAGAACAAAAATTGATGCTTAATTTGATAAGACCAAAATATTTCATTCCTGTTCACGGTGAACAAAAGCATTTGCTTGCTCAACGTGAAACTGCAATGGCTGTTGGAATGGACAAACACAATGTTTTATTGCCAATGCTTGGAATGCAAGTTGAGGTTAACAAGAACTTACTTAAAGCCGGTGGAACGGTTCCGTTTGGTTCTCGACTTATTGATGGTGCGGGAATTGGTGAAATGGAAAGCAATGTGCTTAAAGAAAGAAAACAACTTAGTGAAGACGGAATTTGTGTTGTTATCTTAAATGTTAATGCAAAACAAGGAAGATTAAATTCACGTCCTGAAATTGTTTCCCGAGGTTTCACATATATGGGCGAAGCGCAAAGCTGGCTTGATGATGCAAAGAGTGCAATTGAAAATAGCGTTGATGCTGATGCGGTAAGGTCTAGAGACTATTTGAGCGTTAAGGTTGCGCTTAGAAAAGCGTTAACAAACTACTTAAACAAAAAATTAAAACGCCGTCCAATGATTATTCCTATAATCATTGAAAGTAATGATTAGGAATAGGACTTTATTCCAATAATTATTGAAAGTAATGATTAATATGAAAATAGATATTGAAATTAGAAATTATGGAAAAGAGAACAAGGTGCCAATAACTTTAGATGACACCTTGTCTTTTCTTATTCAAACAATAAACGAGAATGGCAGTAAGGAAATTTTAGAAATTGGAACTGCAATTGGTTTCGGCTGTATAACAATGGCTGAAAACACACAATGCAATAATATTGATACTTTGGAAATTGATGAAGAGAGATTTAATATTGCAAACGAAAACATTAAAAACAAAAATTTGCAAGATAAAATTTCAACACATTTAATTGATGCAAAAGAGTATTTACAAAATTGCAACAAAAAATATGATTTTGTCTATCTTGATGGTCCAAAAGGTCAATATATTAATTATCTTCCGCTTATTTTGAAAATACTTAACCCAAATGGAATAATTTTTGCCGACAATCTTAACTTTCATGGTATGGTAACAGGTGAAACACCTATAACTCGTGGCTGCAGATCTATGATTAAAGGGCTTAAAAATTATATAGATGCAATCACAACCAATCCATTATTAGAAACAGAAATGCACACTGAAATTGGAGATGGAATTGCTATAACCAAAATAAAAAATAATTAAAACTCTCATTTGAGAGTTTTTTTGTGCAACACTTGAAAATAAAACAAAAATATGATATAGTATAAAATATGGAACTTTTAGCACCCGCTGGGGATAAACAAAAATTAATTATGGCAATAGAATATGGCGCAGACGCAGTTTATTTAGCATCAACTAGATTTGGTCTGCGAACTTTTGCTGGAAATTTCGATTTGGACGAACTTAAATGGGCGGTTGAATATGCTCACGCAAGAAATGTTAAAGTTTATGTTACTGTTAACATTATTCCGCATGAAAGTGACTTAAACGACTTGCCAGAATATATTAAATACTTAAACGAAATCAAGGTTGATGCTGTTATTTGTGCAGACCTTGGTGTTATTTCAATCGTTCGTCGCGTTGCTCCAGATTTGGACGTCCATGTTAGCACGCAAGCAAATATAACCAACAGTGAAAGCGCAATGGTCTATGTTAACATGGGTGTTAAACGTCTTATTTTGGCGCGTGAAATGACTCTTGAAGAAATTAAAGAGTTCAGATCAAAAATTCCACAAGATATTGAAATTGAAGCGTTTGCTCATGGGGCAATGTGCATTAGTTATTCAGGAAGATGTTTATTAAGTAATTTCTTCACAAGTCGTGATGCAAATCGTGGAGCATGTGTGCAAGCATGTCGCTGGAACTATGAAATTAGAGAGATTAACAAAGAGCAATATTATCCAATTGAAGAAGATAAACACGGAACTTACATATTAAATAGCAAAGATATGTGCATGATTGATCATCTTGATCAAATGCGCGATGCTGGAATTTCTTCAATTAAGATTGAAGGTAGAATGAAAACCGAATATTACGTTGCAAACATTGTTAATGCGTATAGAATGGCACTTGATTATTTATATGCAAATAAAGATTATAAACTTCCTGATAAAATCAGAAATGAAGTGTTTAAATCTAGTCACAGAGATTATTCATGCGGTTTCTTCTTTGGCAACCCAAAAGAAAGTTTGGATTCAAGTTTGCCAATTTCAACGCATGATTTTGTTGCTGTTGTTTTGGAAGATAGCAAAAACAATGTTGCAAAAGTTGAAATGAGAAACAAATTTGTTGAAAATGAAGAATTGGAATTGTTGTCTAAAGAAAAAAATAATGCTATAATTAAAATAGTTAAGATTGAAGATTTGGATGGAAATCAACTTAATGTTTGCAATATTCCAAAACAAATAGTTTATATTCACACAAATCAACAACTAAAAAAATTAGAGATATTGAGAAGAAAAAAGTGAAAGAAGTAAAAAGTGTTTTAATTATTTATAATCCAAACGCAAAAAAAGGCAAAATAAGTGATTGCTTGCCCCATATAAAACAGCGTTTGCTTTTGCGTTATGAAAAAGTTGATGCAATGGCAACTCCAAAAGAAGGAGCTGAAAACATTGCGTTTACCTTTGCGTCTAAATACGACATTTTAATTTCTTGTGGTGGTGATGGAACTTTGCATGAGATTATTAACGGCGTTATGAAAAGCGGAAGCCAACCAATCATTGCGATTTTTCCTTTTGGAACATGCAATGATGTTGCAAGAACATTTAAAATCCCATTCGATTTGGACAGGGCGATTGATTGTGTTTTGAGGCTTAACACCACAAGTTATGATGTTATGTTTGATGGAAAAGATTATGTTACATATGCTTTGGCTACGGGTTATCTCACCAAGGCAAGTTATTCGGCTTCTAGCAAAGTGAAGAAAAAAATTGGAAGATTGGCATATGTATTTTCTGGTATTAGATGTTTATTTAATTACGAATCGCTTCCAATGACAATTACTTGTGATGGTGAAAGAATTCATGGCAAATTTGTTTATATGATGGCAATGAATGGCGAAAGCACAGGGGGATTCAAGCTAAACAAAGGTGAAATCATAAACAATGGAAAAGTAAAACTTGTTTTAATTAAACGTGGAAAAGGAATTTCAAGTTTGTTTACATTTATTAAACTTTTCTTATGTGGAATTAAATCAATTATGAAAAGCAAAAATGCAATTGTCAGAGAAGTGTCTCACTTTGAAATAGAGAATCACGCAAACACGCCGTTTACTTCTGATGGCGAAAGAATAAAATTCTTAAAAAAGAAATTTGAAGTTAAACAAATTATGAATATTGTGAAAAATTAGTTTAGATGATTTTGTTTATTTACAAATGTTTGTTAAATATTTATTAGATTAAGTTGGTGTCATTATCACCAACTTTTTTAATATAATATTTTATGAATCTAAGTGAAGCAAAATTAAATGCCAAGTGCCTTATCAAATCTATGGATATTAAGGACGATAAAACTAAAATAAGATTAATGGAGTTAGGTCTTATTGAAGGATGTGTTGTAAGTGTTTGTAGACGTAGTGTTTTGAAAAAAACATTGCTTATAATTTTTAATGCAACTTGCTTTACATTAAAGGACAACCTTGCTCGCGAGATAGTGGTGAACTATGCGTAAAATTTTAATTGTTGGTAACCCAAATGTTGGAAAGTCTACGCTTTTTAATTCTCTAACGAAATCAACTGAACATACTGGAAATTTTCATGGTGTCACTGTAGAACATAAAAGTAAGATGGTTGAATTTGAAGGAGAAAAATATGAATTTGTTGATTTGCCGGGACTTTACTCACTTAATTCGTTTTCGTATGAAGAAGAAGTTGCACAAAAAATTCTGCTTCAAAACAACTCCGAAATTTTGATGTTGCTAGATGCTAATTCATTAAGGAAAAATTTATATTTATGTCAACAATTAAATGAAATTGGAATAAATTATAA
>JAZQYA010000060.1:0-15819 GCA_045633245.1 Candidatus Onthoplasma sp.
CATAAACCGCACTCAATGCTGATGCCTCTTCAAAAGCTGATGCGGCTGAAGAATCACATAATGTTCCCTGAATTTCCAAACCAAATAAATTACTATCATAGAACGATGTTTGATAATAATTGGTGTTTGCTTTCCATGCAACTATCTTTGCACTTTCATGCTTAAATGATGGAAGTTCACCTATTGTTTGACCCGGAACGAGATAAATCCAGAATGATGCACCACTCGAACTGGTCAACACAGATGAAGAAACCCTTGTTCCTGCCGAATAATGAATTTTACCAATGAAATCATAATCATTTGTTCCATCTGCATCAATCCCTTCTTCATATACAGTTACATAAACATTTAATTTATTTGTTATATAAGCATCAACAAGCACTCCTTCAGATTTTTTATATTCTGCAAATGAAGTTAAGCCTTCTTCTTGCAAACTATCAATACTTAAAGTGTTGCCGTCTTCTATCTCGTCAGACTGTGCAAACAAATAATCTCCATCTTCAATTTCTTGAGTTGTTTGATTGATTACTTCGTTAAGCGAAATTTTATATGCTTTTTTCAATGTTTTTGGTTTTAAAGTTATTGTGTAAGTGTTATTCCCATTGCATTCAAAACAATCTCCAAGTGTGGTATAGTTCCAATCTGCAGTTGTGGCAACTAATTTTTCTTCACGGCTGGCATTTTCTGCATAATAGCAAATTGTGTCAGCATCTGATTTTAAAACATAATCCTCTTTACCAAATTCAAAGGTCTCATTGTTATTTGTGAGATATTGACCTTGTTCATCTACTACCGCAATTGTAACAGGCACCCAGGTTGGTATTATCGTAATAGAAACATTTTTAACATCTTCACCTTCAATTTCTGGCGGATTAGCATCCAAATATTCCACCAAGCTTCCAAATGTTACCCCCTCCAATTTGTTAGCCTCGATGGTTGTTGGATCTCCAGCTTCCCTGAATTTCCATCCAGAATCATTATAATTCAATTGTGTTGTTAAAAAACCACCACTTTCCTTTTCAAGTCTACACTGAACTGTAAACAAACTTATATAATGACCATAATTAAAGAAGTAAAATTCATTATCTACAGGAAAATCGTTAGCCTTTTTAAATGCATTTTCACCTGTTGTGTGGAATGTTTGAGTGGAATCTTTTCCAAAACTTTGTATGAAATTTCCATACTTCAAACCATTATGTTGAACCGCAAACAAATTCTCAACAACAACACCTTTATTATACCAATAATACCCCCTATCTCCACTAACAGTTCGTTGGAATGTAAAACTATATCTCACCGATTGATCGGCCATTATAATTGGAGAGGCCTTGCTTTGCAGTGGAGTTGTGAAGTTACCGTAAATCTCCTCACCAACAACCTCACAACCAAGAGTTGGATCATAAATAATTTTTGTCAACTTAAGCAGAGTATGACCATTTGCGTTTGTTTGTGTTTCATCAAAATAAAACTTAATGTTGGCATACCTAAAATATTTATCAACCTCATTTAGTTCAGCGTTGTGACCATTTGCCTGCGCAGCAGTTGTTGCAAAATAAACATTAAACAGCCAATCCACTTCATTGCCATCCAACTTCAACTCTTCATTTCCGGCAATAACAATATCATCATTTAACCCATCTTGATATTTGTATGGATTTGGATCTTGAACAATTCCATCAACTTTATGATAGAAATCCACTACAAAATCAACACCTTCAACCTCGGCACTGAAGAATAATTCTGCCTTATATTCCGGGTCGAGCATTTCTGTGGTCACTTCATAAAGCTTATCTCCCGTCTCCGAATTCACAATCACACCTTCAGACACATTGTAAACAAATCTTTCTTTATTGCTGGAGTTTCCAAGATAAATTTTTGTTATCAATTTTCCATCTTCAGATTCGAAAATTGCATTTCCAAGAACAACATTTTCTGAATTTTTAAATTCCAACTTATATTTCTTATCCGCTTCCTCTTCGCTTATTGTTATCACTGTTCCGGCAGTCAACTCTGCAAGATTTCCTTCGATAGTAATTGTGTAGCCTTTCTCTTCGGGTTCTTCTGAAACAGGCTCTCCCGAAACAGACTGAATGGAATTATTCTTTTTTGAAAAATCTCGCCATTCGACCAAGAGACCAGAATTCTTTTTTTCATTCACTTTTTGACTAACAATCTGCTCAGCATTAGATTGCTCTGTAGGATTTGAAACATGCCTTAGAGAATAATAAACACCGCATGATAAAATTATTGCAAACGCAAAACAAATCGTTGCAATAACAAATCTTTTTAAATTGAATTTTCCATGTGATTTTTTTAACATGCAAACCCCCATCAATTTATAATGAAATTATAATTACTAATATTTTATCACAAACGACATATTTTTACAAATAAATTACTTGAAATATTTAAATATTTTATAATAATAAAAATATGATAAATCACGATTCTTTTTATCAATTTTTTACATTTTATTTAATTAAATTTTTAATTTTTTTGATATTTTTTAAAAATAATTAATTTTTTCATTAAAAAAAGAGATTTTTGCATCTCTTTTTTTATTTTTTAGATTTTTTTATTCAATATTGACAATGGAATTATTTATAATTTTTAAACGCCTATCTGCAAGTTTTTCAATCTGATTAATATTTTCATTTGGCATGATTGCTAAAATTGTTATCGACCCTTTGGAATTTCCTTCTTTTGTTATCGCCACTAAATTCTTAACCAAATTGAAATTATCAGAATCAACTCCCAAAATTGACGAAATATCATCAATCACAAGAACAACATCTTCACCTTCTTCCAAAATTCTTTTCGCCCTTTCAATTGCGAGAGAAACAATACGTCTCGCCACACCAACTTCATCAGTTATTTTTGAAACAAATTTTTCGTTGCAATTTAACTTATTTATAAAAATTTTATTTTTATCTGCAACCGAAATATTTAAATACAATTTATTTTGAACAGAACAGGAATTCAACATGTCAACAATCATAGTGGTGTTATTGTTATTATTTGTGCCATAGAAATAAGCATTTTCACCAAGCTTCAAATTTAATTCATTAAACTCAGATTTATCAAACTCTAAATTTCTGCAAGGCAAATTGTGAATCACATTATCAAAATTTTCGCGAGTTTGTGGCATTTGTAAAATTGGGCAACCATTAATGTTAAAAAGCCTTTTCACAACTTTCACATTTTCATCCAAACTCACTTCTGCAACAACTCTATCAGCAACTCGAACGTTCAACCCATCAAACAATTCACTAGGAACAAAATAGCTTTCAACTTTTAAATCTTTTTCAACCCATAGCAGCGCTGAATTATTATTAAGCAACTCAAGCCAACCAGCAACTGTTATCATATCAGCATCTTGATATTGCACTTTAGCCTGATTGAAAGTTTGATGCGTTAAAGATTTAACATCATTACCCAAGTTGAAATTTAAAAAATTTTCAAAATTATAACCAAAAACTTTTGGCGGCCTACCTTGTTTTGATTTTGAAAATTCAGGTTTCTTTTCACCAGAAACAATTTCAACAATCTCACTTATCAACTCGTGCTTCTTTTTGCTAGTTGGAGACGAAACACCCGTTCTCCTTGCCAAATCTCTCAATGCAAATATATTCAACTCGTTTAAATTTTTATCTAACATAAATTTCACCCACTTTCGACATTTTACACTATTAAAATATCATAAATTCGACATTTTGTAAAGAGTTTTGTAAAAAAATAAGGACGAGCAATTATTTTTGAATAAAAATATATTCTTTTCACTTTGTTAATAAAAATTCTTCATAAACCATTTGACGAAACCCACCCACAAGCTTAACTAAATAAAAAACAACCTCTTGTTTTATAACAAGGGTTGATTGAGTTGAATGCCTTAGGATTTAATCAAATTCTTATTTACACATTGAAAAAATCCGTTTAATGAAATACAACTAACTGGTTATCCCTAAACTAACCATCATAGCAATATCAACACTTTGCATTGTCAAGGAATCAATTGAGCAGATTTTTTCTTGAAGCCTGCGCTTATCAAGAGTTCTAATTTGTTCCAATAAAACAACACTATCTTTCGCGAGATTAAATTTTTCTTTTTTTAGTTCAATGTGGGTTGGCAATTTGGCTTTATCTAATTGACTTGTGATTGCCGCAATTATCACAGTTGGACTATACTTGTTTCCAACATCATTTTGAATAACCAAAACCGGACGAACACCACCCTGTTCGCTACCAACAACAGGGCTAAGGTCTGCATAAAAGATGTCGCCACGATTTATTTGCATCATACTCCTTTTAAATGTTTAAGGATTAAATATTCATCATCTAACCCATCATAATCTTTAAGAAGCTCATTAATTGCTGAAATGTATTCATTGTCAGTATATGCAGACAAGTCAAATTTTGGCATTGCAGGCTTTTTGACCACACCAAAAGAATCGAGATACATTTCATACGCCATTATCTCTTCGTCCATAATATTCTCCTTAAAATTTGAATTTAAACCTTGGCAAGTTGTTTTTTCAATTTTTCGTAAAAATCCTCTTGCATTTTCTTAAATTCAGCAACCATAAGATTTAAATCTTCATTCTTTGTTTTTAAGTCTTTTTCGGCTTTAATTGTGTCAACAATGCCCATAACTGTCCCATTTATCATCATTTCAACTATATGTCGAGGCGTCTTGTCCATCCAAAGCATCATATACAACATTACGGTTTGTTTTGTCTTTTTAAAAAAGCTGTTTTCTTTTACTTCAAAATCATTATTCACAGCAAAAACATCACATTTGTTTGCAAACTTCTCATACATATCATATTGCTTTTCAAATAATTTCCTCAATGATTCGTTTTCAATCTTTTTTAATATTTTATCAATTGCAAGCATTCCAACTGTCGCATCTTGATAAATCCTATTTGCTAACATAATTTCTTTCTTTTCCATTATTTTCCTCCAAGCATAGTTTTCTCTATTTATTTGATATTATGCAATAAAAAATTCGCTTAAGGCATAAAAAAATCATCATGACGATTGTCATAATGATTATCTCAACAATTATTAAAAATTAAATCCATATTAACGCATAACCCAAGATCAAACTTGGAACAACCAACATTAAAACAACAAATAAATTTTCTTTCCAATTTTTATTGTGTTTTAACAACAAAACCAACCCTAAACCAGCATTAACACACAAGCCAGCAACCAATGCTCCAAACGACAAGCCAACTCCTACACCACTTAAACCAGTTAAAAACATTTCTGTTAAAACAACGCTTGATGCACAATTCGGTATTAATCCAATTGCAACTGCAAGCATAGGCTGCAACCATCTTGTATTAGACAAGAACATTGCTAATCTTTGCTCACCAACCCATATATGAGTTATAAATCCAAACAACACATTAATAATTAATATGAAAGCACTAATTTTTAAACAGTGTAACATCGGATGAACCCAATCAAACGATTTGGTTTCAACATTATGCTTGCAACATCCACCATGTATTATTTCATCATTTTCATGCTCTCCATGTTCATCGTGTTCATTTTCTTCATGTTTATGATTATATTCTTCATGCTCTTTGTTGTGCTCTTTATTTTTAAATATCAATTTAAACAATGCAATTGACAAATAACCAACAATAATAGCAAAAACAATTTTTATGCCCATAAGCGCAAACATCCAACCAATTGATTTTGGAGTGGAAATCATAAGAGGAATTCCTTCATCACTTGTTGCGATATAAACAGCAATCAGAGCACCAACTGAAAGTTTGCCATTGCTAAACAATTCTGTTGAAACAACTGAAAATCCACATTGAGGAACACACCCAACAATCGCCCCAGCGATTGGGCTGGTTTTACCTTTTAAAAGTTTACTTTTATGAAGTTTGCCAGCACTTTTGAATTCAATTAATTCAATTAAATAATAAACCACAAAAAGAAGCGGCAAGATTTTTGCCGTGTCAATAAATGCTTCTAAAATTACATGCCAATATTCTCCAAACACTTTGCTTCTTTCCTTAATATTTCGACTTTGAATTATAACATAGTGTGGAGTAAAAATCAATCCAAAATTTAGAAAATTTCTTAAAATATTTATAAATTAAATAAATTAAAATAAAAAAGTCTAAATTAAATGAATTTACAACAAAAGCATGCCAAAACACAGCATGCAACATTACACACCAAAGCTATGGGAATTGTTAGCCCTGTTTTTTTTACTTTTGTGGACGCAAAATAAATGCTGCTAACATAAAAAATTGTATCACTACTCCCCATAATAACACTTGCACATTTACCGATATAACTATCAACACCATAACGACTAAAAATATCTTGCAAAAGCACATATCCAGCATTAGAACTGAATGGTCTAATCAAAACCAATTCACACACTTCAGCGGGTACTCCAACAACATTAAAAATCGGAGACAAAAACCCACATAAATATTCGCTCAAACCACTATTTCTAAATAGTTCAACCGCAACAAACATAGCAATCATATATGGTAACAAACCAGCCATTAATGGCAATGCACCCTTCGCCCCATTCACAAAACCAGAATATGCATCAACCCCTTTAATCAAGGCATAAACCAAAACAAAGGCTATAAGAATTGGAATAAACAAATCAACCATTCTTGACCTTCTTTTTTCTATTTTTATAATAAAAACTTATCACCAACAAAACCCCTAAAATTGTAGGAACAAAGGTGGCAACTATTGTTGGCCAAAGAATGCAGCTAGGGCTCACACTTCCAGCCATTGCCCTCATTCCGATAACTGTTGTTGGCAGAAGTTGAATGCCTGTGGAATTAATAACAACCAACATAATCATAGCGCGAGTTGCCTTTTCACCACCCACATCTAAACCCTTCATCGCCTTAATTCCATAAGGGGTTGCAGCACTACCAATTCCTATAATATTTGATGCAATATTTAGACATATATTTTTTTCCGTTTCCCTGTCGGTTTTTCCAAATATTTTTCTTACTGGACGAGATAAAATTGAGGATAATTTATGGCTTAATTTACAATCATCAAGCACCTGCATTATCCCCATCCAAACAGCATAAATACCTATAAATTCAATAGCCATTGTAACGCCCATTTTTGCCGCCGTCATCATTGTGGAAATAATGGATGATGGAGCAGAAAAACAAGTCATCACCAGACTTGAAATCATTATAGCAAGCCAAATTTTACTCATATTTTAATTTATGCTTGTCCTTTGGTATGTATGATAAGTTAAGTGGATAAATTGAACAAAAAACACACACTTTGCAACAAAAAAACATGCAATAATGCATGTTTTAAATTTAGATATCTAAGAATCTTCTACCTTGCGCCTCATACATAACGCTAACAATTTTTTGACACTTATCTGCAGTTGTGTCACCATCAAGCAAACCAAAATCAGTTTCAGCACCAATTGCATATGCTTGGAACGTAAATGAAATTGTTGAACTTTGATATTGATTTCCCATTTCTCCAGCAAGAGCAAGTTGGTCTTGATCGATAACAACAACATTTGTTAGAACACTAACCATTGACACCAAACAACGATAAGCTTTACAAGGCTGTTGACCTTCAACATGTGCCCACTTTGCTTGCGGATCATCTATGTCAGCCTCAAATACAAAATCAACCCAAGAAGTTACACTCACACCTAGATTTGAACTATAGTTAGGATTAATTGAATTAACATACTCCATGTCGAGATCAAACACTGGAGTTGTGTGGTTATCATCAACCACAATACGTTCACCATCATCCCCTTCTTTTGTTGCATCAAATTTATAAACTAAAACTAAATATATTGGAACACTAGACAAATTTTGAACCGTCAACGGAGAGTTACCTAAAGACTGAGTTGGAAGCAAGTCTGTTTTGTTTGTTATAACAATTTCACTTTTTCCACTTTCACCAGATGCACCATTGAGAGATATTTTCAAATTCGCCATTACAATTTCACCGGAAATCTTATTTGATCTAGCTGTGTAATACGCAAAAACGCCACCAAAGCCTATTGTTAGCAATAGACAAACCGTTAATATTATAATAGCAATTGTTTGCCCCGAAACTTTCTTTTTAACCATTTTTACCCCTATTTATGGTTGTTACGTAAAGATATTTAACAACTTTTAAGCAACAACTAAAATCCTAAACAAAAATATTTTAATTTATTAAACATTAATTGTCAACAAAAAATTCCATTTATTGATTATTTTTTTAAAATTTGTCGAAAATATTTATTTTAAGAATTTAATTGATTTTTTTTAATCAATAGATTACGATAGAAAACATGCGCGATAATTTAAATAATATTTCACTAAATTTTTTAGAAATTAAAATTAAAAATTTCCTATTTTTATTAGGTTTAAAGGAAAAGTATATTTCTTTCGATTATTTAACATGGATATTAATATTTTTAATAAGAAAAAACAGCACAGATTTCTCAACATATAAACAAGCAATATGTTGGCTTGTTGAAAAATATGGAGTTTCATCAAGGACTATTATTCAGGGCTTACAAAAAATAACATCTATGTGCAAAAACACAGATATTGTTGATTTTGAAAGCTTTAAATTGAGCACATATAAAACAATTAATAAAATTCGCATAATCAAAATTGGTGCGGAAAACTTTTTGTGTGAAAATTTAATATAATTAGGTTAAATAAAAAAGCGCTTTTGCGCTTTAAACCAATTGATTTGTTATATAGTTTTTTACCATAAAAATAAAATCTCTACAAGTAGGTTTTTCTCCCTGTGGATAATACGTTTGGAACTTAACCATTAAATCTAGGTTCCAACTTTTTTCAATCAAACTTCTAATATTTCTCTCAACAGTGCAACACGTTTTTCCATATTTTTCGGCAATCATTGGATAAACCTGCCTTGAAAATGAAACCACGTGCATTTTCTTGTTTATTAGCAAATTCATCATTTCTATTAACATATAAAATCCCAAATACTTTCTTTCAAAACCCAAATTATCCAATTGTTTTACAAAATAAATATTTTCTGAAACAATGTTTTTATATTTTCTTTCCTTATTGCTCATTTTGTTTGTCTCCATAACCCTTTTAGCACATTTTTGAACGAAAGTCAAACATTTTGTACAAAATTAATATGTTTTTGTACAAAATATAATATTTTGTCGAAAACATAAACAAAATCTTTTAATACACAACAAAAAAGAGGCCGTTTTATAACCTCTTTTTTATTATTAATAATTATTCAATACCTTTCATTGTTAGTGAAATTCTCTTCTTGGTTAGATCAACTGAAAGAATTTTAACTTTTACTTTTTCCCCAACCTTGAGCACATCACTTGGGTGAGAAATGAATGCATTTGAAATTTGAGAGATGTGAACAAGTCCATCTTGGTGAACACCAATATCCACAAAAGCACCAAAGTCAATAACATTTCTAACAACACCGTCTAACACCATATCTGGTTTAAGGTCCTCCATGCTCAAAATATCACTTCTAAGTTCTGGAAGCGGCATATCTTCACGAATATCACGACCTGGTTTTAAAAGCTCTTTAACAATATCTTGAAGAGTTGGAACACCAACACCGATCTCTTCCGCCACCTTATTTTCACCTTTTTGATCAATCAAGTTTGGAAGCATATCAAGTTGATTGTTTTTAATATGTTCATGAGTTAATCCAAATAAGTTCAAAAGTTTGTTAACAGCATCGTAACTTTCTGGGTGAACCGCAGTGTTATCCAAAATATTATTTCCGTCAGTAATCCTTAAGAAACCAGCACATTGTTCGTAAGCTTTTGGTCCCATTTTCTTCACTTTCATTAGTTCACTTCTATCTGAGATGTGTTTAACTTGAGAACGATAATCCACAATGTTTTCAGCAAGACTATTTGAAATTCCTGAAACATAACTAAGCAGACTAACAGAAGCAGTGTTCAAATCAACACCAACGCTGTTAACACAGTCTTCAACAGTGTTGCCCAAAACTTCAGTTAAACGATTTTGTGGCATATCGTGTTGATATTGACCAACACCAATAGATTTAACATCGATTTTAATAAGTTCTGCAAGTGGGTCTTGCAATCTTCTTGCAATTGAAACCGCACTTCTTAAGTTTACATCATAATCTGGAAATTCTTTTGCAGCAAGTTTTGACGCTGAATAAACTGATGCCCCTGCTTCGTTTACCATTGCATAACTTACCTTTCTTGGCAATGCTTTAATCATCTCTGCAACAATAATTTCACTTTCTTTACTTGCTGTTCCATTACCGATTGCAATGATATCAACATTGTTTTTAACAATCATTTTACCTAAAGTTTCTTTTGCTTCATCTACTTTGTTTCTTGGTGGAGTTGGGTAAACTACAGTTGTGTCTAAAACATCGCCTTTTGTGTCAATAACTGCAATTTTACAACCATGCGCATATCCTGGATCATAACCCATAATAACATTATTTTTAAGAGGTGCTTGAAGAAGAAGTGGTTTTAAATTAACTTCAAACATCTTAATCGCTTGCTCATTTGCTCTATCTGTTAATGTTGATCTACATTCTCTCTCTAAAGATGGGAACAATAATCTATCATAGCTATCTTTAATAGTGTCTAAAATGATTTCATTTGTGAATTCATTTTCTTTCTTATACACTTTTTCAATTTCTGTTAAAGTCAACTTTTCATTAATTTCAACAGAAACTTTTAAGCAATCTTCTTTTTCACCACGATTGAGAGCTAAAATTCTGTGGCTTGGAAGTTTTGCAACTTCTCCTTTAAAATCCTTATAGTTTTCATAAGTTTTAGCCTCATCATCTTCTTCACACCAAACCGCTGTGATTTGAGCTTTCTTTGCAATAATTTCACGAAGAACTTTTCTTAAATTTGCATCATCGCTTATTCGTTCAGCAATAATATCTTTAGCACCAGCAAGTGCTTCTTCAGCAGTTTTAACACCCTTTTCTTCATCAATATATTGTGCCGCAATTTCTAGAGCAGATTGAGCGAGTTCTTGAGCTTGAATTATGTCTGCAAGAGGCTCAAGACCTTTTGCAATTGCCACTGTTGCACGAGTTTTTCTCTTTGGCTTATATGGCCTATATATATCTTCAACTTCGGTGAGAGTTAGAGCGTTTGCAAGTGCCTGAGCAATCTCATCGGTCCATTTTTCTTGTTCTTTAATTACTTTTTCAACTTTTTCTTTTTCTTTGTTTAAGTTTCTTAAGTAGTTTAATCTGTCCGCAAATGCACGTAATACTTCATCATCACAAGCACCATGCATTTCTTTACGATAACGCGCGATGAATGGAATTGTGTTTCCTTCATCAATCAAATCAATGATGTTTTGAGCATACGATTCTTTTAAGTTAAATTCGTAAGCTAATTGTTGTTGTAGTTCCATGTAAATTTTCTTTCCTTTTAATTTCACGACATAATATGTGATTTGTCACAAACAATTTTAGTATATCAAAAAATCAAAAAAAGACAAACGATTTGAGTGTTTATGTGAAAATTTTTATTGACAAATATATTAAATTTTCATATACTAAAAACACTTAAAAGGAAATAAAATATGAGACTATTTGAAAAAGTAATAAAAAGCGAAAAATACACAACCCCTATTTCTACTTGTGCTGATCATGCACTTAAAGACATTGAAATTTTAGATCTTAAAATTAATGAATTAAAAGACCTTATGAACACCCTATCTAAAACAAGAAGAAAAGATCAAGCCCGCGAACGTGAAATTATATCTGAACATTTTTTTCAAGTTTTACAATGTATTAGCGATAGTTATTTAGAATATCTTTCAACTTTGGAGTATCTTCACGATTTGCATTCTATACTTAAAACAAAACCCGAGCTTGAGTTATCGCAAAAAGTTCAACAAAAGATTGATTTAGCTTTAAGTTCAAAAGTAATAATTAGAAAAGAATTTGAAAACTTATATAGAAATTTTAGAAATATGGCAAAAAATTTTGATGATATCCCTATGAAAGCAATCTCATCTAAAATGCGCGAAGTGTTCGGATTTGAAAACAATCCACAACACTCCCAATCAAGAATTAGAAAGTATTACGATTCAACAACAATGACTTTTAAATTACTTAATTAAAAAAAACGGACATAATGTCCGTTTATTTTTTATTTTTATATTCTTGAGTTCTTTGTTTTGCATCTCTTTCACTGTTTAATAAAAGTTCTTTTTTATTTTCCTTATTTACTTTAGACAATATCGCAAAACGGTTTTCAGTTTCAACAAATTCACCATATTTCATTGTTGGGTCAAAACTGTCAATCTTCATTGGATCAGAATTATTTGGATTATATCTAAACAAAGTTGTGTAACCACTCTTAACCGCATTGTTTGCGTGTTCCTGACTATGCTTCATATCATAACCATGATTAACACACGGAGCATAAGCAATAATCACACTTGGACCATCAAATTTTTCTGCTTCAACAAACGCCTGCAAGCATTGTTCAGGATTTGCGCCCATGCTCACTTGAGCGACATAAACATCTTTATAAGTCATCAACATACTTGCCAAATCTTTCTTCTTTGTTGTTTTGCCATTTGAGTTGAATTTTGCAACTGCACCTCGAGGAGTTGCCTTGCTTGTTTGACCACCAGTGTTTGAATAAACTTCCGTATCAAGAATTAAAATATTAACATTTTCACCACTCGCAACAACATGATCTAAGCCTCCAAACCCAATATCATATGCCCAGCCATCACCACCAAAAATCCAAACACTTGGACTTACAATTAAATGCAAGTTGTTAAACAAATATTCTTCGTCAAATTTTAAATTATGGTTAGCTCTATATTTTTTTAAATGAATAATTAGTTGTTTGTTATTTTCATGATTTTCAGTGTTTTTTATGAAATTTTCTATTTTTTCACTAATATTTTTAGAAAATTTCATGTTTTTTAGAGAATTTATAAAATTTTCTCTTTGATTTTTTCTAGCCAACGCAATACCATAACCAAATTCGGCATTGTCTTCAAAGAGTGAGTTTGCCCAACTCGGACCAAAACCATCTTCATCTTTAGCGTATGGACAAGTTGGATAAGTTCCGCCATAAATTGATGAACAACCTGTTGCATTAGCAATTAGCATCCTATCCCCAAAAAGTTGAGTTGCAAGTTTTATGTATGGCGTTTCTCCACAACCCGCACATGCCCCTGAAAATTCGAAATATGGTTTTTTATATTGAACATCCTTAACAAAATTAAGATTATCAATTTTATGTTCTTTTTGTGCTTGTGCAAACTTGTAATTTTCAAGTTCTTTATCTCTTATCTTTTCTGAATCTTCCATCAAAATTGCTTTAACAGGACAAACACTTGCGCACACACCACACCCTGTGCAATCAAGCGGGCTTACTTGCTGACGATAATCTCCGCCACCAGCAAAGAGTTTTCTTGTTTCGAAACCACTTGGACGCTTTTTCTTTTCATCCACAATAATAGGACGAATTGCAGCATGCGGACACATCATTGTACATCTTCCACATTGAATACATTTTTCACTAATCCAGTTTGGAATGGTTTGAGCAATCGCTCTTTTTTCATAACACGAAGTGTTTGTTGGCATGCTCCCATCGCAAGTAAATTTTTTAACAGGAATTTCATTTCCCTTTAAGTTTGCAGTTGGTTTTATTATTTGATTATAAAACTCATTTTCAATTGTTGGATTAAAGTCTTTTTTGTTTGAAATTGTTAGTTTGCTTGTGTTCAATTTAATTATATTTTTATCAACAACTTCAATTGCTTTTACATTCGCTTTAACAACAGCGTTTCCTTTCCTTGAATATGTTTTTTCTATTGTTGTTTTCAAATTGTTTATTGCAACTTCATACGGCAAAAGATTGGAAATTTTAAATAACGCCGCTTGCATAATTGTGTTAATTTTTCCTTTAAGTCCATTTTTATTTGCAATTTTGTCCGCATCTACAACATAAACTGAAATATTTTTTAAATTTATGTCAACAATCATCTTTTGCGGCATAATTTCATTCAATATGTTTTCATCATAATTTGTGTTTATAATCAATGTTCCGTTCTGTTTTAAACAATCTGTTATATCATATTTTTTAATAAAGCCTTCATTGTTACACATAACAACATCAACGTGAGCTGGATTAAACGGCGCATTAATTGGCTGAAAACTTGCTCGCATGTGAGATATTGTTAAACTGCCAGATTTCTTGCTATCATAATCGAAATACCCTTGGACATAACTTGCCGTCTCTTTAGCAAGAATTTTAATTGTGTTTTTAACTGAACTAACACTACCATCACTTCCCAAACCATAAACACGCATTGAAAAGTCACTTATATCGTCTTTGTAATCTGATTTAA
The DNA here is from genome assembly GCA_045633245.1 of Candidatus Onthoplasma sp. Taxonomy (GTDB): domain Bacteria; phylum Bacillota; class Clostridia; order Christensenellales; family UBA1242; genus Onthoplasma. Next base: position 14,373 of record JAZQYA010000060.1, read on the forward strand.
TTTCCAAACTTGTGTTTGTAACATCATCATTAATCCCAACTGTAAAAAATTCTTTTTGTTGTTTTTTCATGTTTTCAAAAACAGCAACAGCCATGCTTGGCGTAAATTCTTTTCCTCCAAGACCAAAACAACCTGAATACGTTTTTGCTTTGATTTCGTTTTTATGTAGCGCCGACAAAACAAAACTTGTTAAAGCATCTGTCCCATTAACATCAAGGTTGCGCTCTAAAATTGTTATATTCTTAACACCTTTTGGAAGAAGACTAATAAATTTTTGCTCATCAAAAGGCTTAAGCATTCTCACTTTAATAATTCCAACTTTATCTTTATATTGTTCTTTGGCAATTTTTAAAACATCAGCAGAACTTCCCATTGTGACCACAACATCTTTTGCATTATCATCACCAAAATATTCAATTGTGTCGTAATTTCTGCCTGTGATTTCTCTTTGTTTTTCTATTGCCCAACGGAAGTCTTCTATTGCAGTTTTGTATTTATTTAAAGACAAAACTCTATTTTGCATAAACACGTCAGGATTTTGATTTGTTCCCATACTGTATGGATTATCCACTCGCATAGAACGATTTTTAAATTGATCAAACATTCTTGGGTTTACAATTTTCATTAAATCACTTAACTCTGTTTGATAAATTGTGTTTAATTCATGACTTGTTCTAAACCCATCAAAGAAACAAATATATGGAATACCGGATTTTACACTTGCCAATTCGCACGCAATTGCAATATCATTAACTTCTTGAACCGACGAGCAATTAACAACGTTAAAACCTGTTTTTAAGCAAGCATAAACATCACTATAATCACAGAATATATTTAACGCATGAGTTGCAAGTGAACGTGCAGCAACATAAAAAACAGTGGGCAAACCTTCGCCCGCAATTTTATACATATTGGGTATCATCAACAAAAGACCTTGACTTGACGTAAAGGTTGTTGTTTTAGATCCTGCAATCAAACTACCATGCACACCACCCGCAACACCCGCTTCGCTTTGCATTTGACTAACCACCACTTTATTACCAAAAATGTTTTGCTTGCCCTCCTGAACCCAAATATCAACATTTTCAGCCATTGGACTGCTTGGTGTTATTGGATAAATCATTGCCACATCATTAAACATATATGCAATATTTGCTGCCGCTTGATTTCCGTCAATTGTAACCTTTTTCATTATATCCCCTTTATTCAATTATAGTATAAAACAAGTTTTGTTTTATTGCAATCAAATTAATAAATTTATTTACTTTCACTCAAAATCATGTTACAATAAGATTATGAGATATTTAATGATTGTCCAATATAACGGATTAAACTATAACGGATTTCAAAAACAAAAAAATGGAAACACAATTCAAAACCTTTTGGAAGACGCTTTGAAAACCATTTTAAAAGCTGATATTAACACAGTTGGAAGCGGAAGAACAGA
>JAZQYA010000061.1:0-37935 GCA_045633245.1 Candidatus Onthoplasma sp.
GTAACAAAAGCTGGACTTGAGATCAAATTTAGTTATAACGGCTATGATGCAACATTAAATCAATATTATGGAATCTCAGAAGTTCAAGGATATGGTGCTTTCATTCAAAATTCAAGTTCTCCAATATTATTTGCAAGATTATTTAATGATAAATTTAGTGTAACAATAGAAACAACCAGTAATTTATGGAGCGATGAAGTATATAATTCTCTAGATCTAGAACAATTCTATGGAGCAGTTTCATCAATTGAAAAAGCTGGAACTGATGATGGAAATTTTGCGTCAACCACATTTACAATTTCAAATGCTAACACATCTGCATATTCTTTCCAAACTTCAGTTCACATTGATGGAAGTGATGGTTTGGCGTTCCATAAATTAAACGATATATCTGAAGATCCATTAGGAACTGTAAATAGTAAAGTTGGAAGTGATTATTATTTTGTTTATAACTATGGTTATTACATTTCTGGTTGGATAATTAAATGTTCAAACGGCAAATGGATAGATTATTTTCAAAATGAGCAAACTTTGGCTTGGGAATGGTCTGAAAAAGATGTGGAAACCTTGATTGGCTTTGACGCTTTAAGTAGGGTTACGTTTAAAGATTTGGCAAGTTATCTTCAAGTTTTATTAACTGGTAAAACAGGTACATATTCATTAACACTAACACCACAATGGACAGCGGCAAACATTCAAGCTAAAGTTGGTGTCACAACGGTTATTTCAACAAGCTTTAATGATGAATATTCCTTAGTTCAAGGACTAAAGTTGCCGGGTTATGAAGGAAAATCATTGTTTGCGTTTGATTATGACAACGATGACCTGATTGCAACAGCAGGAAGATGGAACTATAAAAATATTGATTATTCTTATTTTGTAGGTAAATATGCATCAGAATCAAGAACATACACTCTTGATGTTAAATATCAATGGCTAAACGACTTGGTGAGAGTAAACTTAGATTTACAAGAAGATATTGTTGATTATAACTCAACATACACATTAACAAACACTTGTGATTATGAGTTTGCAGACGCTTTAAGTGCAAGAGGTAATACTCCTTACACCTTTAAAGATGCATCATTAGATTGCGGATATACCGAATATTCAAGCGGAGATATTGATGATTATATAGAAAGTTTAAAAACTTGTGGAATGAAGTATATTACAAAACTTACCAATAGAGATTTTGATATTCAAAAACAAGTAATGTATGACAAAGGTGAAGTTGCTGGAAAAACACTGTCAGCCACAAATCCTGAAATATGGATATATCTAACAAACGAACAAACAACAGAAGAATCCGGTGTTGGTTACTTGCCAATGTTTGAGCATGATTATGCAAAAATCATTGCATGGGAAGAAAATTATTCACATGTAACCGCAGGATATTCAGATAATTTTGCAGATGAATTGACTTCTGCACAAAGTAATGTTTGGCAATATTCAGATGGTTTAACAGAATTTACAGCGTTGTATGTTTACAGATTGTATTTATATCATGAAAATACAAGTTATCAATATGCAAAACTTGATCAAAATGCTGAATGGTTCGGAATAAAATTAAAACCACCATTTGAAATTGATAAAGAAGACAAACATAAAGTTGCAGATGAATTAATTCCGCAACAAAAAGTGTTTATCGACTGGATGTTTGATGCTTCAAAAGCATCAGAATACACAGTTACACCGCCATCTCCAATGACAGATGCTGGAACAATCACAGTAACAAAAGATGGTCTTGAAATCAAATTTAATTATAACGGCTATGATTCAACATTAAATCAATATTATGGAATAACGAAAGTTCAAGGATATGGTGTGTTCGTTCAAAATGAAAAAGATCCAATCATAAAAGCAAGAATGATCGGAGAATACACCTTAACAATTGACAACACAAACTCATATTGGAAAGATAAAACTGTTATAGGAAATAAATCTCAATTCTATGGAGCAGTTTCATCAACAGAAATAGATGGTGGTGAAGATGCTGAGTTTGCAACAACAACGCTCGTAATTTCGCAAAATGCAAATTATGCCTATCCATTCCAAACATCAGTTCACATAAATGGAAGTGATGGTTTGGCATTCTATAAATTAAACGATATATCTACAGATCCATTAGGAATTGTAAATAGTAAAGTTGGAAGTGATTATTATTTTGTTTACAATTACGGTCATTACATTGAAAAATGGAGTTTAAACACTTCAATAGCATATTTCACTTTAAGTGGAACAGATTGGCTAGATAGTGAAGATCAAAATAGTGTTAACTTAATAGATGGTTTAAGTTTGGTTCAATTGGATGATTTTGCTAAGGTGCTAGATGATTATTATGCAGGACAAACAGGCAGACATTCCGCAACAATTAAACCAATTTGGGCAAAGGCAAATGTTAATGTTTATGAAGAAAATGATGATCTCAACCTAGTTAGCACAAAATTTGATGATGAATCAAATTATTCAGCAACTACAAACGGGCTCAACATTCCTGTTGGAAAAGAATTGTTTGCGTTTGATTATATCTCAGACAATGAAGACGACGATTTGATTGCAACATCTGGAAAATGGAATTATCAAAATATTAATTGTTCTTACTTTGAAAATAAATATGTTGACGGAGACGCAACAGGTTCAGGAATATATACGCTATATGTTCAATCAAAATATTTAGACAATATTTATAAGGTTAACTTAACAAATGTTAAAATAATTAGTCAAAATATATATCAATTGGGAAGTTGTGATTACTCATTCAATTCAAGTCCAGGAAGTTACAACGGAAACATTTCAACTTGGTTTAATTTCAAAAATGTGCCAAACTCATCATACACATTTAAAGAATTTGAAAATTCCGGCTTTACATATATTGATAGCTATATAACTTCTTTGAAGAATTATAAAACAAAATATGTTGAAGGGATTGAAGTTGATGGAGATCAAGACTTTGGGCTTTTCAGAAAAGTGTTCTATTCAACAGGAACAGTTTCACAAACAGCAAGAGTTAATGACACACTGAATGCAACAAATCCTAATATTTGGATTTATCTTGCAAATGCTCAAGATGCTGGTGATATACCGGTGTTTGAGAAAAATTATTACAATCATATTTTCTGGAAAAACACTTCAGCTTATCAAGAAGGTGAAAGACATTATGCTTATGTAACAACCAAGTATTTATCAGCTAATCAAGCGCATAAAGATGAATTGCAAGGTTTCTTATACCACACGGACAACAATGATAATTTTGAGAAGGTTTGGTATTTAGATGATGGTTATAGGTATATCAACACAGACCCTGTTGTAACATTAGAAGCGCATTATTTCAGAAAATATTACAATCTTGAGATTTCAACATTATTTGAAGAAAATGTTGCACGAAATGGATATGTTCACATTTACGTTGAGGATAAAGTTTATGAAATTGATCAAACAGTGGAAAACTTTGGTGCAAATCTTATAATTATCGCTGAAGGTAATCAAATGAAGATTTATAAACTAAATGATGGCGTTTCACTAAATTTGATCAGATATACTTTCTCATCATTATTTAATAATGATTATATTGACACAAGTGAAATTTACAAGCTTAAAACTAGTCTTTTGACTCAGGATTCAACCTACAGACTTTATGCAGGTTGTGACATTGAAATTAATATTAAAGATCAAAGTAAAGATATATCATTAATGAATTCTACACACTTTGATGAAATGATTGGTTACAAATTTAATGGAAAAATAAAACAAACAAAACCAAATGCAAATCTATTGTTTGCAAATGCTCAAACATTTGGTTATGAGCATGAATTTGAAGCTAATACAATCGAAGAAAAAGGTTATATTGATGGATCAGATATTGAGATAGGTATTTATTTTGAAAAAATCATTTATGAATTTGAAATCAAAATTGATGACACAAATGCTGGTTTATTCAGAGTAAGAAGCAATCAATCAAACACAGCTTACAAAGAAATCCATCAAATGAACATGTCTGTTAGAAATAGTTATCAAATAACCTATTATGCTTATGCGGGATATAAATTGCAAACAAATGCGTTTATCATCACCAATAAAGCAAACACAAATGAAACACTTCAAATTTATGATGAAGATGTGGCAAGTCAAACATATTCGATAAATCAAGTTTATCAGATGACTGGTCGTATGGGTGGAGAATATAATCTTGATGGAACATGGTTGAGAACTTATTATTATAACAATGGAGATTATGCTGTTTCTCACACAGATCTTGGAACTTTAACAATTAAAACTGAAGCAATTGAGTTTAATTATGGAGTTAACTTCTTTGATGAAACAACAGGAATGCCTCAAAATGGTTATATTATTGACACTCTTGAAGATGGCAAATTTAAGTTGACTAATGGTAAAGCTATAATAAACCCTGTTGGAGATTATCTAACAGATGATGATCCAAGTGATGAATATGGTTTCTATTCTTACTATTCACAAAACAAAGCAAAACATTATGCCTTGTTAACAAGTAGATTATATTTCCCTAACAATTATATGACAACAACAGATAATTTCTACACAACTTATAATTTCTTATTAACAGTTGCTCCAACTCAGCAACCAGAATTGGGAAGGCATCATTTATCTCGTATGGTTCAAAATTACGAAGATGGAAAAATTATTTCAGTTGATGATAGAAATATTTATTTGATGCTTGAAGTTAGAGAATTATATGAAATCACAGTTAAAGTTGGTGTGCTTGCAAACGACACAAACGATTCAACAAGAACAACAACTTTAAAAAATGCAACAAGAAATGAAATTTCTGTTTCTGTTCTTCCTGGTGCAAATATTGCAACATCGCATTATTATAATAGTCAAGCAACCACTTACTTAAAGTATTACACCTATTATGGAATTAAAAACACTTTAATTTCAGTTTATGATAACAATAGATATAGTGGGGTTAAATTCTTGTTAAATGGCGTTGATATTGATTCTAATGAATTTGCCATTGAAGGACAACATGAAAATATTCTTGTAATTCAATATATTCCAAGAGCATTGACAGTTGAATTTGTTTATACTTTAGATGGCGAGGAAGTGGAATTATCCGCTTTAACAGACTTAATTGCTGAAGATAGTTTGATAAAACAATCAATGAGTAATGAATACTATATCGGTGGAAAAATTCCATATAAAGTAAATTGTGTTAATGATGATTACAATGTTAGAGTGAAAATTAATGGTGTAACAAAGGGAACAACGGATAATACCATAAGACAAATTGCTTTAATCTATGATGATGTTGACAATAGATATTCTGTTACAGCAAGTGATTATGATATTGGAAAAATTGCATTTGAGATTGAAGTATTCCTTAAAGATAACGGCAAAATCAATGTGAAATTCCAAGTTGTAAATTCTGCTAAGAGATATCAAGATGATGTTTACGGAACATTCTCAATTTACGTAAATGGTTTGGCTTTGGCAACAAATGTTAACAATGCTGAGGTTATGATTATTGAAACTAGAGATGTTTATGTTTCTGTAGATTTGAAAGAAGGTTACTCATTCTATGGATATAAACATGGTTCTTTCGCAAACGAAAGAGCAACACTTGATGATAGTAACAATTTCTTGATGATAGGAAATTTCGATCATAATATTGATGGCGGAGATTACTTAATTTTAATTGATAAAAAAGATGTTAGAGCAACACTTGATGTAACAGGATTAAAAGCTTCTTATTACATCAATGGAAAAACAAGTCTTAACAATCTATATGTTGGCTCAACAATTGAATTTACAAATGTTGATGTTAATGAAGAGAGATTAGGTTGCTACTATTATAGTTATAATCAAGGAAACAACATTGTTTATTTAACAAATGATGGAACAATCAATGGAACACCTAAAACAACATTTAAGATAACAAGTGATTTATTGTCTGAAATAGGTTACGAAATAAACTTTGGTGTTGTTGCAATTAACAGATATAAACTTGACATAACAATTGTTGGTCGAGAATACCTTGTTCAAGATGGATTTACTGTTAATTACTGCACAAATGGAGACGATGGATTAGTTCTTGAAAATGAATATGATCTTGGAACATATTGTGATGAAGGAACAACAGTCACATTCTCAGTAATATCATTGATTGAAGGTAAGTATGATATTATTATCGGTCAAGATGCGTATGATAAGATTAACAGCGGTGACATAATTATAACCTTTGATAAAAATTATAATTATCAAATAAGGATTGCTCCTAAAAATTATAATATTTCTGTTGAAGAATACCTTTATAGTCAATTGCAAGATATTGATTTAGGTGCGCCAAAATTAGTTTCAATCGATCAGACAAAAAATAATTTGTTGGCTAGCGGTCAAACATATAATAGTGATGCTGTGCTAGAGTTCACAAGAGATGCAATTGGAGATAGACAATTGTTTGCTTTGAACATCTCGGGTAATGATATTGAAGATGATATAATAGTTATTTTCAATGGCGAAAACTATGAAGCATACGTAAATTCAATAGCAACTGAAAATGCGGTCGACATAACAGATTATGGTTATACGATTGAGGTAACACCGAATGGTAAAGTTAAGTTATATTATATTACAAATAATAATGTATCAATAAGATTTGAATATAAAGACTATAAAACAATTTGTGCTGGTTGATAAAACTTAATCGCGCAACATAACTTTCAGTTTTTAACAAAAAAAGAGATATTAATTTATCTCTTTTTTTATTCTTAATTTAGTTTAATGAATTTAAAATCATAATTTGGTATTTAAATTATCAGTTTACTAATAAATGTTGTTGACATTTGAATAGTATTATATTAAAATGTGGTTAAGAGGTAAACAGATGAGTAATTTTCAAAAGAATTTAAAAGTTTTAGCTAGTAAATACACACAAAAGCAAATAGCAGAAAAAACAGGATTTTCCCAATCGAGTATTAATAATTATTTAAGCAAAACAAGTGAACCTTCAATTCAGTTTTTAATTGCATTAAAAAATGCATTTGGAATTTGCATTGATGATTTTTTGTTTGCTGAAATTGAAGCGGAAAATCAAGAGAATTATGATAGATTTTTGGGTAATTTCTTAGTGTATTATTATAATAATAATTCCTACAAAGGTGAAGTTCACACAAATCTTTCAAGTACTCTTAATTATGGTGTTATAAGCATTGTTAAAAATTCAGGCAACAAGGTCGATGTTTTAGGCGTGTTTATGAAAAATAAAACTGATGCCTTAAAAATTTTAAAACAATGCAACATGGCAAGTTCAAATCAAGAAGTTATGGATACGTATTACAGCACAGATAATTACTATAAAGGCAATATCTCAACAACTCGACAAGGCATTTTTTTGGACGTATACAACAAATTTAACGGAGATAAATGTTATTTTATTTTCAATAACCCGCCTTCAAATGCTGTGTATATTGGCGGTGTTGGGACTGTTAACACTATGTCTAGAGGAAGAGAGCACAACCCATGTGTGCAATTTGTGATCATATCTAAAAAACTAATTGATAGACCGGACGGCGAAATTTATGATTGTTTGAAATTTGATGATATTAATGTAAACTTGGATTTTGCAGTTAAAGATATGATTGAGTTGTTTAAACGATTGTTTGCAGAAAAAAACGAAATATCCTCCACTTTAACCGAATATCAAAAACTTGCAATTTTGCAAAACAAAATGGAATATCATTTCAATGAAATATTGGAAGCAAATGTGTTTAGGTTTGCAAAAATTTCAAATAAGGAAGATGATGTGTTTTATAAATTAATCAAGGAGGGGGTCGATGTATAAAGAAATTGATGAAAGATTTGAAAACATTAAGCAAGAATTCATCAATAAAAATAATTCTGTGGATATGATTTGTAAAGCATATGAAATGGCAAAATTTCTGCACAAAGATCAGAGAAGAAAAGATGGTCAACTATATCTCACTCATCCGGTTGATGTTGCACTTATGTTAACATTTTTGGGTTTTGATGAAAATGTTGTTAGTGCGGGATTACTTCATGATGTGGTTGAAGATTGTGATTGTGACATAAACACAATAAAAAATGAATTTAACACTAAAGTTGCTGAAATGGTGGATTGTGTTAGCGCTATTGACAGGGCAAGATTTATTTTAAATAAAGACAATGTTTATGAAGATGAAAATTTTGAAAAGGCTTCAATTGAAGAGCAGTCGTTCAAAAAATTAATTCTTATTGGTAAAAATAATCCATTGGGATTTTGCATTAAGTTTGCTGATAGGCTTCATAATTTAAGAACCATATCAAGTTTTGATTTCAACAAACAACTTGAAAAAGTTAAAGAAACTGAAAAATGGATAATACCAATTGCAAAGGTTTTAGGAGCAGAATATTTTTATAGATCAATTAAAAACGAATGTTTTAAAATACAACATCAAGCCGATGGTGAAAATTATTTTAATCATTATAGTGACTATCATAACTCTAATATTAAAAACATAAACGATATAAAAACCAGATTGGAAAAAGAATTTTACAATAGCTCAATTAACACAATAAAAATAAAAAATGTCAAGGAGTATAAAGTTTTTGAAGACTTGCAAGTTTTATTTAAAAATATAAATGTTGGTAAAGTTTCTCAAGGTCAAATAATGAAAGTTACAAACTATAATATTTATTTGTTATATAGTGATGATAAAAAATATAGTGATGTAATAAGTGAGGTTATCAATACAATTAATAAACGCATGCGTGAAATTAAAATAATTGATGTGAAAATTGGCAATTTCACAAAGAAAACATATTATCAAATTGAAGATAAATATAAAAATAAATTTAACATATATATTATGGGCAAGTCTGAATATATTTTGCAAAGAAACGGAACTCTTGATGGGCAATTTAGCAACTTGATTGATGAAGACAATCTTAGCAACATTGATGCTGAACTCATAAGAGTTAAAACAAGATCCAATGAAAATATGTTTATTCAAAAAAATAGTACAGCTTTAGATTTTGCGTTCAAAATTCATAAAGATTTGGGATTTGGGTTTAAATATGCAATAATCAATAACTCAAAAACAAAAAATCCACCTTACACCAAACTTCTCGAAGGAGATAAAGTTGAAATAGTTGTGGATAAAGATGAAGATGGAAACATTATTAATAATGCAAATTTGAAATGGTTTGCATACGTAAATAATGAACATTCAAAAAAATATTTGATTAAATATTTTGAAACAAAATTAAAATAAATTGAGAAAAAACGAATTTTAAATTCGTTTTTTTATTGTGCCCAACAACAAAATACATTTTCAGAAAATGTTTTATTTTAAAATAATAATTTAATAATATTTTTAAAATATTAATTATTTATAAAAAACAATTAAAATTAAATTTATTTAACCAAATATTATTTTTTTTCATAATAAACACTATTAAATTCAAAATTTACCATAATTTTTTTAAAAATTTTGGATTTAAAATTAAAAAAACCTGCTTTATTTTGGAGGATTAGTGAGCGGTAAGAATGAAAAGAAGGGAATAAAATTAATTAACAAAAGATCAATAATCATAGAAGATTCAGTGAAAATAGGGGAAAATGTTGTTATTTATCCAAATAACATTTTAAAAGGAAGCACGATTGTAAATGATAATGTAACATTGCTTCCAAACAACATAATAATTGATAGTGTTATAAATCAGAACACAACAATTGAATTTAGTCATATAGAAAAAAGTGAAATAGGATCAAATTGTCAAGTTGGACCTTATTCAAGATTGCGACCAAATTCTCAAATAGGAAATAATTGCAAAGTTGGAAATTTTGTTGAAATAAAGAATAGTGTTTTGGGCGATGGATCAAAAGCAAGCCATTTAGCTTATATTGGCGACGTTGAGATTGGGAAAAACTGCAACATTGGTTGTGGTGCAATTTTTGTGAATTATAACGGCAAAGAAAAAAATAGATCTATTGTTGGCGATGATTGTTTTATTGGCAGCAATGTTAATGTGATTGCACCTGTTAGTGTTGCTCCAGGAAGTTATATTTGCGCTGGAACAACCTTGACGGTTGATACTCAAAAAAATGATTTTGTTATAGGTAGAAACAAAGAAACAATTAAGAGGGGTTATGCAAAAAAATATCAAAAGGAGAAAAAATAATGGGCATTTTTTTTGGAACAGATGGTATAAGGGGTGTTGTTAACAGAGATTTAACAAACACCATTGCATTTAAGTGTGGAAATGCTTTGGGAGCAACTAAGGTTAATGCGAAAATTTTGATTGGTGGTGACACGAGAACAACAAGAAGTTTTTTAACATCAGCTTTTGCAAGTGGGGCAATGTCGGCGGGTGCGAGTGTGATTGATGTTGGTGTATGCCCAACAGCAGGAATTGCATATCTAACTAAAGAATTTAAAGCAGATTTTGGTGTGGTTATTAGTGCGTCACACAATCCTCCAGAATATAACGGAATAAAAGTTTTCACAACTAATGGCGTGAAATTAAGCGAAAAGGAAGAAGAAATGTTGGAAAGAAAATTTCTTCATGAAAAACATAATGATTATGATTTACTAGGAACGTATGAGCAAAATGTTAATTTAATAAAAACTTATCAAAAATATCTCATTAATTGTTGTGCTTGTAATTTGAGCGGGCTGAGAATATTATTAGATGGAAGCAATGGTGCCGCTCATAAAATTGCACCAGCAGTGTTTAGGGAATTGGGGGCGAACGTTATTGCTACTAATTGTCAAAATGATGGTAAAAACATCAACAACAATTGTGGATCAACCTGTCCAGAGACGCTTGCAAAAGCAATGAAAAAATTCAAAGCAGATGTTGGATTTGCATTTGATGGAGATAGCGACAGAATTATTGCGTGCAATGAGAATGGAGAAATCATTGATGGTGATATGATTATGTACATATTGAGTAAGTATTTAAAATCACAAAACAGATTGGCGAAAAACACAGTAGTGGGAACACGTCATACCAATATGGGATTGGAAAAATCATTGAATGAAGATGGAATAAGACTAATTCGAACCGACATTGGCGATAAATACGTTATTGCAAAAATTGAAGAAGAGATTTTAAGTCTTGGCGGAGAAAAATCAGGGCATATCATTTTAAGAGATCTAGCAACGACAGGTGATGGTATTTTAACTGGAGTTAAAATTGCAGAATTACTAAAAAACAGCGGTAAAAAGTTAAGTGAGTTGTGCGATTCAATTCTTTATCCTCAAATTGATATTGATTGCGTTGTTAAGGATAAAATGAGAATTGTAAACAATGAAGAACTTCAAAAAGTGATTAATAAAAATGAAAATATTTTAGGTGAAAACTACAGAATTATGGTAAGAGTTTCAGGCACAGAGTCAAAAATAAGAATTATGGTCGAAGGTGAAGATGCTGAAAAATGTAAATTAAGTGCACTAGATATTAAAAATTTGATAATGCAGATTAATGAAAACAGTATTTAAAAGGGAAAATGTGAGTGGATGTGAGCAGAACAAGAATCGCGAAAGCAAGTTTGACCCAAAATCCAAAGAAGAACTACAAAAAGAAATCAAGAGATTAGAACAAACGATTAGAGAACGAGATGAACAATAACGCAAAGCGATATGGAAATGTAAGAACTTTTTATATTAATAACACATTATGTAATATAAAAGGAGTTTTATATGCGTAAAAGATTTGATGATGACAATTGTAATTTCGATTACGATATTTGTTCTGAAAGTTTAAACTACTCTCGGTATTTTTTGCCCAAAATCAGGCGATTTCGGGCATTTCAATGTGTTTTTGAAAAGAATATATCTATGTATAGATATATTAAAAATTTTATAAATTATTTTAAAAAAAGTTAGACAAAGTTTTATTTTTAAAAACTTATTGTAAATTATTATCATTTATGATATAATTTAAAACATGAAAGATAGTAAAGAATATATTTTAAGTATAAACCCATGTACATATGGATTAAATTATCACGATCCATCAGTTGCTATAATTGAGGATGGTACAATTATTGCAGCAATTGAAGAAGAAAGAATAAATGGAATAAAAGGTTCCAAAGGGTTTTTCCCTGCAAATGCAATAAACGAGTGTTTAAGGTTGGCAAAAATACAAATTCAAGATATCGATAAAATTGCAATACCATATGAACCATCATTATGGCAAGAAAGATTTGGATTAGAAATATCTGATATTATTACTAAATCCAAATTAACAAATGGAAAAGTTGACGAGTCTATAATTTTAGATGAAATTAAAAATGCTAATCTAGTTAATAGATATGACTTTTTTCAAGATAAAGAAAAAGTTGAAAATTTGGTTAGAGCAAAAGTTGGTATTTCGGATGTTAAAATAGAATTTTATGATCATCATTTATCTCATGTATCATCCGCCTATTATGCTTCGGGATTAAAATCTGCCACAGGTATTGTTGTTGATGGAATAGGTGAAGCTTCAACCACAACTGTTTGGAAGATAGTTGATGGGAAATTTGATAAAGTTTTAGATTTAAAATATCCAAATTCATTAGGTTATTTTTATGCACTTGCAACAGCATTCTTGGGATTTAAGCCATGGGAGCATGAAGGGAAGTTAATGGCTCTTGCTCCATATGGTAAAAGAAACGAAGAATTACTTAATAGATTTAAATCAATTATAGATTTTGAAAACGGAATATTTAATGTGTCTAATTTTATATGCAATAACTCTTCAGGGTTTTTGATGGTGGATATTGAAAAATCAATTATTTCTCTTGAAAAAATTTTGGGTATTTCCGCTAGAAAGAATGGTGACCAAATTTTGGATATTCATAAAGACTTTGCATGGGCTGTTCAACATTTGTTGGAGAAATCTGTGAAGCAATTAGTAAATTGGGGAATTGAACAAACAGGTATAGAAAGTGTTTGTGTTGCTGGCGGTATATTCATGAATTGTAAAATGAATATGATTGTTAGAGAAAATTCCAATGCAAAAGCTTATTTTGTTCAACCATTAGCAGGGGATTTAGGTCTAGTTTTTGGTTGTGGCTTATTAGCGTCAAAAGAGAAGAACATTAAAGAATATAATTCATTGTCATTTGGACCTTCATTTAGTGATGAATTTATAAAAGATGAATTAGATAAATTTGGTTTAAATTATAAAAAATCTAAAGATGTTGAACAAGAAGTTGCAGAATTGTTAACAAAAGGAAACATTGTTTGTTGGTTTCAGGGAAGAATGGAAATGGGAGCTAGAGCATTGGGTAATAGATCAATTTTAGCAGATCCTAGAGGACCAAAGGTTTCAGATATTATTAATGAACGGGTTAAACATAGAGAAACATGGAGACCATTTGCTTGTTCAATGTTGGATGATTATGCCGACGAAATACTCCTAAACAAAAAAGCAAATAAATCTTATCCTTTTATGATTGAGGCTTTTAAGGTAAAAGATGAGTGGGTTGAAAAAATACCTGCAGTAATTCATAAGGCTGATGGAACAACCAGACCACAAACTGTAAAAAAGGATGTTTATCCAAGATATTATAACATGATAAAAAACTTTCACAATTTAACAGGATGTCCATTAGTTTTAAATACATCGTTTAATGATAAAGGACAACCTATAGTTATGACACCAAAACTAGCAATTGAGTTTTTTATTAAAAATGATGTTGATATACTAGCAATTGAAAATTATATTGTTTTTAAAACAAAAGAGGTATAAATGAACAATATAAAAAAATATGTTGAAAACATTGTTAACAATGAACAGGGGTCGTTAACTTTAAGTGTAAAGGACTCCAATGTAAAAAGTAATACAATAACAATTAATGGATTTAAACATTCAATGGTTCAAGTAATTTGTTTATCAATTGCTTACAATATTAAAATTAGAATAATTAATGCTCCGAATGTTATAGATACTCATGTTTTTTGTAAGTTGATAAAGAAACTTGGAGGTTATGCAAGATATATTGGCCAATCTTTATATGTAGATCCAACAAAAATAAAAAATCATAAGATAGATGGAAATTTGAGTAAATTAATACATGGTAGTTTGTATTTAATGCCTGCATTATTAATTAGGTTGGGCAAATTTGAATTTGCTGGTGCTGGAGGTTGCCAAATTGGAGATGAAAAATCTAGACCATGTAATCATGTTTTGGATATTATGAAAAAGTTTGGTGCAAATATAACAATTGGAAAAGATGTAATTAAGGGAGAGGTTTCTAATCTAAAAACAATAAATAGTATTGATATTTTAGAATTTTCAACCAATTCACAACAATTAGAGGGACCATTAGTTGGTGGGGTTACAAAAGCAGCAATCTTGCTAGCTTTAAATCAAGAATATGTTGAAATATTAAATCCATATGTTAAAACCGATGTGTTAGATGTTTTAAGATTTATACAAGAAATAGGAAAAGATGTAATAATCGAAAAAGCTAAAATAATAATAAAAAATTCTCTAAATTTAAATACAGATATTGTTAAATTTCAATTAACGCAATGCGTTAGTGAGATAATGACATATATAACATTTGCTGTTTTAAATAATGTTCGTGTGAAAATTAAAAATTTAGATAAAGAACGAGTGGAACTTGGTTTAAACTCGGAATTTAAATTATTAAACCAAATGAATGTTGAATTAATTTGGGATAAAAAACAACTTTCAATAAGTCATAAATATCCTTTAAAATCGCAAGATATAAAAGTTTTGCCACAAACAATACAAAGCGATCATCACCCATTCTTTACTTTAATGTTAACAAAAGCAGATAATCAGTCAGTTATAATTGAAGAGGTTTGGAAAAGCAGATTTAGTTATGTTAAAAATTTGAATACATTTGATTTGAATTTAGAACAAAATAATAATGTGGTACTAATTAAACCATGCAAATTTAACAAAAAAACAAATGTTAGATTAAAAGCGAAAGATGTTAGAACCGCTGCTGTAACTTTGTTAGGAGCTATAGCATCTCATTCAAATGTTTATATTGAAAATTGCGAGCATTTGTTTAGAGGTTATGATTCTATTACAAAAAATTTACGAAAACTTGGTGTAAAAACTTCACTTAAGGAGAATAAAAATGAAGATTCTTTCCATTGCTAATATATCCAATTTTGATGATATAAAAAGCGATTCAGGATATATTTTTAATTACTTATTAGCAAACGAGTTTATTAGAGATAATAATGAATTTGCTATTGTTTTGCCTGTAGGATTAAATAATGTTGAAAATTTTAAGAATTGTAAAATATATTATTCAGACATTGGTACAACAAAATATTCTTCTAGGTTTGCATTCAATTGGGATTCCTTTGCTAATATAATAAATGAGTATGAACCAGACTTAATCTTTTTAAATCAATGTGAGTTAACATCAGCAATAAAAGCTCTTTTGATTTCTAATAAAAATTATAAAACAAAAATTTTAACATATTGTCATTATCCAGCCTTACACGTAGATGAGAATCAGAAGTCAATTTTGGATTATAGCTTAAACAATGAAGGATTAGGCGAAACAATTATTTATAATATCTTAACAGCTATAAACATTGCAGACTTTTTTGTAACACAAAGCAATTTTGCTAAAATCTTGCTAACTGATTATGCAGGGCAACACAATATTGAATTAAGAAAAGAGATACATATTATTCCACCACCATTAGATCCTACTTTTTATAATAATAAAGAAAGAGATTTTGCAAGTGGAAGCAATATTGTTTACAATCACAGATTATATCAAAGTTATGGAACAGAATTTCTAACTTCCTTAATTGAATCAAACTGCGATAAACAGTTTTTGGTTTCAGATCCAATGCCTAATAGAGCAAAGAATAGGACACATTTTAACAATACTCCTTCTGAATTTGTTCAATCATTAAAAACATTCCAAAATGTTGAAGTGTTTAATGGAAGCGAAAGCAGATTAAAATATAAACAATATTTATCTGAAGGAGATATTGCTGTTGCTTGTTATAGAAAAGCTTGTGTTTGGTCTATGGCTGCAGTTGATTGTTTGTGTGTTGGGATTCCTGTTGTTGCTCCAAATTTTGCAGCATATACAGAATTTATTCCTGATTATTTAAGATTTAATTCATTAGAAGAAGCAAATAAAATAATAGATAAATTGTTTAAAGACAAAGATTTTTATAAGAAAGCAGTATTTGAGTCTCGAAAAGTATTAGACAGTTTACATCCCAATAGGATTTATCAGAAGTTTAAAGAAAAAATTTTAGGAGCTTAAATGAAGTCGGTCAAAATATTTTGTGGAAATAAGGATTATATAAATGATAGAACTATTGAATTCAAATGCTTGAAAGAAATTTATAACTACAAGTATTTGAATGATAATAAAGATTGCTTGTTATATTATCAAGGGAATTTGTTTAATTATAATGCGTTGAAACAAAAATTAATAGACAAGAACTTTAAATTCAGTGATGAATCAGATGAAGACTTGTTGATAAAATTATATCAAGAATTTGGGGTTGATTTTATTCAATATGTAGATGGCGAGTTTGCATTTTGTATTTATGATTTTAGTAAAAAAAATATTATTATTTATAGATCTTTGATGTTTCCGGGTCAATTATATTATTCTATGGTAAATGATCAACTTATTGTTTCAACATCTTTAAAAAATATATTACAAAATAGAAAAAATAAAATAAATAATAATGCATTAGAATTGTATATGAATTTGCGATTTATTCCTTCTCCTTATACAATCATAGAAGATGTTTTTAAATTGGAAAATGGATATTTATTAACTTTTAATGGAGAGGAAATAGATAAAAAACAAATCACGAGAATTGATATTCGCATTTTAGAGAACAATGATATTAAAGAAGTTGGATTGCATGTCGTAGATGCTGTTAAACGGGCAAATAACATGTTTAATAATTCTGGTGTGTTTTTAAGTGGCGGCTTTGATTCAGCTATAATCGCATCGATTTTAAGTAATAATCACACAAAGATTAAAGCGTTTTCTGTTGGTTATGAAGTTGAAACAACATTTGATGAAACAAATATCGCAAAAAATATAGCTAAAGATTTGAATATTGAACATTCTATTTATAAAATTCAAAATTCAGAATTATTAAATTTGTTTAATGAAGCTGTTGATATTTTAGAAGAACCATTTTATTCCACAGTTTCAGTTAGTACTTTTAAGCTTGCTCAGGAAGCATCTATGCATGTAAATTGTATTTATTCTGGTGATGGTTCTGATGAATTGTTTTATGGGTATAAATACTTAAGAGATGCTTTAAAAAATGAAAATACTTTGGATTATTACTTGGCTGGATTGTCTTGGCTCAAAGAATTTGAGAGTAAAGATCTTCTTTTGTCATCAAAATTAACCAAAGAAAACATGCATGATATTATATTCAAAGAATTTGATTTTGATAATAATATTGAGTTACTAAGGTGTGTTGAAATATTTAAGAGGTTTCCAGAATATCATTTGTTTAGAGTTGGTAAAATTTTGAATGAATTCAATTTGAAATCTATTTTACCATTTACTTCTAGAGATTTAATTAAATTTGCTCTAGGAATTAATGGAGAATCTATAATAAATGATTCAGATCCAAAAATCCACTTAAAGAATAGTTTAACAGATTATTTAACAAAAGATATGATTAAAGCAAAAAAACAACCATTTACTGCTCCTAATAAGGAATGGATAGAAGGCCCTTTAAAAGAAGATATTAAACGAGTATTTAATAAGAATGAATTATTTAACATTTTAAACTTAAATCAAGATTTGTGTTTACAAATTCTGCAAAATTATGAAGGATCTTATAAAGATGTGTCAAACATTTGGGGAATATATGTCTTGTTAAAATGGTGTGAAAGATTTAAAAAGTATATAACTAATGAGGTGGATTATGAAAAAAAATAAACTATTACTAATAAATCCATGGCAAACATATCCGAAAGACTTGGAATCTGAATACCAATCGTTTTTTCCTTATGGTTTAGCATGTATTGGTGCGGTGGGATTAAAAGAAGGTTTTAATACTAAAATTGTTGATTGTTTAGAAGATGAAACTAAAACTGAAATTGGAAATACTGTTAGGTTTGGCAAAACGAAAGAAGAGTTAAGAGAAATTATAACAAAATTTAAACCAGATATTGTTGGCATAAGTTCGTTGTTTAGTATGTTTGAAAGTGATGCCACTGAAATTGCAAAGTTGATTAAAGAAATAGATAATAAAATCGTTGTTATTCTTGGAGGGGTTACCGCAACACTTGAAGATATTTATAAACCATTATTAGAGATGGATTGTTATGATATAATGTGTAGGGGTGAAGGTGAAGCAATCTTTGCAGATTTATTAAGAAATTACAACCTAGAAACAAAGAAAATAGAAAATTTAGATCAAATAAATGGTATTGCTTATAAAATGGATGAAGAAATTATTTCTACACCACAAAGAGAATTTATTTGTGATTTGGATTCTTTGCCAGTTCCAGCATTTGAATTGTTAAACATTGAAAAAATGATGAACAATCGATATTATTCAAGATGGAGAAACAATCCCATTGGTAAAAGAGTTATGCCAATGTTTACTAGCAGAGGATGTCCATACAATTGTACTTTTTGCAGTGTTCATAGTCAGGTTGGTTATAGATTTAGAATTTACTCAACAGAATATGTTATAAATTTAATGAAAAAATGTATTAATGAATATGGAATTACTCATTTTCATTTAGAAGACGATAATTTAACTTTAAATAAAGAAAGAGCAAAAGAATTTTTTAGAGAATTAAAGAAACTTAATATCACTTGGGATACTCCAAATGGTGTTAGAGCAGACGCTTTGGATGAAGAAATGCTTAAATTAATGAAAGATTCTGGATTAACTAGTATTTCGATTGCTGCTGAATCTGGTAACGAGCATGTTAGATTAAATATAATAAAAAAGATGCTTAAAGATAGTAGCATTATTAAGGCTGTGGAAATGTGTGACAAGTTAGATATTCCTTGCATAGTTTTCTTTATTTTAGGGTTTCCAAGAGAAACTTTGGAACAAATAAAAGATACAATAACTTTTGCGAAAAAAATTGCTAAAAAATATAACACGATTAATACAATGTATATTGCAAATCCATTACCGGGAACAGAATTAAGTAAAGAAGCTGAAGAAAAGGGCTACATTAAGAAAAAATTAGACTGTACTGATTATTTTGAAGCTATAAGAATTAATAAAAATTCAATTATAGAAACTGAAGAATTTGATAAAAAGAAAATATTTGAATTATTAAAATCAGAATTAGATTTAACTGAGTTTTCTGTTCATAATCCATCTATTCCAATGTTTTGGGCAAATCAAGAAATTGCATGTTTTAGAGCAAAAAGAGCGTTCCCCAGAAGTTCAAATAGGCCATATGTTTGGGAATGGAAGGAGATTTAGAAATGAAGCTTTCAGTAGTTATTATTACACATAATAATTTTTCAAAAAAAAATGGTTGCATAGAAACCGTTTTACTTTCAATTCTTCATCAAAAAAACATTGATGTTGAGATTATTGTGGTTGATAACAATAGTAATATTTCAGATCAAAATAAATTAAAAAAATTAGTAGATCTATTTGCCAAAGTTAAACTAATTTATAATCCTATTAACAATATTTCCAAGGGACGTAATTTAGGAGCGGTTAACACAAGTTCTGATTATATTGTCTATATGGATGATGATATGATACTGAATAATAATCTGATTTTATATAACCTAAGCAAACTGATTGGAAATCATGTTTATGGCTATTCTGCAACAAGATTGTGGACACAAGAAGGTTGGTATGAAAACCACAAAGAAGAAATTAATAAAAACATATTGAAAAATGCAGATAGTTATGATATAATAACAAAAATTCCAGATCCAATAGTTAGAGGTAAAAAGAATAATAGACATTTAATTAGAACATATATAGGAAATTTTGGGTTTGTAAGAAAAGATGTTTTAAAAGATGTTGGAATGTGGAATGAGGACTATTTGGGGTATGGTGTTGAAGATGACACTATGGCATTTAAACTTTATATGAAATATGGCAGACCATTAATTTTGAAAAATTTATCAGTTGTACATGTTTGGCATAATATAAAAGAAAAAAATTATATGGAATTAGAAACAAACAGGAAAAAGTTTGAAGAGATATTAAATAAAAATAAAGTAAAAGTATTTCATGTTGGCAGAATTTTATATGAAGAAGATGATGTTATTGAATGGATAGAAGGAGAAAGCAATGAATAATTTATATTTATTATGTGGTAAACCAGGTTGTGGTAAAACAACATTGGCATTGGCTTTAAAAGAGAAGTTTGGAATGGTTCACTTTTCGGCAGATAATTTCATGTTGAAATTATTTGGTGAAATTGAAGATAGAAGCGTTTTTGAGGCTAAGTTAAAAGCTTGTAAAGATGTTATATATGAAATAAGTGAACAATTATTAGATTCAAATGATGTTGTGCTTGATTTCGGATTTTGGACAAAAGAAGAAAGAAGTTATATAAAGAATTTGTTTCAAAATAGGAATGTTGTTCTAGTTTATATGAAATTGGATGATGAAAAAATATTTAGCCAAATCACTAACAGAAACAAAAATTTGAAAGATAATGAGTATTATATGGATAGACCTACATTTGATTTCTTAAGTGGTAAATTTGAAGAACCAACCCAAGATGAAAATCCGATTATTTATAAGGATTTAAATCAATTAACTGAATTAATAAAAAAGAATAAATAATTAATAAAAAGGAGCAGGATATGAAAGCTGATATGCATGTGCATACTTTGTTTTCTGTTGATGGAAAGTCATCAATGGAGGAACATTGTAAAAGAGCATTACAAAAAGGAATAACTCATATTTGTTTTACAGAGCATGTGGATTTTAATAAATTTGAATATGCAAGGTGGCAATTTGACGCAAAGGCATATTTTAAAGAGCTTGAGCGTTTGAGGAAAGAATATAAAGAACTAACCATTTTATCAGGAATGGAATTTTCAGAACCTCATTTGTATGTAAGTGAATTTAATGAGTTAGAGTCTTTACCGTTTGATAATATTATAGCATCTATTCATCATTGTAAAAATGAATTGTTCCCTGCTCCCAAAAATTTATCTATGGAACAAGCTTCGAAAGAATATTATGAATTAATGCTTAAAACGGTTGAATTTGGCAAATTTCAAACATTGGCACACATGGATTTTCCTAAAAGATTCTTTGATGAATGGCTTCATGACAAGAAAACCATTGATGAAATTTTGCAAATTTTAATTGATAAAAAAATTGCATTAGAAGTTAATACCGCAATTGCAGATGCACCTATTTTTGAGACGATGCCAAAATATTCAATCATTGAGAGATATGCCGAACTTGGAGGCAAAAGGATAGTAATGGGGTCAGACGCTCACCATGAAGATAATTTATCTAAAAGTTTTGAAAGTGTAGAAAGGTTGTTGCCTAAATGTTTAGTAAGGGGGTATTTTAAAGAAAAAGAATTTCATCCATTTAATAATGGGGATGGATTAGAATTAGATAAAAACACAGAAGATGTAAATGAGGTTGGTGTATGATAGTTGTTAAAAACTTAAGCATTGAAACTAGAAAAGGTCGAAGATTGGTTGAAAATTTATCTTTCACCTTAAATCCTGGCGATAAATTAGCTGTAATAGGTGAAGAGGGAAATGGTAAGTCTACTATTTTAAAAGCTGTGGTTAATCCAGATCTAATTAGTGATTACTGCATTGTTTCAGGCGATATAAACACTAATAATGCAACAATAGGTTATTTAGAACAGAAATTAGATTTTAAATGGGGTTATTCTTATGTTATGGATTATTTCCTAAAGGACACATTTGATGGCGAACCAAATTACGAAAATTATAATTTAATTAATCAAATAAAAATTATTTTTAAAAATTTAGGATTAAATCCTGATTATTTAGACGATGATATGGCAATAAAAAACCTTTCAGGTGGAGAACAAGTGAAATTACAATTAGCAAAATTGATGTTAACGAAACCTGATATTCTCCTGTTGGATGAGCCAACAAACGATTTGGATATTCAAACATTAGAAAAACTTGAACAATTTATAAATTCAACTCAATGCCCAGTTATGTATATTTCACATGATGAAACTTTGTTGGAAAATACAGCAACAGCAATTTTACATATTGAACAATTAATTAGAAAAACAAAGCCTAAACATACTCTTAAAAAATGTTCTTATGCTGAATATATTTCAGATAGAAGAAGACTTATAGATCATCAAACTCAAGTTGCTTATAGCGAAAGAAGGGAAAAAGAAAAGAAAGAAGAAACATTAAGACAAATCAAACAAAAAGTTGAGAACGCATTAGCATCTTCGAAGAAGAATCCTTCTGCTGGAAGAATTATTGCAAAAAAGATGGCAAATATAAAGGCTCAAGAACGAAGAAATGAAGATGAAGAATTAACAGAAATTCCAGATGTTGAAGAAGCAATTAATTTGATTATTGATCCAACAATTACTATACCATCTCAAAAAAGAGTTTTAGAATTTCGTAGAGATTCATTAACAGCTGGTGAGAAAGTGTTATCTCAAGATCTTGTACTTGATATTATTGGACCAGAGAAAATTGCGATAGTAGGTAATAATGGATGTGGAAAAACAACATTGTTAAGAACTTTATTGGAAGAATTAAAGAATGTTCCTGGATTAAGTGTTGGTTATTTCTCACAAAACTATTCTGAGGTTTTAGATTATTATCAACCAGCATATGAACAATTGTATTCTGATGGTGGTCTTAATCCAATGACCCTTTTGGGAAGTTTGAAATTTACCCCTGAGGAAATGCAACATTATGTTAAAGATCTAAGTGAAGGACAAAAAGCAAAAATATGTTTAATGAAGCTCATTGTAGATAAAAATAATGTGTTGGTATTAGATGAACCTACCAGAAACCTTAGTCCATTGTCAAATCCTATTATTAGAGAAATTTTAAAAGAATATAGAGGGGCTATCATAACAGTATCTCACGATAGAAAATTTATTAAAGAGATTTGTGATTCTGTTTATGTTTTAAGTAAAAATGGTTTAAAAAAAACTCACTTAGAACATGAGCGTGTAATAGAATCTAAACATAACGTATTATCAAATAATGATAATATTACTATTTAAAAATCACCATAAGGTGATTTTTTTCTATGTTTTATAGACTTTAGAAGTAAAATATCTAGTGTAAGAGCGATATCAGAGAAACTGACCTCGCCAAAACCATTTACACAACAACCTAAATTATTGGATTATGAAGCATTAACTGAAGATGAATTGAACAGAGAATTAGAAAGGTTGCAGCAAGAAAAAATGTTGAGAAAAAGAAAAAAGAACAAGATTTTGAGATGTAAAATAATAAGTCAAGCACTTGCTTGGCTTATTTTCTATATATAATAAGGTAATATATAATACATTATAATATAGTATAAGAAACAACAAAAAAGCTAGACATTGGTTAGATGTGGCCAATTATTAAGTATTTCAAACTAAAAACCAACTAAGTAATCCAGTGCGTATTTACGCATGATAATCATAGTTGGTTAGATGTAATTTTAAGATGTTGACCTTATTTGGAAAAACAAAAAATGCCCATAAACATCTATTTATAGGCATTTTCGTGGTGCCGATGGTCGGGGTCGAACCGACACGGGATTGCTCCCGACAGATTTTGAGTCTGTTGCGTCTGCCATTTCGCCACATCGGCACGTGGGCGTGTATTCAGTTGTTCACGCAGTGGATTTTGAGTCTTGTGCGTCTGCAATTTAGCCACACCGGCATCCAAACACGATAATGTTATCACATTTGTTGTGATTTGACAAGTGTTTTTTGTGATTTTTATTAGATTTATCTTGAATTTATCATTAATTTATGTTAGTCTATTACTAAGTGAGGTTATCGTGGGCAGTAAGAAAAACACTATTGAAGATTTTGTAAATAGATTTAAACCGCAATTTGAAGAATTCATTCAAAACGGTGGAGATATTAATACATTAACAAGAAAAGATAAATTGTTTGCTGAAGCATTTAATTTTAATCTGTTGGATGAAAATGGAAATAAATACGGAATTGATGAAAAGTTTAAGATTTTGGGAATTGAAAGAAAAGTCAAAGTTGTAAAAGATGTTAAACAAAGTTTAATTGATGCAATTGAGGAATATAAAGAACAAGGTGGGAATTTTCATATCCAAAGAAAGAAACTTCCGTTTTATTCTAAAATTTTAATATATTCAAACTATTTGCAACGCAATAATATTTTTATGTCGCCAGAAGAAATAATGCACTCATTAGGTTATTATAATTATTCGGAATTATATTACAAGTGCTCTAGATTGCAAGAGTTAAAGCAATATGAAGATCAAGAAGGATACATTGATTCCTATCATAATGATGTTAATTATGCTGCATACATTAATAATATTGCAACATTAATAGATATACCTTTATATATTTTAATTACCTTATTATTAGATAAGAAAACGAAGAAATATGCAATTCAAGTGGACTATATTAATTATGTTAAAACTCAACTAACAAAACATGCCAAAACATATGGAACACTCAAAGGACTTAGCAATATTGACACCGAATTATACAATAGATTTGATTATCTTGTTAAAAACTTTGCAGATGGTGCTGAAACAAATTTTTCAAAACAGGAATGGTTGGCTGCGTTTGGGTTGAGAGATTATGAAAATGATTTTAAAACAAGTGAAATTAAAGACATAAACATCTCAGAACTTATGCAAAATTTAAAAGCAAAATTTGGTGACCACGTGGTGATGAAAAAAGATATTGATATTGCTTCATATAATATCATTTTGAAAAAATCTATTCAAATGGGAATTCAAGTTGGTGAATTGTTTAAAGCTTATGATATTAACTATCAAGGATTAAATAATGATAGATTAAGCATGATATATATTGAAGATATTCCATATTTGCAAGACATGAAAAAAAGAAGAGAAGAACTTGTTAAGGAAAGTAAAATTTCTCTAAAGAATGGTTATTGCAAAGAGCAAGTTTTCTTAGAAAGAATTCGTATTTGTCAACAGGTTTATAATGAATTTAAAACTTTAATTCAAGAAGATTTAATTGGAAATCAACCAACCTTCAACATGGAAGAGTTGAGTTCAGGGTTTGAATTATAGAAAAAAGCGGAAAATTTTATTTGCTCGCTTTTTATTTTGCAATTTAAACTATTTGTGTTATAATAGCATCATGGAAAAATTCGTTATTATAGATGGAAATAGTTTAATTAATCGCGCCTTTTATGGAATGCCAGCGTTAAAAAGTTTGTCTGGCAAACCTTGTGGCGCAATCTACGGGTTTATTAATATGATGTTAAGTGTTGTTTCAAGCGAAAAACCAAAATATTTGGTTTGTGTTTTTGATGCGGGTAAACACACTTTTAGACATGATATGTTTGCAGAATATAAAGGCACACGTGGACCTATGCCAGAAGATTTGCATTCACAACTTTTAGATTTGAAAGAATTGTTAAATGCGATGAATATTTTAACCTTAGAAAAGGCTGAAATTGAAGCAGATGACATAATTGGAACTTTAACAAGAAAATTTAATCAAGAGTTTATGTTGATTTCAGGAGATAAAGATTTGTTACAACTTGTAAATAACAACACAACAGTTTGGCTCACTCAAAAGGGGATTACAAATGTGTTGAAAGTTACACCTGAAGTTTTGCAATCAGAATTTGGATTGAAACCATATCAAGTTATTGAATTAAAATCAATAATGGGAGATAGTTCGGATAATATTCCTGGTGTTGCTGGAATTGGAAAGGTTGGTGCAAACAAACTTATCACAGAGTATGGCGATTTAGATAATATCTATGCAAATATTAATAGTTTGGCTAAAGGGATTCAAACAAAATTGCTTGAAAACAAAGATATGGCTTACTTATCTAAAAAACTTGCAACAATTAAACTTGATGTTGATTTAAACTGTTCGCTTGAAGAATGTGAACTTAAGCTTCCTTTTAGCAAAGAATCATATCTTATTATGCAAGACCTAGACTTTAAATCAATCTTAAAAAGAAAAGAATTTTTTGCTGAAGAATATGGAGAATATTCTAATGATAAAAATGAAATTGATGTTGAGATTTTTGAAATTGACAGTCAACACATATTGAATGAAATGATAGACTATTTGGGTGATAGTTTTTCTTTCATGATTGATGATTTATCTTTTAGATTTGCTAAAGGTAATAGGGAATATGTTTTATATTCGAGTGGAACACTTTTTGCTCTTAATCAAGATAAAATTAAACAATTGTTGGAAAGTGAAAAACAAAAAATTTGTTTTGATGCAAAAGATACAATGTGGAAATTGCAAGGATTTAATATTGGGTTAAAAAATTATTTTGATGTTTCGCTTGCTATCTACATTGCAAATGAAATGGATGCGGAAATTAGTTTTGATGATGCAAAAAAACAAAATCAAATTTCATCAAATGGTGAGGCGATTTGTTTGATTAAACTTAAAGAAATTTTTATTAATAAACTAATAAAATCCTTGCAACTAAAACTTTATAGTGAAGTTGAACTTCCTCTTGTTCAAGTTTTGTTTGATATGGAACGAGTTGGGATAGCTATAGACGATGATCAAATAAAAATATTAAGCAATAATTACCACAAAGAACTTGAAGAATTAACTAACAAAATTTATCATTTGGCAGGAACTGAGTTTAACATAAACAGTCCAAAACAATTGCAGTCAATTTTGTTTGAAAGGTTAGCTATAGAATATAAAGGTAAAGCGGGGACCTCAATTGAAGTTTTGAATGCAATTAAAGATAAACATGAAATTGTTGATTATATCATCAGATATAGAAAAATAGCAAAATTAATAAGCACATATCTTGATGGTATGTTAAACTATGTTGGTGAAGATAAAAAGATTCACACAACTTTTATGCAAAGAACAACTTCAACCGGTAGACTATCCAGCAGAGAACCAAATCTTCAAAATTTGCCAATTAGAGATGATGAAGGAAGAGTGTTGAGAAAAATGTTCCTTAGTTCGTTTGAAAAGGGAACTTTAATAAGCGCGGATTACAACCAAATTGAACTTAGACTTATTGCCAATTTTAGCGAAGATGAAGCAATGATATCCGACTATTTGAGTGGAAAAGATATACACACGGCAACAGCAAGCAAGATCTTTAATGTTAACATGGAAGATGTTTCAAAAACTATGCGAAGAGTTGCCAAATCTGTTAATTTTGGAATCATTTATGGAATAGGTGCTTATGGGTTAAGTCAAAACATAAATTCATCAGTTAAAGAAGCGAATGAATTCATTAAAAAATATTTAGAAATTTATCCGCAAGTTAAACAATATGGTGAAAAATGTATTGAACAAGCAAGAGAAAAGGGATATTCCAGCACAATGCTTGGAAGAATTCGTCATTTGCCGGACATCAATTCGGGCAATCATGTTGTTCGAAGTTTTGCAGAGCGTGTTGCAAAAAATATGCCGCTTCAAGGTAGTGCTAGTGATATAATCAAAATTGCAATGATTAAAGTTTGGTCTAGGTTAAAAAATGAAAAACTTAAAAGCAAATTAGTTTTGCAAATTCACGACGAATTGGTGATTGATTGTTGTCCTGGAGAAAGTGAAAAAGTTAAGCAAATTTTAAAAGAAGAAATGGAAAGTGTTGTTAATCTTAAAGTTCCGCTTTTGGTTGAGATTGAAGAAGGCAAAACATTATTTGATGCAAAATAAATAAACAAAAACTCAAATTAATAAAAAATAGTTTGAGTTTTTTATTTTAATATTATATTATTAAAAAGATGACAAACGAAGAAAGAAAAGAATTTTGTATGAATAGGAATATAAAATTAAGCCCATCGATAATAGCTTTAACATGGGATGTTATTTTTGTTTGGACAATTTCAACACTATATTTTACGACAATAAAAGGCATTTCAAATTCACAAGTTATTGCGCTTGACTCAATTTTGATGTTGTTTGGTTGTCTTTTTTGTGTTCCGACTGCAAAGTTGTTTCAAAATATTAGCCCAATCAATGCAGTAAGGATAGGTTTGTTTGGTTATGTTGGGTATTTGTTGTTATGTATTTTTGGAACCAATTTTATAACTTTTATTTTTGCTCAACCATTTTTAGCGTTTGGATACGCAATAATGGCGGTAAAGGTAAATAGTGTTTTAAATGATAGTTTATCAGTGGTTAAAAGAGATAAAGATTATCAACGGGTTTATGGTAAGGGTATTAGTTTATATTATATTTTAGAGTGTATTGGTGCAATATTAGTGACATATATCTACAATTGGAAACCTAGCATGGTTTATTGGGCTTCTTTGTTGGTGGTTGTTTTATGTTTTTTGTTAACATTTATCTATAAAGAACCCAAAAAATTTATGGACAAAAATGTTTCAATAGATACTAAAAAACCTGTAAAAAAACCAGATTCGTTTGGTAAGATTTTGAAATCATCATTTTTTATATTTCTTTTGATTTATGCTTTCTTTGCTCGTGGAATTTTATCAATTTCTTCTGCCGCATATAAAATATATTTAAACGAACTACTGACTGTTAATGCTATTCCGATATGGTCGTATGGTTATTTGTTTGCTTTGGCGAGAATATTCAGTGCACTTATGAGCAAGTATCAATTTAAGTTTAACTTAAAATTTGGTGTTAGATCACTGATTGTTTTCAATGTTTTCATTTTGCTAACATTTATTGGAACGGGTGTTATTTATTTAATTAATCCAACATCAATTGTATCTATTGTTTTAATTGTTTTGTTGTCGGTTGTTATGTGTTCAATAAGAATGCCTAATCAGATTTTTTTAAATAATTATATGCAAGTTTGCACTTCAAAAAGAAATATTGAAAGAGCATATTCAATTAGAACAATGGTGGAATATTTGGGGTATGCAGTAATTAGTGCTGTTTATGCGGCATTGCTTGCAGGATTTAATGATAATTATGGTTTAACAAGCTTGGTGTATATTGCAATATTTACAATTCCATTATTTGTTTCATTAATATTGTTCTTAAAAGCATTAATAAAAAAACATGCCCAAAAATTCACAGTTATAAAAGATGAATACACTAAAGATTAAAAAAAGAGATAATTGTTATCTCTTTTTTGGTGAATAATATAAATTAAGATAAAAATAACCAAATATTTTTATTGGTTATCCGTTCTAAATTTTCACAAAGAAGCCCGTCCAACAAAAAAAGGAGACAAGCTCCTTTATGGTAAGTTGTACGTTCTAAATTTTCACAAAGAAGCCCGTCCAACAAAAAAAGGAGACAAACTCCTTTATGGTAAGTTGTACGGTCTAAATTTGAAACAAATCAACTGCTGGCATAGCCATAAGTCACTCCATCAAAGCAACCTCATAGCACATGCTGTATCCTTCTTAATGCTGCTACCTTCCGGTCCTGACATGGTTCGTAGGGCAACATTGTATGAGACCTTAATTTCAACATAAATTATAACTACTCAACACAACCGAGTTTGCCCCGCAATTAGATGTTTGGCCCCAGTGTAGTGGATTCTGGGTTCAGGGCACCACTAGCTCCCCACCTAGCACAACTCATTAGTATTATATTACAAAGTTAAAAAAATTACAAGTGTTTTTAATAAATTAAATTTTTAATTCATCAACTTTCTCTTTTGCAGGTTTTTTAATGAAATAAACATAATGTGAGTTATATGTGTGGCTGGCTTCAATTTGTTTAGCTTTAGCTCTTTTATTAATTAGATTTTCTTTTTTGTATTCTGGTGAAAAAATGTAATAATATTGAATTGCTCCGCCAGCGTTAATTTTTTTATATAATTTATTAATTATAGGAACTATTATATTTTCATCCACGTAGTCATAAATATTTGATAAGAAAATATAGTCAAATTTGCCTTTTAGTTTGCTGGGGAATTGAGTGATATCAGAATTTATAAAGGTTAATTTGAATTTGTTTTCAGTTAAAAGTTTTTGCAATTTTTTATAATCTTCTTCATTATTATAAAATAAATTTTCCTCTATTTCATCGTGGTGATAGCAAGGAGTGTGAAATAAAGTGTTTCTTATCATTGAATCGGTTAGATATCCTTCATCAAAATCATGACCGTGATCATCTTGATTAAGCATTAATTCATCAAAAAATTGTCTTGTTTCTTTGCTTAAATCGTGACTAATTTTAGAGTACGTTTTCCAATTGAACATTGAAAACATTCCCAAATGACTTTTAAAAGTTTCAAAATCTAAATTTTTTATCATTGCAACTTTGTATTCATAATATGCCTTCGTGAAAATGTTTGCGTCAATTAGAGTTATATCTTTAGCACCATAAAAAATTGCATTTAAAACTTGGTCACCGCTTGATCCAACTGTTGCAATTCTGCTTCCTTGTAAGTTTAAATCTTTAAAGTAAGCATTTAATCTTTCATTAGAGCAGTGATAAACCTTACTTTTAACTTCTTCAGACAGTTCATATTTACAATTATCAAAGTCTGGCATTGTTAAAAATTTTTCACCCAACAAATCAAATTCTAAGTTATTACAATCTTTTATTTTTTCTTTCATACCTAATATTATAGCACAAGTTTTTCACAATTTCAATAGATAAAAAATACAATAAAAAGTTTTGTAAAAAAAATATATTATGCTATAATATCAAAATAAGGGGTGGATATGAAAACTAGTAACGCGGAAAGATTTTTAACAGCTTATAACAATATTGATTACGGATTACGCTCAATTTACGGATTTAAACGAAGTATGTCTTTTAGTGATGTTGTTCGCAGAAGTGTTGTTTTAAATTCAGTTGTTAGAAAATATGAAGATGATTTAATTGATTATGGAAGACTACGCAACGCAATTGTCCATCAAGGAAACCATAAGTTTATTATTGCAGAGCCTCATGATGATATTGTTGAAAACATTGAGCGATTGGCTGAACTAATCACAGAACCACCGCTTGCTGTTGATATGGTTGGAAATAAGGAAGTTATAACTGTAAATTATGATATGAAACTTGCAAACGCAATGGAGTTGATTTATAGAACTGGTTATTCCAATTTGCCAACTTATAATGGTGAGAAGTTGATTGGTATTTTAAATGGAAGAAAGTTAATTGCAGTATTGGGCGAAAAGATTGGGGAAGGTGTAAATCTTGAAAACTATATCAGGGAAACAACCATTGAAGAAGTTTTGCCAAGCATGGGTGATGACTACTATTTCATATTGGCTGATCAAAAGCTTACAATAGACTCTGCGATGAATTATTTTGAAAACAATCGTAAATTATTGATAATTTTAATAACAAAAGATGGAAAAGATACAGGAAAGCCATTGAAAATTATTTCAAGTGCTGATATAATAGACATGAAAAGGATTTTAGACGTATACTAATGAAGATAGCAACCGATTGGAAAGATTATATTGTGTTATCCACTGCAAACGGAGAAAAATGTGAGCGTATTGGTGGATACACTTTTTTGCGTCCAGATCCACAAGTGATTTGGAACACAGATAAAAAATTATCAACAAAAGTTGATGCATGTTACAAGCGAACAGAAAACAAATCTGGCGAATGGAAATTAAATCCCAAAATGCCAAAAAGTTTTGTGATAAAACGAAAGAACTTAAAATTCCACATTGAGCCAATGAGTTTTAAACATATTTGTCTTTTCCCAGAACAAGCAGTTAATTGGGACATTATGACAGATTTAATCAAAAACTCAAACCATGAAATAAAAGTTCTCAATTTATTTGCTTACACTGGTGGAGCAAGTATTGCCTGTGCCGCTGCTGGAGCAAAAGTAACGCATGTTGATGCGGCAAAAAGCATGATTGATATTGCCAAAATCAATGCCGGTTTAAATGGTATAGACAATATTCGATATATTCTGGACGATTGTCAAAAGTTTGTTGAGCGTGAAATTAGAAGAGGTAACAAATATGATGCAATCATTATGGATCCGCCATCATTTGGTCGCGGGCCAAAAGGCGAAACATGGAAGATTGAAGAAAATATTTTTGAGTTTGTGAGATTGTGTGGAAAAGTTTTGAGCGACAATCCTTTGTTTGTTCTAATTAACTCATACACAACCGGACTTCAGCCAACAGTTATGTCAAACATTTTAAACTCAACAATCAACAATGGCGAAACAATGGCGTATGAAGTTGGTTTGCCAACAGAAGAAAAAGGAATAGTTCTTCCTTGTGGTTGTAGTGCCATAAAAATTTTTAATAAAGGAAAAAACAATTTATGCAAGAACCTAAAATAGTTTACGAAGACAATCATATAATCGTGGTGATTAAGCCGCATAATATTTCTGTGCAAGAAGATGAAAGCAAAGATCCAGACATGTTGACGATTATAAAAGAGTTTATAAAAAAGAGAGACAACAAACCCGGCAATGTTTTTTTAGGTTTAGTCCACAGACTTGATCGTCCAACTGGTGGTGTTATGGTGTTTGCAAAAACAAGCAAAGCAGCAAGCAGACTTAGCAAAGAGCTTAAAGATAAAAAATTAAAGAAACATTACATTTGTGTTGTTAATGGCAAACCGCAATTAGCGCAAAATAGACTGACAACATATCTTAAAAAAGATGAAAAAACAAACACTGTTAAAATTGCTCCAAAGTTGGAAAGCGGGAGCAAGGAAGCGATCTTGGATTATACTGTTTTGGAAACTAGAAACAAATACTCATTGATTGAAGTGAACCTTGTTACGGGAAGAAGTCATCAAATCCGTGTTCAGATGTCAGCTCAATTAAATGTTCCTATTTTTGGAGACTTTAAGTATGGCGATAAACACCATGGAGGTAACTTGGCACTATGGGCATATGAACTTATTTTCACTCACCCTGTGACTAAAGAAAATATGCGCTTCAAGGTTGCACCTGATTATGCAAATCCAGCATTCAAACTTTTTGAAGATATAATTGAGAAAAAAATTCAATAAAAATGAAAGAAAATGATAAAAAATTCATTTTCTTTTTTAAAAAATTATTTTTGAATTATCAAAAAAATCTATTTTATAGTAAATTTCTAATATTTTTAATTAAAATTACATTATTTTAAATATTTTTTAAGATTTATAATTTTTTTTGGTTGAATTTTATTTTTTTTATGATAAAATCAATAAAGATAAAACCAAATTTATATCATAAACCAACTTTAAAAAAGTTTAGAAAATTTTTAAAAAAGGTATTGACTATATTGCAAAAAGGTGCTAAAAGAATACTAACAAAAAAAGCATTTACGGATAACTTTATTATGAATAATAAATTAAAGGAGATAAATGATTAATGAATAGACTTGCTGTTTATGAATTGGGAGTTAATGATATAAAGTTAACAATTTATAAATATTCACCAAACGGTTTTTTTGCCACAGAATCTCAAATTGTTGAACCTGTTAAACTCACACAAGATATGGAAAGAGATGGTTACATTAAACCAGTAAGAATCCAAGAAACAATTTCTGTGTTGAAAAATTTTAGGCATATTGTTGATGGAGCAAAAATTGATAACTGCATTTGTTATGCAAATCCGGTTATTGCAAATGCTAGAAATCAAATAGCTTTCTTAGATGAAATATATAAAACGGTTTCCTTATATTTCAAAGTTTTAACTACAGAAGAACAAGTTGCTGCGTTGCACACGGCGATTATGTATTCATTCTCTATGGCTCGTGGTGTTATTGTTCAAGTGGGAGAATATTCAACTGAGTTAGTTCGTTTTAATCGTAGGGTTATAACAAACAGTGTTTCAATTCCATTGGGAACAGTAACTTTGTTAGATATGGTTAAAGAAAAATCAATGTCTGAAAGAATGGATAGGGTTGTTGAAATTATAACTTCAGAATTTAAAAAACTTGATTGGCTATACAACCTTGATGAAGAAAGTGAATTTATTGGTGTTGGTGAAGTTTTTGAGGCTGTGGGCAAACTCTCTAGAAAAGCATCTCGTTATCCAGTGGAAAACGCGCATAATTATGAAATAACAACTGAAAGTTTCCAAAATGTGTACAATTTAATTCGTGGGCTTGATCTTGACAAGGCAAAGAAACTTAAAGGTATTTCAGACAAGAGAGCGGATTTAATCGCAATTGGTATGGCTATTGTTAAGGTTGCATATAACGAATTTGTTAGAACAAGCATGAAGGTTTCTCTCAATGGCGAAATGTATGGAATTGTTGCAAAGAATCTGCTTGGTCAAACAGGCGAAAAACCATTGTTGGATATTCTTGGATATTCTCTAAGTGCAATCAACGAATTCTGTTCAACAGGCACAAATGCCGATAACAATTATTCTTTAGCTGTAATTTTATATAAACAACTTAAAGTTCTTCACAAATTGACACGTCCTTATGTTAAAGTTTTAAGAATTGCCGCAAGCATGTGCAATAGTGGAAAAATAATTTCTTTCGAAAACTATCAAAAAAATAGTTTTCATGTTATAATCAATAGTAATATTTATGGTGCAAGCCACAAAGATATTGTTTTGGCGGCATTTGTTGCAGCAAGTCAAAATGTTGACGATTTCAGTCTTAATGAATGGGTTAGATATAAAGACTTGGTTACAGATGAAGATATGGATGCGGTTAAAAAACTTGCAATTATCATTAAAATGTCAAATATGATGAACATAACTAATTCAAATTCAATTAAAGATGTTGCATGTGATGTTTTAGGTGACACGGTTATTTTAAAAACAGAAGTTGAAAGAGATGCAACGCTTGAAATTAGTCAAGCAATGTCAATTAGCGGTGACTTCAAAAAAGTTTATGGTAAAAACTTGCAAATTTTGTAATGGGAAGTTTTAACCAATTTCTGAAAGAAATTTTAAAAACTTGCAAATTTTGTAATAAAAAATTTTAACAACTTGCAAATTTTGTAATAAGACTGCAATAATTAACAAATTTTAGGGGGAATTATGGTTAATGTTGAACTTGCGATTAAGTTTGGTAGCAATGAAATAATTGTTTTCCGAAAGGGCTTTGGTATTGCAGAAAAAGTTCCTGCATATCTTGCCGTTGTGGAAAATGGCAAAAGCATTAAAGTTAAAGCAACGGGAAAAGAAGCTGAAAAATTGTTTTATTCAAAATCAAGCAATGTTACTGTTTATCAACCAATTAAAAACAGCGAAATAGTAAATGTGAAAATGGCAGGAATTTTGTTGGAATCAATCATAAAGGAAGTTGTTCCAGATAGATTTTTGCTTGGTAGAATAAATGTTTTGGTGGCGGTGCCATGTGCTTTAAATGAACATCAACTTTTAACCATAAAAAAGGTGTTAAATGGTGCGGGAGCTAACAAAATCACTTTTGTTCAAAATGGTGTTTGTGCTCGCGCAAACCTAGATCTTGACACTCATGATCGAATAATGGTTGTTGATGTTGGTAAGTATATTACAGACATTTCTGTTATGAACGATTATAACTTTGATTTTGGAAGAATGTATTTTGTTGGCGGTGAAAATATGGATTCTAGTTTAACATCATTTATTCAAGATAATTATAATCTCGAAGTGAGCAACATGACAAGTGAAGCTGCAAAAAATGAAGTTGCTTCTCTTTATGAAAGAGATCTTTATAGAACCGAATATATTGGAATTGACGAAAATAATAAATTTGTTCGCCGAGAAATCACAGCAAACGAAGTTAAAGTTGCAATTGTAAACTTATATGATAAAATTTTTGAATTTATTCAAGATGTTTTAAAAGAACTGCCAAAAGATATCGTTGCTGATATTTATAATAATGGTATAATGTTTGTTGGTGGGGCTTGTAAGATTGCAGGATTGTATGAATATGCTCGTCAAAAGCTCGATCTTCCAATTATTGTTCCAGAAAATCCACAAGATGCAGTAATTTTAGGGGCTGGAAAACTTTTAAATAAAGGTAATGAATTTTTGAAAATTAATTTGTAAAAAAACGAGGATTAACTCCTCGTTTTTTAAACAAAAAGTCTAATAATGACGAAGATGAAAATAGTTGAAAATTTATCTTCGTTTTTTTTAATTTGTTTGATAAGATTTGTTTTAAATTAAATATTTAATGTTATGGTTTAAAGTAAAGGAGAATGTTATGTCTAGAGTGATTGTTTTAACGTCTGGTAAAGGTGGGGTTGGGAAAACGACTGTCACGGCAAACCTTGGTATGCATTTGGCAAGTAAAAATTATAGGGTGTGCATGATAGATATGGATATTGGTCTTAATAACCTTGATGTTGTTATGAATATGGAAGATAGAGTTATGTATACTATGATGGATGTTATTGAACATAAGTGTAGATTAAAAGAGGCACTTATTCAAGATGACCATTTCCCTTTATTGTACATATTATCTAGTGGAGGGCTTAATCAAAATTTATCAATAGGATTAAATCAAATAAAGATGCTTATTAATGAACTTTGTTTGATTTTTGATTACGTGCTTATTGATTGTCCTGCGGGAATTGATGTTGGATTTAAGCGAGCGGTGAGTTGTGCTGATGAGGCAATAGTTGTTACAACACCACATTTATCTAGCGTGCGTGATGCGGATAAGGTTGTGACAATTTTATCCAGTTATAACATTATAAATAAAAAATTTGTAATCAATCGAGCCAGAGGTGATTTAATTCAAGATAAGATTATGATTGATGTTTACGATATTGGGAAAACATTAGGGATTGATTTTGGGGGAGTTATTCCCGAAGATGACAAAGTTATAACTAACACAAGTGAAAGCATTACTAATTATAAAGTCGCGTGCAATAGGGCGTTTGATATTTTGGCGGATAACATTATTCATAATGAGAAAAAGTTGTTTGACTGCACCTATAAGTATAAAGGTTTGATTGGTTCGATAAAAAAACTAATCAAAAGGAGTGTTTGATGGATTTAAAAAAAAGACTTCATTTTGTTATTCAAAAAGATAAAGTGAACAACCCCAAATATTTGATTAATGTAATCAAATCAGATTTTTACTATTTAATAAACAACTATTTTGAAGTGGATTTTGATGATATAGAAATTAATATTGATGTTGAAAAAGATAAATATATCATCGTTATAAATAGCAAGGGTGACAGAATGAAATTGATGCAAACTCTACCAAATTAAATTAATCGATTTCATATAATTTTTTATGGTTTCATATATTAAATTATGAAAAAGGTTAAAATTGGAATTGGTTTTATTTTTTTTGCTATCGTTGCTTTGATAACTGGACGTGCTATTCTTTTAATAAATTATTTTTTTGCGCTTGCTTTGCATGAACTTGCTCATTTGTTTGTGGCGGTTAAGAATGGCTATTCTTTGAAATTGATTAAACTGGACATGTTTGGCTTATCTATTGAACTTAACGAAACATTTGACGAGAAAGATTCTTTTAAAATAAATGTAGCAGGACCAATGCTTAATTTATTAATTTGTGTTTGTTGTTTGGCTTTTTATTGGATTGTTCCAATGAGTTACTTTTATTTAAACACTTTTTGTTTTTGCAATTTAATTTTGGCAATTTTCAATCTTCTTCCTATTTATCCGCTTGATGGTGGAAAGATTTTTCGTGGCTTAATTAAAAGTGATAAAGTGTATAAAGTTTTAGATTTCATAATTAGGTATGTTTTTGCAGTATTGTTCATATGTGCATTTGTTTTAAGTTGCTTTGATGTGCCTAATTTCTTAATGCTTATTATGGCGATTTTCTTTGTTGCAAGCAAAGGAAAACAAACACCCACAATGTCAATTTTTAAATACCGCAAAAACAAACATTTTGATAAAGTTGTGATTTTGAAAGTTGATGAAAATGAAACGTTATTTAATCTAATCAAACAAATAAAATCTCATCACTACACAATCTTTTATGTTCCCACCTTAAACAAATATTTTGATGAAGATAT
>JAZQYA010000062.1:0-34680 GCA_045633245.1 Candidatus Onthoplasma sp.
AAGAAAATAGCATAAAAAAAAATATTTTTTTAAATAAAAGAATATTTAAATAAAATTTCAAAAAATTATTAAAATTGCAATAAAAAACACCAAAATTCAATTATTTCGGCATTTTTTTAATTATTTTGAAATTGTTTCAAATATTTTTATGAAATTTTCAACACTAATTTGTTCCGGTCTAACAGCACCAGAATACCCAAACCCTTCCAGCACACCAACAACATTCTCTTTGTCATATTTAGATTTTAAATTGTTAACAAGTGTTTTTCTTCTCATCGCAAATGAAAGATGAATAAAATTTTTGAACTCTTCGAAATTTGAAATTTGATATTTGTTGTGCGGGATCAATAAACATAAAGCAGAATCAATTTTAGGCATTGGTGTAAAGCATTCTTTTTTCACAATTCTAGGAATGCTCACATCAAATATTGATTGCAAAATCACACTCGTGATTCCATAATCTTTACCACCATGCTTGCTCGCAAAACGTTCCGCAACCTCCTTTTGAATAAGAACTAAAATTGAAGAAAATTTTTCCAAATGTTCAACCAATCTAAATACAATTGGAGTGGTAATATAATAAGGAATATTTGCAACAACCCTCGCTTTACCCTGAAACAAATTTTCAACATCCGCTTCCATAAAATCTTGAAAATGAAAATCAATATTTCCATACCTATTTCCCACTTCAGTTAAAATCGAAATTAATGAATTATCAATTTCAAAAGATATAACTTTTTTTGCATTTTCAGCAAGCACAGAAGTCAACGTTCCTGCACCCGCACCAATTTCCAAAACTGTGTCCGATTTAGTCACCATTCCATCATTTGAAATCGCCTTTAGAAGATTTGTGTCAAACAAAAAGTTCTGTCCCAAACTCTTTTTGAAATTTATTAAATTTTTTAAGTTTTCTTTATTTTCTTGCATTTTTTCATGCTTTTTATCCATATTTTCACCACTTTTAAAAAATTTATTAGTTTTATTATATCATAGTCAAAACAAAAAGTGAAGAGTTTAAAATAAAAAAATCGGCACAAAACCGATTTTATAAACCTTGATTTTTTTCATTTAAATTCTCAACTTCTTGTTCAAAAGATTTACAAGCTTTAAATAAATCGTTTTTATCTCTGATCCTAAAAACTTTTCCACCTTTTTGTTTGATAGAAAGCTTTATGAGCCTGCTGATTTTTTCTCCACCCATCATAGCACTATAAATCGCCGATTCTCTACCATATAGAACCGAAACCATTTTTTTAATTTCGATAGGATAATTATATTTCATATCTTCCATAAACAACCTAAATTGAATTCATAGCACCATCATAGTACTCTTCAATCCTTTTTAATTCTTCTTCCATTTTTGCCCTTGCAATCTTTTTTGATTCTTTGCAATATTCACCGAATGCTTTTGTGTATTTTGATTTAAACGCAAACTTTACAATCTTGCGCCATTCTTCAGATATTTTGGCATCTTGTTTGCCACAGTCAACATCTCCCCTTTCACGGCTAAGTTTTGCCCCGAAAGGTGTAAGTTCTAAATCAAAACTCATAAAATAATCATTTTTCATTGTACTAACAGTTAAACTAACTTTAGCAACCACATAGAACTTTCCATCGGATTCCTGAGAAACACCGTACACAAGATTGTTAAATTTGATTTGTGATTTATCTTTTATAACATAACCCAACACACCATCAAAAACTTCAACAAACAGACCTTTATTGTTCAAAATTTCAAAAGCCTTTTCAATTCCAATTTTTTTCAAATTGAAATCTTTGCTGTTTTCCAAAGCCTGTTCTTTAATTCTTTTTTCAACAATTTCAATTTCTTCCATAACCACTCCTTATCAATCACACATCTCATCCTAATTAAAAGTCTTACACAATCGAAATACAGTTAATTAATGAACATGTTTATACATCTAACAACATTTATAATACAAATATAATAGCACTTAACATTTTAATTGTCAATAATAAAGGAAAAAATCATTAACAACTAGATAATAATAAATTATCATATTTATATAGAGAAACAACATATTTAAACCTGAGTAGTAAGTTAAAAGTATTCACATTTGCGAGTTAAATAAAATCAAACCCAACAAAGATGGCAACATCTTAATAAATAAAGATCTTGTTGTGATATTGTTGAATTGAACAATTTAAAAGTTTAAATCAACCCAGCATAAAAACAAAGACCATATCGATATCACAAACGAAAAATATCGATTTTACCAAGTCACGCAAAGTTGACATCAAGGCAGTATCAAGCATCAAAGAAATCAATTATACTGATTTCGATATTAAAAATGCAAATCCAATTATTGAACAAAACAATTTATTTATTTTAAAAACAACATTAAAAAACAAAAAATGTGCAAGTTTATTGCACATTTTTAAAAAGAGGAAATTATCTATACTTGTTTTTTTGTTTAAAATTTTTTTTTAAATATTGTTGTTTTTATTGAAATACCTACTGTTTTATTTAGTTTTTTTAAAATTTTTATTATTTTTTTTATTATTTATCCTTGAATAACGGGGTCACCAACAAACTGTTTTGATTTATCTTGAACAACAACACATTCAGTTGTGAGAAGTGTGGAAGCAACACTCACCGCAGTTTCAAGCGCTGTTCTTGTAACCTTTAATGGATCAATTATTCCACGTTCAAACATATCACAAAACTCGTTATTGAGAGCATCATAACCAAAACTTTCACTCATGTTGTTGATAACAGTTTGAACAACAACCCCATCATCAACCCCCGCATTTTTTGCAATCTGTCTTATTGGAGCCTCAAGCGCTTTAGACAAAATCATAGCACCCAATTTTTCATCGCCAACAACTTCTTTTTCCACAAATTCATCAAGTGATTTTTTAGCCTTAAGCAAAGCAACTCCACCACCAACAATAATCCCTTCGTCGATGGCAGCTTTAGTTGCATTTAATGCGTCTTCCATTCTTAATTTTTTCTCTCTCATTTCAAGCTCACTGATTGCTCCAACTTTAATAATCGCAACACCACCATTGAGATTTGAAATTCTTTGCTGTGTGGAAGAATAATCAAATTCAGTTTGTGCAAGTTTTAAATTTTCTTTAAGTTCAGCAATTCTTTCTTTAACTTGTTGTTTGTTACCTTTTGAGCCAATAATCGTTGTGTTGTCTTTATCAGTTTTCACCTTTTCAGCTCTTCCCAAATCCTCAATAGTTATATCATTGAAATTATTATAAACATCAGCACTAATATACTTACCACCAACCGCAAGCGCAATGTCGTCTAAAACTCTTTTTCTTCTATCTCCGAAATATGGAGTTTTAATTGCAACGCAG
Source organism: Candidatus Onthoplasma sp. (assembly GCA_045633245.1). Classification (GTDB taxonomy): domain Bacteria; phylum Bacillota; class Clostridia; order Christensenellales; family UBA1242; genus Onthoplasma. The sequence continues at coordinate 3,334 of JAZQYA010000062.1, forward strand.
TTGAAAATTTTTCTAACATTATTAAACACCAACGTCGTTAACGCATCACCTTCAACATCTTCAGCAATAATAAATAAATTTCCACCTACAGCATTGACTTTTTCTATAATGGGTAAAATTTCTTTAATTGAAGATATTTTTTTATCAGTAATTAAAATATATGGATTGTTTAGTTCGGCAATCATTTTTGTTTGATCTTGACACATGTACGGACTAATATAGCCACGATTAATTCTGAGCCCTTCAACAATTTTCAAACTTGTTATCATATTGTTTCCATCTTCAATGGTAATTACACCATCAACCCCAACATGTTCAAATGCCTTTGATATAATTTCTCCTGTTTCTTTGCTTCCCGAAGATATAGTTGCCACCTGACAAATTGAATTATTTTCTTTTACTTCTTTGCTTAATCCACATATGTAATCTACAATTTTTGAAGCCGCTTTTTTCATTCCATTTCTAAGAAGAATTGGATTTGCACCGGTTGTAAAACACTTTAAACCTTCGCTAAAAATTTTTTCAGCCAAAACAGTTGCAGTTGTTGTTCCATCCCCCGCTATGTCATTTGTTTTTGTGCAAGCACTTTTAAGTATTTGCGCTCCTGTATCTTCCACTTCATCAGGAATAACAATTTCCTTAGCAATCGTAACTCCGTCATTTGTGATAATTGGTGTGCTTCTAACATGGTCAACAATAACATTTCGACCCTTTGGTCCAAGAGTGATTTTAACCGCTCCCGCAAGCTTTTCCACACCACTCAAAAGTTTGCGTCTAGCTTCATCACCTGTCACTATAATTTTCTCAATCATTAAACACTCCTATCACGTCAATCTGACGCAAAACAATATAAGTTTTTCCATCCAATTTTAGTTCAATCCCGGCATACTTTTCAAATAATATTTTCTGCCCAACTTGAACTTTCATTTTTGTTTCAACACCATCAAAATTCTCTCCGTCACCAATTGAAACAACAACCCCAATTTGAGGTCTTTCTTGAGATGTTTGCGGAAGCACAATTCCAGAAATAGAAACATTTTCTTTAACCTGAGGATCCACAACAACCCTGTCAAATAATGGTTTAAAATTCATATTCCCTCCCACACAAAACATACAATAAAATGTCACAAATTTATCCGAAATATGTCAAAAATTAATAAAAAAATTAAAAATATGTTAAATTTTAATATTTTTTCGATAATTTTTTAGAAATTTTTGATTTAAAATTATTTTTTTCATAATAAATTTGTTTTGAAATAATTTATTGTATGATTAAATTTATTTTTAATTATTTCCAACAAAGAAGTTTAATAAACCATAAAAAAAATTTGTGTTTAACTTTGATCGTAACAGTCCTAATTTTATTACTTTTTGCATGCGGAATCATGCATCAAAAACATGGCAAACTTTTAGAATTTTATTGCGTTGAAATTGGAAATTTTCCAACATATAAAAATGCTTTAAATTTATCAAATGAAATAAAGTTAATAGGTGGCGCTGGATACATATTTTTCGACTCATATTATCACGTTTTAATAAGTTGTTATTCCAATTATAATGACGCCAAAACAACTCTTGAAAAGGTAAAAAAAATTTATCATTTTGCGGATATTTTAACAATATCCTCTTCTTCGTTTTTTCCACAAAAAAATTTGTCTTCTAGGCAAAATTCAACAATTGAAAATTTGCTCAAGCAAAGTGAAAATGTGTTTTATAACTTTGAAAAACTTATTGCCGATTTTGAAAAAGATTGCAAAAGTTCACAAAATGTCAATCTTCAACTCAGCAATCTTTATAATCAATTTTATCCTTACTGTGATGCTTTTTTAAATCAATTCAAAAATAGTTCAAAATATAACAATGCAAAAGGACACCTAAATAAAATGTTAACAGCACTTAAGTCTTTTCAAACAGAAAATAACAATATTCTTTTCTCAACTTTAAATTATAGCCTAATTGATTTTGCAATTAACAGAACTCAATTTTTATCTTGCTTTTGATTTCTTTTCATTTCTATAAATTGCCAAATTCCCAAACCTATTAAGAATATAGCAAAACATTTCTTCAAAATTGTATTTGCAATATTGTTTGCAATCAATGCGCCACCCAAACTAAAAACACATCCAACCGCAGCCAGCAACCAAGTATTTTTGAAATCCACCAAATGGTTCTTTACATGAATAAACAATGCAACCACAGCCATTGGCAAGAATGCGACCAAATTAACACCCTGTGCCCTCAATTGTTCATAATTTAAAAATATAGTCAAAATTGGAATGGTAAGCGTTCCACCACCCATTCCCATGCCTGCAACTATTCCCCCTATTATTCCTGCGATTATTTCCCAAAATATCATATCACCCTACCTAAACAACATTACAATTCCACCAACCAACATAAAAACGATGAAAATGTATTTCACAATCTTATTGTTTAACTTGTTCAAAAGTTTTGCACCAATAACACCACCAGCAACAATTCCAACAATAACAGGCCAACCGTTAGAAAATGAAATTGAGTTGTAACACAGATATACAATTGTACTTATCAGACTGATTGGTAATATAACAAACAATGCTGTTGCCTGTGCTTTCTTTTGCTCCAAACCAAACATTTTATTTAACAGCGGAACAACCACCATTCCGCCACCGCCACCAAAAAATCCATTAACAACGCCAATGAGCGCTCCAAACAATATAATTTGCCATTTTTTTAATTTTTTCATAAAGATATTGTGTTCGTTTGGCGCATTTTTATTTGCATTTTTTTTAACTTTGTATTATAATAAGTTAGTTTATAGCAATAATTAGATATGAGGTTACAATGAAAACAAAGAATAAAACTATAAAATCAATTTTGGGCTGTGCTTCTGCGTGCTCAGCGTTAATGCTTGGTGGTGTTGGTGCAATGAATTTAAACAACACAGCAAACTATAATGTAAGCGCCTATGGTGTTGACAATATTTCAGTTAATATTACTAATTCAAGTTTTAACAATAGCACAAGTAGCAATTATCCTTTCTCACCAAGTGGATATAGTGCCTATAATCATAACAACAAAGTATCTTCGACTAGCAATGTTGAAGATAATGTTCAAGCTGGCGTTATTAATTTATCAAATGAAAATTACAAATCAAGATTTTCTTTGGCAAAAAGAACTTCTTTAGATGATTATGTTTTAATGATTGACTCAACAGATAAAGACAATAACTCTGTAATGCACAATGTTAACTATGGATTTAGAACAAATTCAGGAGTATCTCTTGAGGAAAACTCAAAATACATGGTCACAGTTGACGTGTTCTCAGCAACAAATTCAAATATTGCAAGCCTTTATTTGTACGATGGAGATGGAAATGAATTTTCATCAATCGAAAAGATTGGTTCATACAATGAATGGACAACATATTCTTTCTTTGTTTCCACCAACAACGTCAAAAAAACCACATTAACAATAGGCATGTACTTAGATGGTGCAGGAACTGTTTTGTTTGATAACCTATCTGCTTTCAAAATGAGCGATAAAGAATATAACTTCACAATGAATTCAGCAACAAATGGAACTTATGCAGAAAAAAATAGTGTTGATAACACAATTGAAAGTTATTCAATAAATTCTGTCGGACAACTAGTGTCAAGCAATGGCGAAATTTCGAATTTTAACGCAGTGGAATATGAATTTAACTCTAAACATTCATTATCTTACACTCAAGATAGTGATGGCAAAAACAACCACGCAGTTTTACTTGAAAACAAAGAAGCAACTTTTGCTAGTTATGAAACTGAAAACATCATAACACTTGAGCCAAATAGAGTATATCAAGTTTCTGTTGCCGCTAAAACAAAAGATCTTGACGGAACTGCAACACTAACATTAGAAAGAACAGATATAGATAAAGATGATGACAACTACAACGCAAATCATAATAAAACAATTTCAATAACAACAAACTCTTACTCTTCATCAACAGAAAGTGTCACAAATGATTATTCATCACATTCATTTTATATTGTATCTCACCCATCTAAAACAACAACATATAAATTGGTATTTGGTTTGGGTTCTGAAGATGCTCTTGCAACAGGAAAGTTATATTTAAGCGAAGTTAAGATTAACAAAATTAATTATGAAACTTACACTTCTGCAACTTCAAGCAATCAAATCTCTTTAGTAAATGCTTATAAAAACAGTTCAATTATGTTGAATAATGGAGATTTCAACGCTTTCAAAATTGCTGACTACAATGCTCCAGTTCCTGCAGCTCCTTTAGATTGGGAAGTTACGGCTGGCAAAAACAATCAAAAATATGGTGTTGTAAACACAGCAAGTTTTGAAACAGATTTAAGCTCATTAAATTTATCAAATCTCAAAAACCCATCATCAGAAAAAAACAACAATGTGTTGATGATGTATAATGAAACAGCCGACTCACTTACCTACATCAGCACAAGCAAAACCTTAAAAGCAAAATCTTATAATAAGTTTGAAATTGATGTTCAAACTCAAAATGCAAGCTTGTTGGTTGAACTTGTAACAAATAAAGATGAGCAAGAAATAGTTTTGACATCAAAAACAATTAACACAACTTATGCATGGGAAACAATAACAATGTTCCTTCATGCAGGATATCAAGATTTGGATGTGTCTTTAAAGTTATCTTTAAACACTTCCGATTATGGATATGCTTATGTTGATAATGCAAAATTTAACTATGCATTAACAGCAACACAAGTTGAAACTCAATTTAACGCAACGGCAGAATCTCAACAAATTGCTAAAGTTGATTTAGGAAATATCCTTGCAAATTCAACAAATGATAAGTTTGCACAAACCACACTTTTCACTGGCGAAAATGTTACAGGTGTTGAAAGCGGAATGATAACATTGAATTCTAACTACATTGACGAAGTTGTTGATGGTGAAAATAACATTGAAATATTCAATTCAATAGCTGGTGAAGAATTAGATAAAAAAGCTTTATCAATTTGGTCAACAGATGAAGTTTATTACACTTTAACTTCTAATATTGGTTACAACCTTTCTTCTGGTTCATATTATAAAATTTCAGTTGACGTGTTCACTCAAAATATCGCAACCAACAATGGCGAATCAAGTGATAACATTGGCGCTGGAATTGGATTAACTGAATTTGATAACGCTTTTGTAAACATAAAATCAAACAATGTTTGGACAACTTACACTTTCTATATTAAAGCAGAAAAAACAGCTACTTCATATCTCGAATTGTCTTTGGGAAATGAAAATGCTAATGCAAAGGGTTGTGTTTTCTTCACAAATATAACCTTTGACGATTCAATCACAGAAACTGAATATAATTCAATTCATGAATCTTCAATAACTAAAATTTTAACGACAAAAACAGAATCAACCGAATCAGACACAGACACTGATAATAAAACAGAAGAAACAACCGAAAATGGAGCTTCTTCAAATTGGATATATTTAATTCCTAGCCTATTGACTGTTTTATCTGTTATTATCGCTGTTGTTGGATTACTTATGAGAAAGATTAAATGGAAAAATTTATTCAAGAAGAAATCTAAAACTTCTTATGATAGAAACAAAACGGTTTCAATTCAATATTACACAAGAAAAGCAACAACATTACGTGAAGATAAAGTGCGTGAATTAACTCAAGATTTAATTAAGGTTCAAGAAGACCGTAAAAAATATGAAAATCAGTATAAAGAAAATTTAACAAAACTCAGAGAAATGAAAATCAAACGTGCAAATCCTGCAGACATTGCTAAATTTGAAAAAGAAATTAAGAAAGCTCAAAAAATGTCTTCAAGTCTTGGTGTAAGTGCCAACAAAATATCTGAAGAATTAAAATATGCTCAAACTGACATGTATTTAAATTCTTTAATAAAAAAATTAGCAAGAGAAGGTTCTTCAAAAGAAGAAACAGAAGAAACCAATAAGTAATATTGTTAACAAAAAAATCCACATTTAAGTGGATTTTTTTATATATACCAATTAATTGTTATTTTTTAATATTTTAATCATTTGTCCTATGAAAAGTTTTGTGGATGATAAGTTGTTGTCTTTTTTAATTTTATCAACACTTGAATTATAAAACTTTGCAATATCTTGCAGGGTTTCTGCTGGACGAACATGATGGACTATAAACTCGTTAGTTTTAACTTTAACCCACTCTCCTTCAAACAACTCAATTTCATTATTGTTTCTAACAAAATTTTTATTTATCGTTTTAATTTTTTGAAAAACATCTTCTTTTTTGTCACATATTCGATAATAAAATTCTTCACATATCTCAATTTCCATATAATTATATATGCAACAAATCAAATTTTGAATATGTCATAATAATTATTTGATTTTTATATATTAAATAAGGACAAGTTATATGAAATCAATTTTTAAAGCTGTTGCGGTTGTAACAATTTTTTCGGTAATAACACGATTATTGGGATTTTTTTTTAGGATTTTCTTATCACGTAAACTTGGAGCTGAAGGTTTGGGCTTATACCAAATGGCAACTTCCGTTCTTGGAATTTTTATGACTTTAATTTCAAGTGGAATTCCGCTCACAACCGCAAAACTAGTTTCGCGATATGAAGCAAAAAATGATATTGTTCGTCGCAATAAAGTTGTTACCTCATCATTAATCATTGCTCTAGCAGTTGCTTGTTTAAGTTCATTATTCATTCTAATTTTAAAGTCTGTTTGGAACATAATTTTAACTGATAAACGTGCGGTTGAGGTTATGATTATTTTGATTCCTTCTATCATTTTTAGTGCAGTTTATGCAATATTTCACGGTGCACTTTGGGGACAAAACGATTATTTTAATTGTGGACTAACTGAACTAATTGAACAAATTATTCGCTTTGCCTTAACATTCATCTTCTTATGTAATATATCGGATTATTTTGTGGCAGCAAAATTCACTGCAATTTCATTTAACATTGCTTGTTTGCTTTCTGCCGTTATAACCATGCTAATTTATTTACGTAATGGCAAATTTAATTTCAAAAAAGGTGAATACCTTGAGATAATAAAAAGCGCTGCTCCAATAACTGGTATTAGACTTTCCAATTCTCTTGTTCAGCCATTAATAACTTTAATAATTCCAACAATGTTAATTTATTCAGGTTACACTCAAAATGAAGCAATTTCAAGTTTTGGTGTGGTTATGGGAATGACTTTCCCAATGTTGTTTGTTCCAATGTCTATTATTGGAAGCATCAGTATGGTTCTAATCCCAACAATTAGTTCAATGATGAGCAATAAGGATTTTTCTTCAATAAATTCAAACATCTCGAATGCAATGAATATTTCAATTTTTATTAGCATGCTCTTTGTTCCCCTCTATCTTTCCGTTGGAAATTTAATTGGTTTAGTTCTTTATGATAATTATTTGTCTGGAATTTTACTTCAACTTGCAGCAATTTGTGTTCTACCAATATCAATGAGCAACCTCACAGGAAGCATTTTAAACGCTTTGAATTTGGAAAATAAATCATTTAAAAATTATCTTTTAGGATCAATTCTTTTATTAATTTGTTTAGTTCTTTTAACACTATTAATAGGCATAAACAGTATTATTATTTCTTATTGTATCTCTATGACATTTATAACATTAATGAATTTAAGAAAAATTAAAACAGTGGCAAAAGATTTGCAAATAAATTTTTTCAAAATAACTTTTAAATATACACTCATAACAATCCCTTCAAGTTTGCTTGGTCACTTCATATCTAACATTTGTTTGCATATTTTCAATAATTTTATATCAGCTGTAATTGGTGGTGGTATTTCAGTTTTAAGTGTTATAATTTTTGCCAAAATATTCAACATCTTTAATTTTAAAGATTTAATCAACTTGATTTTAAAAAAGAAAAACCCAAAGCAGTCTTGATCAAAAAGTCCCAAGCGGACTTTTTTAATTTAACTTATATATTTAATATTTATCAATCGCATAAAAACAATAATGTTGAACAAACTTATTATATGTTAGTAGTTTTTATTAGAGTTTTGATAATTTATATAACAGTTTTATTGTTCTTGCGTCTTATGGGAAAACGCCAAATCGGTGAAATGCAACCTTATGAAGTTGTTATAACTTTAATTATTGCCGACCTTGCCACACTACCGATGAGCGATTCTAACATACCACTTTTGCATGGAATTTTACCTTTAGCAATTTTGGTTTTAATTCACTATAGCATAACGCTTCTAACTCGCAAAAACATTAAAATAAGAAGAATTATTAGCGGTCGTCCTGTTGTGATAATCAGTCCTAATGGTCTTGAATATCAATCTTTTAAAGATCTTAATATTAACATTGATGATATCACAGAAATGTTAAGACAAAATGGTTATTATAGTTTTGAACAAGTTTTGTATGCCATTATTGAAACAAATGGAAAAATAAGCATAATTCCCAAAAGTGAAAATGCCCCTGCAACAGCTCAAGATGTGGGCGCAAACAATCCACCCGCAAAACTTCCTTCCATTGTTGTTAGTGATGGAAAAATAATGAAAACCCAAATGGCAGAAGTTGGTCTAGATGAATACAAATTAAATAAACTCATTAAACATCTCAATGTTAATTCAATAAGTGATTTTATAATTTTATCAATTGATGCTGACGGAAAAGTTTTTTATCAAACAAAACACGGCTCGTGCAAAACAATTAAAAATATCAATGAGGAGATTTCGCTATGAAATTATGGATACCAATGTTAACACTTTTGCTCGCAGTTTTAGGTTTATGTGTTTGGGACACAATTCATACAAATTACATTTTCAATTCTCTTGAGCAGAAAAGTAATTATATTTTTGAAAATCTACAAATCTCTGATATAACTAACGAAAATATTCAAAAAGAAATACTTGAATTAAATGATTTTTGGACAAAAGAAATGGATACGCTTTGCATATCCATTTCAAGAAAAGATCTTCAACCTGTTAGCGATTACTTGCAATATCTATGTGCTTCTATAACAAACGAAAATCAAGAAGATGCTATAACTTACTCTCGTCTATTAAGTTATAACATTGTTGGTCTTAAAGAAGCAACAGGCGTGTCTTGTTTAAATTTGTTATAAAATCAAAAATTAAACACTATAACCGCAATGATACCTTTATCAAAACGGTTATAGTTTTTTTTAGGCATTTTTTAATATTTTTTTCAAATACTTTCCTGTATAACTTCCCTTAATCTTGCAAACTTCTTCAGGAGTTCCAGTTGCCACAATCTTTCCGCCACCTTCTCCACCTTCTGGACCCATATCAATAATATAATCTGCTGTTTTAACAATATCTAAGTTATGTTCAATAACAACAACCGTGTTACCATTTCCAACAAGTCTTTGAAGAATATCAACAAGTTTTTTAACATCATATGAATGAAGCCCTGTTGTTGGCTCATCTAAAATGTAAACTGCATTTCCTGTGTCACGTCTGGTTAATTCTGTTGCAAGTTTAAGTCTTTGCGCTTCACCACCAGAAAGCGTGGTCGCACTCTGACCTAGTTTTATATAGCCCAACCCAACGTCAACAAGTGTTTGCAATTTTGATTTAATTTGAGGAATTGCATCAAAGAACACGTATGCTTCATCTATTGTCATTTCCAAAACATCATAAATTGATTTTCCCTTATATTTCACATTCAAAACTTCTCGAGTATAACGTTTTCCACCACACACTTCACATGGAACGAAAACATCCGCCATAAAATACATTTTAAGCCGTTTAACACCATCACCCGAGCAGGCATCACATCGTCCGCCCTCAACATTAAAACTAAATTTGCCCAAATCAAAGCCTTTTTCTTTTCCTGTTGGTGTTGACGCAAACAACTCTCTAATTTTTGTAAACACTCCAGAATATGTTGCAGGATTACTCCTTGGTGTTCTACCAATAGGTGTTTGATCAATTTGTATAACTTTATCGATTTCTTCAATGCCTAAAATTTCATCCAAATTTTTATCCTTATCTCTGCGATTTATTTTATTAAATAGTGCACGATAAAATATATCATTAACAAGTGTGGATTTTCCGCTACCACTAACACCCGTAACACAAGTTAAAACGCCTTTAGGAATTGCAACATCTAAGTCTGAGATGTTGTGCTCACGACATCCCAACAATCGAATAAATTCAGTTTTAACTTCTCTTCTAATTGTTGGCACTGAAATTTTCATCTCACCAGATAAGAATTTCCCCGTCATTGAATTTGGAGAATTCATCAAATCCTCAATTTGACCTTGAGCCACAATTTCACCGCCATGGACACCCGCTTTTGGCCCAATATCAACAATGTAATCTGCCTGACGAATAGTGTCTTCATCATGTTCAACAACAATAAGCGTGTTTCCCAAATCTCTAAGGTTTTTTAATGTGTCAATAAGTCTATCATTATCTCTTTGATGAAGTCCAATACTTGGTTCATCAAGAATATATAATACCCCACTTAAACCACTTCCAATTTGCGTTGCCAACCTTATTCTTTGAGATTCTCCACCAGACAATGTTCCAGCACGCCTTGAAAGAGTTAAATAGGTTAAACCCACATTGATTAAAAACGATAATCGTGAAGTTATTTCATTCAATATGCTCTCAGCGATAATTTTTTCAGTCTTGCTTAATTTTAATTCTTTTATAAATGAGTATAATCTACTAATCGACATATCACAAAGTTCTGCAATATTTTTTCCGTCTATTTTAATTGATAAAGCACTAGGATTTAATCTTTTTCCCAAACATTCAGGACAGATGTCTTCACTCATAAGTTTGAAAATTTCTTCTTTAACATAATCGCTTTGACTTTCTTGAAATCTTCTTAACAAATCTGGAATTATTCCCATAAAAAGCATGTCTTTTTGTATTAAATATTGATGCAAATTTGGAGCAATCTTATCAGCATTTCCTGATTCTCCATTGATCAAAATATTTCTTGCTTCTTTTGGTATTTGGTAATACGGCATATCAAGCGAAAAACCATGTTCTCTGGCTAATTTGCTAAGAGCTTTTTTTGTAACACCTGTTGCATCTATATTAAAGCCCATAACAGACAATGCGCCCTCATTAATTGATAATCTATCATTTTTAACAATAGAATTTTCTCCAATTTTAACAACATATCCAAGACCGCCGCATTTTGGACAAGCTCCTGTGTGGTTATTAAAACTAAACAATGTAGGCTCAATTTCAGGAATAGAAACCCCGCAATCAACACAGCTATATTTAACACTATACAATTTATTTTCGTTATTAATATTAACAATTACCAAACCGTCAGACATTTGCAAACATTTATCAATTGATTCCGTAAGTCTGGAAATTACTCCTTCTTTTTTAACAAGTCTGTCAACAATCACATAAACATCGTGACGTTTATTCTTGTCTAGAACGATGTTATCATCAAGAGAAAACACAGAACCATCAACCATAACCCTAACATAACCATCTTTGCGCAATCCCGCTAATGTCTTTTCGTGCGTTCCCTTTTGACTTCTCACAATTGGTGCCATTATAAGCATTTTAGAGCCGTCTTCTTCTGCCATAACCCTATCAACAATCTGATCAATTGTTTGAATCGTAATTGGTTTTCCACATTTAGGGCAATAAGGTTTTCCAATTCTAGCAAATAACAACCTTAAATAATCATAAATTTCAGTTATAGTTCCTACAGTTGAGCGTGGATTATTATTTGTGGATTTTTGATCAATTGAAATAGCTGGGCTGAGTCCATCAATACTTTCAACATCCGGCTTGTTCATTTGTCCTAAAAATTGACGAGCATAACTAGACAAGCTTTCCATATATCTTCTTTGGCCTTCAGCAAAAATTGTGTCAAACGCAAGGGTTGATTTTCCACAACCACTCACACCAGAAAAAACAACCAACTTGTTTTTTGGAATAGTTAAATTTATATTTTTTAAGTTGTTTTCCTTTGCACCTTTGATAATAATATTTTCTAACATAATCACCATTTCCCTTAATATTATCCAAAAACTTATCAACTATAATTTTAACAAATAAAATAACAAATTTCAAGTGCATTATATTAAATTTTTAAAATACTTTGTATGCGATTTTTTCACTTCTTTTTAAAATTATTGTTTTCTTTAATATCGCATATAAATTTACTTGACTTTTGTTTTAGTTAATTTAAACTAATTATTATGTAGATTATGGAGGTTTCAATGAAACATAGATCACATATTGATAATAATTTTAAATGGGATTTATCTTCTTATATTTCAAGTGAAGAAGAAATTGAAGATATTTTTAAACTAATGGAAAAATTAATAAAGGTTTATCCAAAATATAATGGAAAACTAGCAAATAAAGAAACATTAATAGAAGCATTAACAAAATATGAATCAGATGAAATTAAAATATATAAGCTTGCTCATTATATAAGCCACTCTTTAAACGTTGACTCAAGCGATATAAAAATGCTATCTTTATCACAAAAATTTGATAATTTATTTTCAAAAATGAATGAAGTTAATGCATATTTTATGCCACAAATGTATGAATTAAGTGATGAATATTTAAATTCTCTGCTTAGTGACATTAGATTTAAAAATTTTGAAAACACTATTAAAAATGTAATTAAATTTAAACCCCATCGTTTGGATGAAAAAACTACCGAACTACTTGCAAAAATGGGTGGATTTTTAGGAAACAATTCAAACATTCACAGCATCTTAACCGACAGTGAAATGTCTTTTGATGAAGCTGTTGATTCTAAAGGTTTGAAACACAAAGTTGACAATTCAACAGCACCTATTTTTCTTCGAAGCAAGGACAAAATACTTAGAAAAACTACTTTTGAATCACGTATGAAAGCTTTTGGAAGGCTAAATAAAACATTTGCCGAATTATATTTAAAAGACATTGAATTAGATAAATTTAAGTACAAACTAAAAAATTATAATTCATTGTTGGAAGAAGTTTTATATGCTGAGGATGTTCCTATGTCCGTTTTTGAAAATAATATTAAAAATGTAAATAAAAATATTAATATTTTGCAAGACTATATTAAATTTCAAAAGAAGTTATCTAAAGACAAAACTTTTGCTTATTACGATTTGTTTGAAGACTCTAAGAACAATCAAAAAATCACCTTAAAGAAAGCTCATGAATTAATTCTTGATGCCATCAAACCTATTGGCGAAGAATATGTTTCACTTGTTAAAAACAAACTTAATGACAAATCTATTGACTACATGCCAAATGCAAACAAAAATTCTGGTGCTTATTGTTCAAATTGTTATGACGCAAAAACATTAATTTTAATGAATTACAATTATAATTTTGGTTCTGTTTCAACCTTAATTCATGAAATGGGACATTGCATCAATGCTGAATATTTTAACAACGCTCAACCAAGAGAAAAGGCAGAAATTTCAATATTTGCAGCTGAAATTGCCAGCACAACAAATGAAATTTTGCTAAATCTTCAAATGCAAAGAAATTCAAACAGAAAAGATAAAGCTTATTACATTCACTCTTTATTAGAAGACGTTAGAAACACAATTTTTAGACAAACTCTATTTAGCGAATTTGAACTATACTCTCATGAATGTGTAGACAAGGAAATTCCTATAACCTACGCTGATTTAAACAAAAAATATTTCGAACTTAACAAGAAATATTATGGCAATTCTTGTTTGCTTCCAAAAGGTTTACAATATGAATGGGAACGAATTCCTCACTTTTATAACGCTTATTATGTTTATTCGTATTCAACAGGAATGATAACTGCAATAACACTTGTATACAAGTTGTTAAATGAAAAAGGCTTCTATCAAAAATATATTGATTTCCTAAAAAATGGCACAAACAAACCTGCAGTTGAAATCTTAAAAGAAATTGGTGTTGATCTGACAACTGATGCACCATTTGAAACAGCATTCAAATTTATTAAAGATCAATTAAATGAATATAAGAAACTTTGTAAATAACAAATAATTGCTAATTTAATTGCAAAAAATACTTCTAGATGATATAATCATAGGAGTAAAGCATGTTAGATAAAAAAACAACCATTGTTTTGAAAGCGCTAAACCGATTAGCTGAAGGTAGCGCATACAAAGTTGTTACAGCAAATGAAATATTATCAACAATCAGTCAAAAATCTCAATTTGACGTAGAAACAATAAAACAAAGCGTTGAGTTTTTAGAAAAACAACAATATATAAATATCAAATTTAAAGAAGAAAACACTTATTGTTATTCGTTAATGCCAAAAGCAAGAATTTATTTAGAACAAGAAAGTTCCAAAACTTATCAAAGCAAAAGTCGACAAAATATAATGCAATATATTTATTTTATGATGGCGTCATTTATTGGTTCTATGCTTGCAATATTAATATTCTTTTATCTCACATTTTAAGGAAAAACTATGCTAACATTTAAAGAAAAATACGTTATGGAATATGTCTATCAAAAGTGTCAAGGCAAAAAGTCTTGTCTTATTTCTCCGCGTGAAATTATATCTTTTGTTGCAGATAAATATGTTATCTTCCCTGATGAACTTGAAAAGATAATGACAAATCTCAGTTATGATAATTATATTGAACTTTTTAAATCAGATAAACGAGGAAATCCTGTTTTTTGCGTGTCATTAAAGTTAAAAGGTGAAGGTTTTCACAGGGAATTAACTAATAACAAGCGCAACATTTGGTGGATGCTTGGAAGAACCTGCATTTTGGCAATCGTCAGTGCGCTAATTGGTGGTTTAATTAAAATTATTTTCTTCTAGGAATTATTATGGAATATCGCAAATTTGAATTACATTCTAAATATAAACCAACTGGTGACCAACCTAAAGCAATTGCATCATTAGTTGAAGGAATCAATGATGGTTTGTCTGCTCAAGTTTTAAAAGGTGTTACAGGCAGCGGAAAAACTTTCACAATGGCAAATATTATTGCTCAAACAAATCGTCCCACTCTAGTTCTTGCTCATAACAAAACTCTTGCAGCTCAACTCTGCAATGAGTTTAGAGAATTTTTCCCTAACAATAGAGTGGAATTTTTTGTATCTTATTACGACTACTACCAACCTGAAGCATATATTGTCTCTAGTGATACTTATATTGAAAAAGATATGAGTGTAAATGATGAAATTGATAAACTTCGCCACAGTGCCACTAGTAGTTTGTTAGAGCGAAGTGACACCATCGTTGTTGCTTCTGTTTCATGTATTTATGGCTTAGGTGCTCCAAAAGAATATTATGATTTACATATTTCTCTTCGAGTTGGAGACAAATTAACTCGTGAAGATTTGATTCACAGACTAATTAACATTCAATATAGCAGAAATGAAATTGACTTCACTCGTTCAACATTTAGAGCAAGAGGTGATGTTGTTGATATTTTTCCAGCTGATAGCAGCGAACGTGCTATTAGAGTTGAATTTTTTGATGACGAAATTGAAAATATAAGCGAGTTTGACGTAGTTACAGGCAAGGTTTTAAACAGACTTAAGCACTGCCCGATCTTCCCAGCAAGCCACTATGCTGTTGGAAGTGAAAAATTACAAGCGGCATTGGCTGAAATACGTGCAGATGCAATCAAACAAGAAGATATTTTCACAAGAGATAATAAATTTATTGAAGCACAAAGAATAAGAGAAAGAACCAACTACGACTTGGAAATGATGCAAGAAATGGGATATTGCTCAGGAATAGAAAACTATTCACGATATTTTGATGGTAGAAATCCCGGCGAACCACCATATACTTTACTTGATTATTTCCCTAATGGCTTTCTTCTGTTTGTTGATGAAAGTCACATAACATTGCCACAAGTTAGAGGAATGTTTAATGGTGATCGTGCAAGAAAAACAAACCTTGTCGATTATGGTTTCAGACTACCAAGTGCTTACGATAATCGCCCGCTTAACTTTGAAGAATTTAATTCAAGAATCGGTCAAACAATTTATGTCTCAGCCACACCAAATGAATATGAACTTTCTCTTTCTGGACAAGTCGTTGAACAAATTATTCGCCCAACATATCTCTTAGATCCTGAAGTAGAAATTAGGCCAAGCAATGGTCAGGTTGATAATCTTCATGATGAAATTCAAAAGAACATTAAAAATCACGGAAAAGTTTTAGTTACAACTCTAACAAAGAAAATGGCAGAAGACTTAACAAAATATCTTGGTGAAAACGGAATTCGAGTTAAATATCTTCACAGCGATATTGACACTTTAGAACGTGTTAAAATAATAAATGAACTACGAGCGGACGAGTTTGATGTTTTGGTTGGAATTAATCTATTACGTGAGGGCTTAGATCTTCCAGAAGTCACCTTAGTTGCAATTCTTGATGCTGACAAAGAAGGATTTTTAAGATCGGCAACTTCTCTAATTCAAACAATTGGTCGTGCAGCAAGAAATAGCGAAAGTAAAGTTATTATGTATGCCGATCGCATAACAGATAGCATGCGAATCGCAATTGATGAAACAAATCGTCGCCGTGAAAAGCAAATTGAATATAATAAAATTCATAATGTTCAACCTATGTCAATTAAAAAGGGAATTGTTGATAGTCTAAAAATTAGAATGGAAGAAAAGCCAGAAAAGATGGACAAACAAGACATTCTCAAAAAGATTGAACAAATGAAAGGCATGATGAATACAGCTGCAAACCAATTAGATTTTGAAACAGCAATAAAACTACGTGAAGAAATTGCAAAGTTAAAACGTAAGTTAAGATAAAAAAAATCTCACAATTAGTGAGATTTTTTTATTGTTAATTATTCAACGTCTCCTGATTTTGCTTCATCAACGTTTTCATTGTTTTCTTTTTTAGACTTAACAGTTTTATCTTTTTTTGCTGTTTTAGAGCCACCTTTCTTACCTGTTAAAGTGAAGAATAAGATAACACCTGCCAATAAGATTAATGAGATAACAATTAGAACTGCACCAATAACTGTATCGTTGTCTTCTTCAACTTTTTCTTCTGAAACAACATTGAATTCTATTGTTGATTTTCTTTCGTTGTCATAACTATCTTTCATAGATAATTCTAAAGTATATTTACCAGTTCCATTAATGAAATATTGTGTTGTTTTAGTTCCGTTTGTTGTTGAACTTTCGCCAACGGTAACGTTATCACCTTTTAATTCATATGATAAGTTAGTCCAAGACATATTTGAATTTGTTGTACCAGTATCATCTTTATCAGAAATAAGCAATCCAATGTTGTGAGATACTTCTTTTCCATTATTGATAACTTTAACTACAAATGTTTTCTTGCTCTTGTTAACTTCAAGAACATATTCAATATTGTGTTCACCATCATAGATGAAATCTTGAGTTAATTCACCTCTGTTGAATGACATTGTTGGAGCAACGTTATCACCAACTTTAATTGAAATTGTTTTTGTTAAAACATCTTCATTAGTAGTTGCAGTGTAAGTTACAGTGTAAGTTCCTTTTGATGTTTTATTAGTTTTGAATGTCCAATAAGTGTAACCATTCTTAGTAACTTTTGTTGCTTCAGTTGCTTCGCTTGAAGTATCTCCTGGAGCCACATATGTTACTTTAACGATTGCATTGTTACTTGCAGCAACATCTGGTAAGAATAATTCTTCATCTTGTGATGCATATGCTGGAACGTCAAATTCGCCCAACCATTTAATTTCTTTCTTTTCAATAACAACTTTAATTATTTTTTTATCTGCTTCAATTGGATCTGCAACAAGATCAGATTTGTATGATCCTCCGATTGTTACAATATAAGTTCCATAGCTATTAAACATATAAGAAGTTTTACTGTTTCCGCTTAGTTGATAATCAAGTCCTCTACCTTCATCTTCAATAGTGATTGTGATAGTTTCATCTTCATCATCAGCAATTTCAGAACCATCTGAATGTTTTAATGTTGCTTCGAAGTCAATGATTGTTCCCTTTCCACCAGTGATAGTGTTTCCTGAGATTGTAACATCATCAGCAACCGGTTCAACTGAAAGGATTGGTTTTGAAGTGTCTTCAACTTCGAATGTGAAATACATAACAGTTGTGTTACCAGCAACGTCTGTTGCAGTGTAAGCAACATAATATGTTCCTATTTCACTTGTTACGATGTTTCCACCTTTAATAAGTTGAACTTCTGAACCCTTAACTGTGTCGTAATAGAAACTCTTTCCTGTTGGAGAAAGATAATTAATTGCTCCATATGAATTCTCTGGAGAATTAATATAATACATTACATTTAAACTTAATGTTTTATCTGCATCTAATGCGTATACTGTTGGCAATTCAACTGTTTCACCTTGACCAACAACAAATGATGCATCATCTAGTTTTGTTGGATCAGCATTAACAGCCCACTTTCCTGCTGCATAAACAGTGATTGTTGGAGCAATTGCGTCTGTTGCATCTTTAATTGTTAAAGTTTTAACATCTGAGCCAATCAAACCAGCATCGTTGATTGTTGCAGCAACAACATTAACATTTCCTGAAACATAAGATGATAAATCTAAATCGTAATTATTTTCAGTTTCATTTTCTTCAATTTTTGTTACATTTTCAAAATAGTAAGCAAGACCATTGTATGTTGTGTCATCTGCATCAGACTCATCATTTTCACCATAAACAGTCCAACCGTTAATTAATCTTTCATCATCAAGAAGATGACAAGATTTGTTTGTTCCCAAAGTTTTGCTAAGGTTGTCAAGCACAAATGCAAGGTGATCTTCAAATGTTGTTAAGCCATCTTCAAAATTTAATGACTTTGGAGCTGTGTAAGTGAACACTGCATTTTTAAGTCTTGTGTCAACTTTATCTTTTGAACTAACTTTAACTGTAATACTGTCAGTATTTTTAACTGAACTATCTTTCAAGTTTGTGATTTCGATTGTTGGATCTTCATATTTTGTTAATGATGTTGAAGCAACAACTTTAAATGAATATTTTGTGCTTGTTCCATTAACATAAAGATAACTTTCTCTTTCTTTTACTTGTTTTGTGATAACTCTATATTCAAGATAGAATGTTCCTTCAGTATTCGTTGCTGATTCGTCAAATTTGAATTTAACAGCCTTAGTTGGATCACCAATGTTAGCATCACCTGAAGCATTTTTATATCTTGCATCAATATCTGTTGAAATGCCATTTTCAGCACCTTCATCGTATTTATAGTTATCAATATAGTAGTATGTGCTACCCTTTCTGATCGCACGAACGATAATGAAATCTTCAAAATCTGTTGTGACAGCATCTTCAACGTAAACTGCAGGAAGAATAAATTCAGAATCAGAAGCATATTCAGCCATTAATTCTGTTTCTGCGCCGAGAACAACTTTTTCTGCATAATCATCAGCAGTTGTATCATAGTTGTAAGATAATTTAATTGTAGGTTTTGCGCTAACTGTTACACCTGAAACTTTGAATGTTTCTGTTAAAGTGTTTTCTTCATTGAGATATTGAACATTATAAGTTATGCGGTAATTTCCAACCATATCTTCGTAATTATCAACACCAGTGAAATTTTCTGGAGACATAATAAATTCGAAGTTGTTGTTTTCCAACACGCATTTAATAGCGCCATTGCTGTTTTCTTTTTCAATAACGATTGATTTAACATCAACATCAACATTCTTTTCATCGCCAGCATTAACTGTAATTTTTGGTAAAGTTATTTCTTTGCCCAATTCAATTGTTGGCATTGTTGGAGTTGAAGCAAGTTTCAATGCTCCAACTTGGTAACCTTGTTCAACATTAATAGTGAATGTTTTTGTTGGACGATTTGCACTATCATCATATGAATACTCAATAGTGTAAACACCTTCTTCCCTAGGAATCACATAATAAGCGCCTTCTTCTGTCTTACCAAAAACAGTTTTTGTTAGATCTGTTCTCTCAGCCTCTGGCTTTGTTTCATCATATAATTCTTGTGGAGCACCATCTTTTGTTACCTTGATTGATGCAACATCATTTTCAACAGCACCTGTATCTGCGTTGATATTGAAATCTTGATCCTTGATTTTTGCATAAGCAACTGGAAGATAGAACTTTTCATCACTTTCAGCCAATTTTGAAGGCATACTATTCTTTGTGTAACCAACAACGTTATTATCTGCGTCCAAAACAGGAGTTGTGAAATCCAACTCATATGAAACATTAGTTACAGACACTGTGTAAGTGTTTGAATAATAAACTTTATTATTAACTGTTGAGATATACAAAATCTTGTAATCACCATCATTTTTAGCATCAACTTCTAAATACTTGTTGCCAAGAACTAAATCTTTGTCTTCTGCAGTAGCTTCATAAAGTTGTCCACGGAAGAAAGAATCTTCATTTGTTCCGCCAACAGTATAGTTATGATAATAACCTGATGGATCAATCACACGAATTGTGTAATTGCTATCAAGAGTGTCGTTCAATAAAGGAATTCTGAATACGTCACCCTTTTCATAGTCAACTGTTTTTGTTGGCATTTTGAGTGCATTGATCGCAACTTTATAGTTTTCAATTGCCATTTCGGCAGCTTGAACAGCTGTGTAAGTTGGAGTAAATGCAAACATGAAACTGCATAATGCGAATGCCATAAAGCATAATGCAACTTTAAAATACTTACTTAAAACTTTCATTTCTGTCTCCTATAAATTTAAGTCTAGTTTATTCTAATCAATATCAAGAAATTTGTCAAACAAAATCATTCAATATTTGCAAACTTTACTAACAAAAAATGCAAAATTTTTACAATTTCATGATTTATTAATGCAAATGCAAAATCAAAACTTTTTTAACTTTACATTTTTAGTTTAAGTTGAATAATTTCTTTTATTATAAGAAAAAAATCTAGTATTGTCGATAAAACAATTTTATTATAAAAACTTGTTTGTCTATCGTCAAAACTAGAAATTTTTAACAGATATTATAACAATATCATTTGTGAATCTGCATATTCTTTTGTAATAAAATTAAAACCTTCACTAGAACACAAGAAATATTGCTTTTCTCTATGTTTATTTAATTTTGTTAAGAAGTTTGCCCCTAAAAGTTTATATCTAGCAATTAATTTTTTATTTAGCTCTTCAAAATCAATTGAAGGTTTTTGCAACAACTCTCTTTCAGTGTCAATTGCCCACTCTGTCGGTTCGAGATCACCAAATTTTTCAAAATTACACAAAACATTCATATCTTCTGGAGAAACAATAAATCTTGTTATAATTTTAATTTTTTCAAAAACTGTTCTTGGCAATTCCTTAACCGCATTTGCATCCATATAATAGAATTCATATAATCTATTAGGCTCACCAAAAATGGCACCACTATCCTTTGATCGCTTTAAAACAACGCGATCGCCATATATACCACGACCACGTTTATACTCAACAACTTCATAGAAATTATTAATTAAGAAATCCAATTGGCTCCACTGTTGTGTGTTAACTTTTGTCATAGTCTACTCGCTATTAAGCCAACGCATCAACCAAAAGAACAATGTTTCTTTCTTTTCCATTATTGTTCTTTGCATAAACTTCTTCAAAATCGCTTGGTGCTTCAATGTCACAATCAAATTTAATTGCACAATCAACCATTGCACAAAGATATTCTTTTGCTTTTATATATGCATCAACAATTGTTTCACCATCTGTTACAATTCCCAAATCGTGAATTGCAATCGTAAAACCTTGATTGTTAACATCTTTATAAATTACAGCAGGATAAACTAAATCTTTCATAAAACCCTCTTTTCCCATTATCAATGGTAATGTAATTATATCATAAAAACAAAATAATGTAAAATAATTTGAAGCACAATTAAAAAAGAAAAAAAAACTCCCAAACGGGAGTTTTGATTATGCTGAATAAGTGTTTTCATTTTTTGCGTATTTGCCAATAACTTTATTAAATATTATTGCAGTGTCTGCTTTGTTACCAGCATGCTTTTTAAATTCAGGTGCAAGATAGTGTTCAAGATTTAATATTCTTGCTTTGCTTCTTGTTTTAGAAATCAATGATTCTTTAACGCTGATTGTATTGTTAGATTGAGGTATTCTTTTGCCTTCTGCAATTTTTGCAAGAAGCACACTGCTGTATTCAGCAGCATATTCTTCACGACCGTTTTTTAATTCTCTACTTGATAAAGTTCTTCCCATAACGACCTCCTAACTAAACAAACATACAAAATATTTGTTTTATATTTATGACTACATATTAGCATATATTTTTTTATTTGTAAATACTTTTTAATTATTTTTATTAATAATTTTAAAAAATATTTAAATATTAATAAAACCCTATAAAATAGTATTTTAAAGTATTTTTTTATTTTTATTAAAAATTATTAAATCTAAAAAAAGACATCTTAATTGATGCCTTTTTTGTTATTAAAATTCTTCATCATCATTTTCATCCAAATCGTCAAATTTGATATTAATGTTTTCATCACTAAACACACCTGAATCATCTTTAACTTGTTTTGGAAGAAGATTTCTATACATTGGAGCACCTGTTCCTGCTGGGATCATTTTACCAATGATGATGTTTTCTTTAAGTCCTTGAAGTTTATCAACTTTACCCTTCAATGCAGCTTCTGTCAACACATTGCTTGATTCTTGGAATGAAGCGGCAGACAAGAAACTTTCAGTTGTTAAGCTTGCTTTTGTGATACCTTGGAGTTCACGTTTTGCAGTTGCAGGAATTCCGCCTTCTTGAAGAGCTTTCAAGTTTGCTTGTTCGTAAGTTCTGATGTCTACAATGTCACCAGGAAGAAGATCTGTATCGCCTGAATTTTCAATTTTTACTTTTCTAAGCATTTGTTTAATGATAATTTCCAAGTGTTTAGCATTAATTGAAACTGCTTGTGACTTATAAACTTGTAACACTTCATTTAACAAATATTCTTGAACAGCTTTAACACCACGGGTACGCAATACATCTCTAGGGTTCAAAGGTCCTTCAGTGAGCGCTGTACCAGGAGTTACAACATCTCCATTTTTAACTTTCATTGTTGAACCGTAAGGTAAGATATAACTTTCTTCAGTTGTTCCTTTAACAACAACTTCAAAACGTTTGTCAATTTGATTGATTTTAACTTTACCACCAATTTCACAGATAACAGCAGCACCTTTTGGATTTCTTGCTTCGAAAATTTCTTCAACTCTTGGCAAACCTGTTGTGATATCGGCAGACGCCGCACCACCGCTGTGGAATGTACGCAATACGAGCTGTGTACCTGGTTCACCGATTGATTGAGCCGCGATAACACCAACTGCTTCACCAAGATGAACAATTTCGTTTGTTGACATATCTCTACCGTAACATTTAGCACAAACACCAGTTTTAGCTTTACATGTTAACAAACTTCTAATTTGAACTTTTGTGATACCTGCATTAACGATTTCTTTTGCCAATTCATTTGTTATAAATTCATCAGCACCAATGATTTGTTGTTTTGTTTTAGGGTTAACAACAACTTCGGCAGTGTAACGACCAACAATTCTGTTTTCTAAACTTTCAATTTCACTACCATTTTGAACAATAGCAGTAACTTCAATACCTTTAACTCCTTCATTAAGAGCTCCAAAACAGTCATGTTCTGTAACTGTTGTGTCTTGAGCAATATCAACCAATCTTCTAGTCAAATAACCAGAGTCAGCTGTTTTAAGCGCTGTATCCATCAATTGTTTACGTGAACCACGAGCAGCACTGTAATATTCTAATGGAGAAAGTCCTCTACCAAAGTTAGATTTAATTGGAACGTCACTCACACCACCTGATGCCGCATCCATGTTTCCAAGCATACCTGACAATTGTTTCAATTGAGATTCACTACCACGCGCACCTGAAACAAGGATTACTTTAAGTGGATTAAATTTATCCATTTGAGCACTTGTAACTTTAACAAGGTCGTCAGCAGTTTTGCCCCACAAAGTCATATTCTTAGATTTTTTGTCTTCGTAGTTTACCAAACCTTGCATATAAAGTTCGTCATTTTGTTTAACAATGTCATCTGTTGCATTGATTATCTCTTCTCTTTCTTTTGCTTCTGTAAGGTCAAAGATTGAGAATGAAACTGATGCAAGTGTACTATATTTATAGCCCATGTTTTTAACATCGTCTATCATTGTAACAGTTGTGTTAGTTCCATGTTTACGATAACAAGTTTCAATAAGTTTTTTGTATAAACCTTTTTTAACTTCTTCATTAATTTCAAACTCAAATGCGTTTTCACGTTTAGTTCTGTCAATAAATCCTAAATCTTGAGGAATAACGCTGTTGAAAATAATTCTTCCTAAAGTTGTTTGAGTTCTTCCGGTTATCATTTCACCATTAAACTCAACAGTTCTTCTAACGTTAATTTTTGCTTGTAAGCTAAGCATTCCGTTTTCGTGAGCCAAATGAGCTTCTTCAATTGATCCGAAGGTCATTCCTTCACCCTTAGCACCAATTCTTTCCGTTGTGATATAGTAGTTACCCAAAATCATGTCTTGTGAAGGAACCATATTTGGAGCACCATCACTTGGTTTTAAAACGTTATTTGAGGCTAGCAACAACATTCTAGCTTCTGTTCTTGCTTCAACTGAAAGTGGAACGTGCATAGACATTTGGTCACCGTCGAAGTCGGCGTTAAAGCCTGAACACGCCAAAGGTGGTAGTCTGATTGCTTTACCTTCAACTAAGATTGGTTCAAAGGCTTGCACTGACAATTTATGAAGTGTTGGAGCACGGTTAAGTAGCACTGGGTGACCTTCAACAACTTCTTGCAAGATATCATAAACGATTGGTCTTTCTTGATCAATCATTCTTGTTGCTTTCTTAAGGTTGTTAGTAGCATTAAGTTCTAACAATCTTTTAATAATGAACGGACGGAACAATTCAAGTGCCATCATCTTTGGCAATCCGCATTGATAAATCTTAAGTTCAGGACCAACAACGATAACTGAACGACCAGAATAGTCAACACGTTTACCCAATAAGTTTTGACGGAAACGACCATGTTTACCTTTCAAAGATGCAGTTAAAGATTTCAAATCTCTTTGACGGCTTCCTTGAACAGCACGACCACGTTTACCGTTGTCAAACAATGCGTCAACAGCTTCTTGAAGCATACGTTTTTCGTTACGAACAATAATTTCTGGAGCACCAAGTTCCATCAATTTTTTCAAACGATTATTACGGTTAATAACTCTACGATATAAATCGTTCAAGTCACTAGCAGCAAATTTACCACCATCAATTTGAACCAAAGGACGCAAATCTGGCGGAATAACTGGAACAGCATCAAGAATCATCCAGCTTGGTTTGTTCCCAGACTTGATGAAAGCTTCAATAACTTCCAATTTTTTAGTTGCTTTAAGTTTCTTTTGACCTTTAGAATTGTGCATGATATCAGTTAATTCTTCACGTTCTTTTTCAAGGTCAATATCATTTAATAATTCTTTAACAGCTTCTGCACCCATGCCGGCTCTGAAACCATTAGGGCCATATTTTTCAAGCGCTTCACGATATTCTCTGTCACGGATTACTTGTTTGTAGGTAAATTCTGTGTTCTTAGGGTCAAGAACAACATAACTTACATAATATAAAACTTCGTCCAAAAGCTTTGGAGACATATCAAGAGCAATACCAATTCTACTTGGAACACCCTTGAAGAACCAAATATGGCTTACCGGGCAAGCGAGTTCAATGTGACCCATTCTTTCACGTCTAACTTTAGAACGAGTTACTTCAACGCCACATTTATCACAAACCACGCCTTTATATCTAACTCTTTTATACTTACCACAGTGACATTCCCAGTCTTTTTTTGGTCCAAAAATTCTTTCACAGAAAAGACCATCTTTTTCTGGTTTTTGTGTACGATAATTGATAGTTTCAGGCTTTGTTACTTCACCACGAGACCAACTTCTAATCATCTCTGGTGAAGCAATACCCACACGGATTGAATCAAAATTGTTTAATTCAAACATTCTTATTTTCTCCTATTTTTTAATGGCTGTCGCCTAATTTTATTTATTAGCAATATGGCTAACGCCATTATTTTAGTCGTCTAAGTCGTCAAACAACTCAGATTCATCGAATGCTGTTGCATTCACATCATTTTCAAACTCTTTAGCGATATCTTCGAATTCAAGAGTAACATCTTCAAGAGCTTGTTTATTAACAGGTTCAACTGCTGTGATTTCTTCGCCTTCTTCACTAACTTCATTAATTGTAAGTTCATGATTATCGGCTGTTAAAATCTTAACATCTAAACACAAACCTTGCATTTCTTTAACCAAAACTTTGAATGATTCAGGCATTCCTGGTTCTGGAATAGGTTCACCCTTAACAATTGCTTCGTAAGTTTTAATACGTCCTTCAACGTCATCCGACTTAATTGTAAGCATTTCTTGTAATAATCTTGATGCACCATACGCTTCAAGCGCCCAAACTTCCATTTCACCGAAACGTTGACCACCGAGTTGGCTACGTCCACCAAGAGGTTGTTGCGTGATGAGTGCATAGGTTCCAATTCCACGAGCGTGGATTTTATCTTCAACCATGTGGTCAAGCTTTAACATATACATCACACCAACTGATGTTTTATTTTCGAAAGGAAGACCTGTTCTTCCATCGTATAATTGCATTTTTCCATCTTCTGGAAGACCATTTTGACGAAGCAATTCTTGAATTTCTTCTCTAGTTGCGCCATCGAATCCTGGGCTAGCCACTTTCCAATCCAAGTGTTTAGCAGCAAGACCTAAGTGAATTTCCATCAATTGTGATAAGTTCATACGAGATGGAACACCAAGTGGGTTCAAACAGATATCAACTGTTTCACCATTTGCCATATATGGCATGTCGCATTCTGGAACAACAACTGAGATAACACCCTTGTTACCATAACGACCAGCAAGTTTATCACCCACTTGAAGCACACGCTTTTGAGCGATTAAAACTTTAACCATCATGTTAACACCAGCGTCAAGTTCATCTTTATTCTTTCTAGAAAGAATTTCAATTCCAACAACAACACCTTCTTCGCCATGTTTAACTTTTAAAGATGTGTTTTTAACTTCTTTAGTCTTTTCACCAAAGATAGCTTTAAGTAATCTTTCTTCAGGAGTTAAATCTGTTTCACCTTTTGGTGTAACTTTACCAACAAGTATGTCACCAACTTTAACTTCTGTTCCAATTCTAACAATTCCATTTTCGTCAAGATTTTTAAGTGCGTCTTCACCAACACCTGGAATATCACGTGTAATTTCTTCATCACCAAGTTTTGTTGTTCTAGCTTCAGTTTTAACTTGTTGAATTGCAATTGAAGTGTAAGCATCTTCTCTAACAACTCTTTGATTAACCAAGATAGCATCTTCGAAGTTGAAACCATCCCAGTTAATAAACGCAACTGTCATATTCTTTCCTAACGCAACTTCACCTTTATCTGTTGAAGGTCCATCAGCAAGAACATCACCAGCTTTAACTTTTTCACCTTTCTTAACGATTGGTTTTTGGTTGAAGCAAGCTTTTTCATTTGTTCTTTCGAACTTTCTTAAATTATGATTAACAATGCTTCCGTCTGCATATTCCATTGTAATATAATCAGCAGAAACATACTTAACAACACCATCTTGTTCTGCAAGCACCATAGCACCAGAGTCAACAGCAATTTTATGTTCAACACCTGTTCCAACGATTGGGCTATCGGCTTTAAGAACTGGAACTGCTTGACATTGCATGTTTGATCCCATTAGCGCACGGTTACCTGGACTGTGGTTAACAAATGGGATTAAGCTTGCACCAATAGATAATTCTTGACGAGGACTAATTTCAACATAGTCAATCATGCTTGAATCAACACGTTCAGCAAGACCATTGTGACGACATTCAACAAGACCTTCTTTAATTGTTTTGTCTGCATTGAGTTCAATGGTTGCTTGTCCAATATAGTGACCACGTTCTTCATCTGCCATCAAGAATTCAAGTTCATCTGTAACTCGACCTTTGCTGTCCAACTTTCTATATGGAGTTTCAATGAAACCATACATGTTAACGCGAGCAAATTGAGCAAGAGAAGTCATCAAACCGATAGGTTGACCTTCTGGAGTTTCAACAAGACAAATACGTCCATAGTGAGATGGGTTAACGTCACGAACTTCAACAGTTGCACGTTCTTTCTTAACACCGCCTGGACCAAATGAACTCAAACGACGTTTATGACGAAGACTTGCAGCTGGATTTATTTGATCCATCAATGCTGACAATTGGCTTGTTGCCATAAATTCTTTAAACACCTTGTTGATATGACGAGCATTAACAATTTGACTTGGAGTGATATCAGTTAAATCACGAGATTGCAAACTTTCTCTAACTTGAGTTTGAAGTTTTGTCATACCACGACGGAATTCGTCACGGAGCAATTCACCACTTGTTGCAACTCTTCTCATTGACAAGTTGTCAATTTCGTCAGTTTCACCAATTCCATCAATAAGATTTAGGTGGTAACTTATTGTTGCAATGATGTCGTCTAAAGTAACTTGTCTGTCTTCAAGTTTTCTAACGTTTTCTTTTATTGCAACTTTGATTGCTTCTTCATCGCCCTTGTTTGCTTTTAAGATTTCATCAAGAAGAGGAAGATAAACAAGTTCAGTTATACCGAATTCTTCAGGGTTAAGTTTTGCATAAGCTTTAAGGTTGACACGATTGTTACCAACAACTCTAACAGTTTTGTCTTCAACAATGATATCAACTGAGTTAACACCAGCGTTTTGGATTGCCCAAGCAGTTTGCTTGTCAATAAACTCACCAGCTGAAACATAAACTTTCTTTCCAACTTTAACTTCGCTTGCAGCAATTTGATCAGTGATACGATTTGCAAGTGACAATTTCTTGTTAAGTTTAAAACGACCAACCTTTTCAAGATTGTAGTGTTGAGGATTGAAGAAACGATCGTTGATATAACTCAATGTGTTGTCAGGGTTTGGAATTTCTCCAGGACGAGTGCGTCTTCCAAATTCGATAAGCGCATCTTCTTGAGTAAGTTGAGGTTCTTTTTCCAAAGTGTTAACAATGAATGGATGATTTCCAAAAATCTTTAATAATTCTTCGTTTGTGTAACCAAAACATTTGAGAAGAACACCAAGGCTCATTTTGTATTTTCTTTCAACAATTGCTCTAAGTGTGTCACCAGTTACTTGTTCAGTTTGGATCCACATACCATAACTTGGTTGAATTGCGCCAGAGTAGTCCATACGGCCATACTTGTTGAGTTCACCACTGAAAATAGCTCCAGGTGATTTGATAAGTTGGTTAAGAACAACCCTTTCAACTCCGTTACAAATGAAACCACCATCTTTAGACATATATGGAATGTCTCCCAAGAAAACTTCTTGATCCATGATCTGACCTGTTTCCTTAACAAGCAAACGCACATTCACTTTGAGCGGAACAGTGTAAGACGTTTGTTTAACTTTACATTCTGACCAAGAATATTTAGGTGTTTTGTCGATTGAGTAACCCAAAAAAGACAACTCAGCTTTGTTTGAGTAGTCTATGATTGGATTAAATTCATTCAAAATCTCCCCAATATCTTCTTCCAAGAATTTTTTGTAAGACTCCTTTTGAATGCTTAACAAATCTGGCATTGCGAAAGGAACTTCTGTTTTGGCAAAACTATATCTTTCAGCCTTGCCTCTTTTCAATTTTTTGATGTTGAGTGTGTTTGAAACCATTCTAACTCCTTATTAAGTTGTACGGCTCGCAATAGTTATACTTATAGTATAAATCTTTGATTTTAACAAAGCGAGCATTTTTCATACTGAGCAATTTTAGCATAATTAACTAGTTATGTCAATAGATTTTTGGTAACATTTTCAATAATTTTGTTTAATTTTTTAATAAAAATATTAAACTTCATGCTTGTTAAAATGACTAATTTATTCAATTTTTAACAATAATTAAATTAATAAAATTGGAATTTTCACAAGTCCAAAATAAAAAAGCGAACTATACGCTCGCTTCTTTATTATTATTATTGTGTTTCAAACTCCTCTTTATATAACAACACAGTGCCTCCTTGCTGTGACGCAGTATAACCACTCGATGAAGATTTTAAGTAAGTATTTGCAGTATTGTTAAAAATCGTAGAGTCAATACGAATATTGGTTGCGTTGTAAATCAAATTTCCACATGCTTCTTGTGAGGTTAATGCCGCAAAGACTGCTGCACTATTAATAGTAACCTCTTCCAAACTTTCACACATGAAGAATGCATTATAACCTATAGTATTCACACTTGCAGGAATTATAATACTAGTCAAGCCTGTTCTGTCAAACGCCTGTTGTTCAATGGTTTGAAGCGTTGTTGGAAGTGTGACAGATTTCAAATTTGAACACATTTGGAACATGCGCGCAGGAATTGTTGTTATTCCTTGAGCAATTGTTACATTTGCCAATTCAGTACATTGAATAAAGACTCCAGAGCCCCAAGTTTTAACTGTTGTAGGGATTGTAACCTCATTAATTCGAGTTCCCAAGAATGCTTGATCACCAATTGTTATTACACTTGATGGAATTGAAACGGATTCCAACAATGTGTCGGTAAATGCGTTTGCACCAATACTTTGAAGTGAAGATCCAAATTTAAATTCAGTGATTGGACAAGCATATAAAGCATTATCACCAATACCAATTATGTCACCTTCAACTATAATCTCACTTAAAGATGTACATTGCTTAAACATGTTATTTGGAATGTGAGTTACTGCCGCAGGAAGAGTTATAGATGTTAAACTTGAACAACCGCTAAACACTCCATCGCCATAATTTGTTGTTGAATTAGAAAGAGTTACACTGACCAAGTTTACGCAACTACCAAATGCACTTTCTCCAACAAAGGTAACACTATCTGGAATTGTAACGCTTGTTATAGGACATTGCATAAATGCATTAGCCCCGATTGATGTTACTTGATTTGGAATGTTAACTTCAGCCAAACTTGTACAACTCGAGAAACAATATGCTGGAATTTCTGTAACACTTGATGGAATTGAAATACTAGTTAAACTTGAACAACCGGTGAATGTCATGTTCTCTCCCAATGTTTTTAAACCTTCTTCAAGAACAAGATTCTCCAATTCATCACACATATAGAACGCTTGACTTCCAATTGTTGTAACACTTGCAGGAATGTTAACGGTTTTCAATGTGCTTGAACGGAATGCATTTCTACCAATAGTTTTTAGGGTTGATGGCAAAGTAATGCTGGTTATATCAGAATTTTTAAACACCTCATCATCAATCTCTGTAACTGGAATGTTGTTAATTCCTCTTTGAATCACAACATCAGTTATTGAATCATCAAACGCAGTAACTGAATATTCTGTTCCTTCAT
>JAZQYA010000063.1:0-4252 GCA_045633245.1 Candidatus Onthoplasma sp.
TATTTTTGCATAATCATGCTTAAACATTGGAAGATCTGTTGTTGATTTTTGATCCACAAGATAGATCCAAACATTTGATCCATCTTTAAACACTTTATTGAAGATATCATGATTATGCTTATTTGTTATATCTTCGCAAGCTTCAAGATAATTCTTCAAAATTCCGGTTGTATAATTTTCAACAAGTGGATAAGTTGTTGAGTCATAATCTTCTAATGTGTTGTTATTTAAGTTTGCATATCCATATTTTGCTGCACTATATGGCGTTCCCTCTGCCATAATATAATTTCCTTCTTCAATATCATTGCTGTCTAAATTTTCAGCATCAATGATGTTGTTTAAGGTAATTTTATAAACATCATTTAAATATATTGCCTCAACATTATCAACCAAATAAGATGATTCAGAAATGAATTCGTATTTAAGTTCGCAATAATTCCATTCAATACTGTTATTACCATCCAAAATCAACTTTGGTTCACCTTGGTCTGGAATTTGAGCGTAAGAGAAGAATGTTTTACCATCTATTACTGCAGCATTCGGTAAGTCATAATCTTCACCGAATGTGGTTTCTGCAAATGATGATGAATTAATTGTAACACTCACTCCATTCCACTCTGGAATCATAGTTATGGTGTAAGTTCCTGTTTTGCTCTCAAGGAATTCCTTTAGATATTCAATAAACTTAGCAAACGTATTTTGGTTACTGTTTATGATGTTAATTGCAGTTCCTATACCGCTTTCATCAATACCCCACGATGTTCCATTGTAACTAAAATATGTAACATCTTCACCCTTGGATGCTTTAATTTTCCAGCCTTTAATATAATGACCATAATTATAAACAAAGTAATAATTATCTTTTTCCCCATCTTCATCAGAATCAATAGCACTATTCACTATTGATAAATCTTCAATTATATTATCTAATTTTTTGAATGATAATTCACCTGAAGTTTGGAATTCAAAAGTTGAAGCAGATGAAACCCTGAATGTTGTTGTTGCAAACTCAGCATCTTCACCACCATCAATTTCAACTGATGAAACTGCTCCGTAGAATTGAGATATTTCGCCCACAACAGTTTTATCTTTCCAATAAGTGTTTGTGTTGTCTATTGTTAAATCAAAAAATTCAGCTCTAAGTCTTGCAACCAAAATTGGACTTTCTTGAACGAAGATTGCTGGACCTTTAATTGATTTAATGCTTAAGTAATTTCCTGTAACCTCGCTAACAGAACCAAATTCAAACTCCCACTCAGGTCCGTTTGTCTCTCCTGCAAGTTTTACGGTTAAAACTCCCGCTGCTGCAGACCATTCATATCCAGCTGCTTCTGCTGCTTGAACGTCAAACATCCATTCAATAAATTCTTTGTTGCTAGGAATCTGATCTGCAGTAAGATTATATTCTTCTTTAAGCTCTGCATATTGTGGCACTTGGTATAACTTCAAACTATAATTATATCCATACCATTTAGCTTTGTTTTCCAAATCAACAATTGTGTTGCTTGAATTTTCGTAATATAAATCTGTGGCGAAAATATGGATTGCTTTAAGTTCAATTGTTTGTTCGCTATAAACCCAATTACTATTCATTTGATCAATGTTATTGAGTTGATTTACATATTCACCATCATATCCATTTGTTGTGTATGGTACGTTATTTTTATCTTCCCAAGCAATGATTTTTGCATAATCATGCTTAAACATTGGCAATTTCCCAAGTGAACAATTGTTCGCAGCATAAATCCAAAGACTAAGATTTGTTGTTGTTAAAATATTTTCGCTAACCCTTCCACTGTCAAACATTACTTGTTTTTGAATTTCGAATTGTCTATTATTAAGTGCATTTTCATATTCTGATATAAATGAACTCAATTCCACAATATAGTCATCAATTAAATCTTTGCTATTTGTTGGCAAACCACCCTTTAGATCGACGTATGTTAAGCTTTCTCTAGATTCAGGAGCGTCTGTTGTATAACTATAATCACAATCAACTAATTCATACTCATTATCTACTGAAGCAACATCATTTATTAAGTCTACTTGGTAAACATTATTAAGACCATATTTATTTACGTTTATAGTATAACAATTTGTACTAGGAGCATATATAAATTCTCCATGTGAAATATTTCTATAATTCCAAACACCACCAAGGGCAAGGAGTGAATTTGTGTTGGTTTTAAGAGCAACCAAAGTTTGTCCTTCCGGATCTCCCAAGCTAGTTAAATCATAAGTTCCTCGGTATACCCAACTTTCATTTGAAAGGTTAACCTTGATTTTTGAAACTTCCCATTCTGGTGTTAATGTTAATGAATATGTGCCTGTTTTTCCATATAATAGTGTTTGAACACCGTATGCCAAATTTGCAAGCGTCAAAACATTTAGATCAGACACATCTATTGGCCTTTCTTCTATTGGCGTCCACACACCAGCTGAATAGCCAATCCAGAAACTATCTCCAGCACCATTTGAACATTTAATTTTCCAGCCTTTAATATAATGACCATAATTATAAACAAAGTAATAATTTTGACCAACAATACTATTAACTGTTGATGTTGGTAGCTCTTCTATATCATTTAATTTATAGAATGCCAAACCATCACTTCCATTAATGTGAACTGAAGTTTGGAAAGGATACGCTGATGTGTTAGCAGTTGAAATTGCGAATGTGGTTGATTCAAAGTTTCCATCATCAGTTCCAGCTTTTTCAATTGATGAAACTGCTCCATAGAATTGAGATGCACTATCAATTGTTTCGCCATTCCAATATGTATTTGTGTTGTCAATTGTTAAACTGTAAGACTCACTGCTTAATCTTGCTTTTACGATTGGATCAGTTGCATTTTGGACAAACACACCATATCCTTTAACAAAAGTTAGTCCGTAGTATTGATTTAGTGTTGCATCATAGCCGTAATAACTAAATTTGATCTCAAGTCCAGCTTTTGTTACTGTGATTTCTCCAGCATCTGTCATTGGAGATGGCGGTGTAACTGTGTATTCTGATGCTTTTGAAGCATCAAACATCCAGTCAATGAAAGTTTTGTCTTCTGGAATTAAATTTTCTGCAACTTTATGTTTGTCATTTTTGTTTATTGCAAAAGGTGGATCTAATTTTGTTGCAAACCATTCAGCAGATATTGAATCATAAACGCCACTTATATTTTCATAATATAAATACAATCTGTAAACATACAACGCTGTAAATATAGTTGAATTTGAATCTGAATATGTCCACTTATTATTACTCTTGTCAACATTTAATTCCTTTTCAAACTCATTAGAATAACTAGTAGTTACGTGTGCAACTTTTTCTTCCCATGCAATTATCTTTACATAATCATGCTTAAACATTGGAAGATCTGTTGTTGATTTTTGATCCACAAGATAGATCCAAACATTTGATCCATCTTTAAACACTTTATTGAAGATATCATGATTATGATTGATTGTTATATCTTCGCAAGCATCATAATAATTGCTTAAAACTCCGGTTGTATAATTTTCCACAAGTGGATAATTTACCGCACTATATTCCGTTAAACTATAACCATCTAAAGCCAATAATGTTGCATAAGAATAACTTGTTGCAGTATAGTTTGAAGATTGTTCTGTTGTTCCAAAAGTGTAGCTTGAATATCCATCAGCAAACATCAGATTTTGTAGACTAAACATGCTTCCTAAATCTAAAGTTATTTTAAACACATCATTTAAGTATATTGGCTCAACTTGAACAGAATATTTATTGTTTCCTTCATGTCCATAAGTTAAATTTGTGTAGTTCCAAGGAATGTTGTTATTACTATTTGCGATAAGGTTGTTATTTTGACAATAAGAGAAGAAGGTTTGACCATTCTTTTCTTCTTCTTGAACGCCCAATGTATAGTTTGAGCCAAAGTCAATTTCAAGAGAGTTCACAACAACTTTTGCTGCTGTCCAATAAGGAATAAGTGTAACAGTAACATCTCCAGTTGTTGCACCATAACGATTGTCTAAATATGCAGCAAGAGCTTGGAAGTCCGTCCCTGTCAAATTAGCAATCGCAGTTTTGCCTTCATTACCTTCACCCCAAGCTGAATTATAGGTTAAGTAAGCATTAATTACACCATCAACATTAACGACAACTTGCCACTCCGATATGTAATGACCATAATTATAAACATAGTAATATTTTTCATCAACAACGCTATTAACTATTGATGTTGTTGCGTCTTTTATGTCATCTAATTTATGGAACGCCAAA
>JAZQYA010000064.1:0-2410 GCA_045633245.1 Candidatus Onthoplasma sp.
TTTCTTTTGATAAATCTTTAATGATTTTAACTGCATCTTCTTCTGCTGTTTTAAGATCTTGAATTTGAGAATTCATTTCTTCAAAACGAGCACCTTCAGTTTTATATTCTTCAATCGCGTTGATATTTACATAACCAAGACCTGTGATTTGCCCTTTGATTCTACTAATTCTTGCCATTGTTTCTTTGATGTCGAATTCGTCGTCGATTTGTTTAAATGGCAAGCAGTCATTATAAGTCATTTCATATTCTTCGTATATGCGTTCTTGCATATTAACAATATCAATATCAACCTTTTGAAGACGTGTTTCTTCTTGATAGATTCTATTATTGAGTTTTGTTATGTCGTTTCCTAAAACTGTTTTTCTATCATCAAGTTCACGAAGCTCTTGCATGAGTGACTTTTTATTTTCATCCATGTGTGAAAGTTTTGTGTTAAGTTCTTTTAATTCATCTTGAATTTTATTAGTTTCAATAGCATCATCTTTTGATCGATTCAAATTCATTGCTTCGTCATAGATCTTTTGTTGGCTGCTGATTTCAATGTTTACTCTTTCGATGTTCTGTCTTAAAATTTTGATTTCAGCGGTATTGTTTTCAATGCTTTGTTCTAATGACTTGATTTTTTCTTCAGTTGAAGCAATTTTAACTTTACTTGCAGTTAAGTTTTCTTGATATTCTTCTCTCTTTTGTTTTAAGTCATCATAAGCGGTTTTATTTGAAGCATTAAATTCTTTAACTTTTGCTTGAGAAACACTATAATCCAACTCAACCTGATCAATAGAATTAATTTTTGAATTCAAGTCGGTCACAATATTTTCAGCAATCTTCAATTGGCTGTTTACAGCAAAGATTTCATCTTCTAAATTGTTTAAATTGTGTGTTGAATTTTCCAACTTAGAATTGTTTGAATAAAATTCACTGCTTACGTTTTGAAGCATTGCATTTTCGTTATTCAAAATCATTTTCAAGTTAAACATTTCATTATTTTTGGTTTCAAAAGTTTTGTTTGCGAACTGCAATTCTTTTGTTCTAACTTCAATGTTTTCTTTCAACTTTTTAATTTCGTTTTCTTTTCCAAGGAGTGAACTATCATTACTCTTTTTTGATCCACCACTCATACTTCCTTGAGGTGACAAAACATCGCCTTCAAGTGTTACAATTCTGAATGAATAACCACTTGATTTTGCAAGTTTAACCGCGTTATCAAGTGTGTCACAAACAACAGTTGCTCCCAATAAACTATCAATAACAGGGCGATAAATATTTTCAGTTTTAACAAGTTCACTAGCAACTCCAAAACAGCCAGTGTTTGATAAAAACTTTCTATCATTTACACTTAAACTTCTTGGTTTTACTGCACTAATTGGCAAGAAAGTTGCACGTCCCAATTTGCTATCTTTAAGATAATTAATTAAAACTTTCGCATCGTCTTCATCTTTTGTTACGATGTTTTGAATGCTTCCCCCCAACGCAATTTCAATTGCTGTTTGGAACTTGCTGTCAACTGTTATAATGTTTCCAACAACGCCTTTAATTGCGCTGTTTAATTTTGGATTATTTTTACCATCTTGCAGCAAACGTTTAACAGCAAATTGATATCCTTCAAAGTCTGCTTGCAAGTTTGATAAGATGTTCATTCGGTTTGTGTCGTTTGAAATGCTAGATTTAAGGTTGTATATGTTTGCGTTTAGTTCTTCTAGTTCAGCATTTAAAGCAACGAGTTTTTCATTTGTGCCTTCAATGGTTTTTTCTGATTTTTGTTTTTTGTCACTCAATGCAGCAACTAACTTTTTAAGTTCTTCAACTTCTTTTATTAATGATGCTTTTGATATATTCAAATCTGCTAATTTTGCATTATCTAATTTTATATTTTCTTGCATAGTGTCGCGCTTTGCAATGTACGCACTCAAATTTGCCTTAACATCTGTGAGTTTTGCAAGATTATCAATAATATTTCTTTGATTTTCTTCCTTTTCGCCTTCACTCTTTGTTAATTCATCAACAAGTTCCATATATTTATTTGCAATTTGTTGATTCTCTTTGTGATATGCATTTAATTTTGTTTTTTCTTCATCTCTAAATTGAATTGCAGATTTTAGCAAAGCTTCTCTTTGATTTAGGTCCATTGTGTAAGCTTTAAGTTGAGAATTTAATCTGTCTAATTGCTCACGCAAATATCTTGTTTGTTCGCTAAGTAATCTACTATCACTTTGACGCTTTTCAAGTGAAATTGTAAGGTGAAGGACTTTATCGTGAAGTTCATTTGCGCGTCTATCAATTTGGTTGATTTCATTCATTGATTTGTCATACTTTGCTTGCTCTGTTTCCATGGTTTGAGTTAGAACATTTAAGTTGTCACGATAACCAACGAGTTTAGTGTTTATTTCTTCTTTGGTTTGAGCGGCATG
>JAZQYA010000065.1:0-26292 GCA_045633245.1 Candidatus Onthoplasma sp.
TGACTTGGCTTGGTTAGTCCGTTAAACCAGTCCATTCCTAAATTAACGAATATACTTCCTAAAACAGCCACAACTACAATCGGCGCCACAACACTAATAATTCTTTTAACATTATTTTTCATACTATATTTTATGCTTTTATTGTTCTATTTATTCTGTGTTATCTTGAAATCTATCAATTAACCCCTTTAAGCAGAACTTAATCAAAAATCTCAAACAAAAAAGTTTAGCAAATTGCTAAACTTCTTCCTTTAATTATCTATTTTCGCTATAGTTGAATTTAATGCTTGGTCCCATAGTTGTTGCAAGGTATGTTGACTTTAAATAAGTACCTTTTGCAGCAGCTGGTTTTGCTTTGATGATTGCATCCATAACTGTTGTTAAGTTCTTCATCAATCTTTCAGCACCGAAACTAACTTTACCAACACGAACGTGAACAATATTTTGTTTATCAAGACGATATTCAACTTTACCAGCTTTAACATCGTTAATTGCTTTTGTTACGTCCATAGTAACTGTTCCGCTCTTAGGGTTTGGCATTAAACCTTTTGGTCCGAGGATACGAGCGCAACGTCCCATAACACCCATCATATCAGGAGTTGTGATACACACGTCGAAATCCAACCATCCGCCCATGATTTTTGCAACGATATCGTCGTCTCCAACAATATCAGCACCTGCAGCTCTTGCAGCGTCAGCTTTGTCACCTTTAGCAACAACTAAAACTTTAACAGTTTTACCTGTTCCTTCTGGAAGAACAACAACACCACGAACTTGTTGATCAGCGTTACGGCCGTCAACACCAAGACGACAGTGTAATTCAACTGTTTCGTCAAATTTTGCTTTACTTGTGCTTATTGCAACTTCTAAAGCTTCTCTAGCGTCGTAGAGTTTAGTTTTGTCAACAAGCTTTAAACTTTCTTGATAGTTCTTACTTCTTTTCATTCCAACCCTCCACAACGATACCCATACTTCTTGCAGTTCCAGCAACCATGCTCATTGCAGCTTCCATGCTAGCAGCTGTAAGGTCTGGCATTTTAGTTTCAGCGATTTTCTTCAACTGATCGACACTAATTTTTCCAACTTTGTTTTTTGGTGGCTTATCGCTACCTTTTTCGATACCAGCTTCTTTTCTAAGTAAGTCAGCAACTGGTGGTTGTTTTAAGACGAAAGTGAAACTTCTGTCTTCAAAAATTGTGATAACACAAGGGATTGTGAATCCAACTTGGTTAGCGGTTTTTTCGTTAAATTCTTTAACAAATGCACCAATGTTGATTCCGTGAGGTCCAAGAGATGAACCAACTGGAGGACCAGCAGTGGCTTTTGCAGCAGGAAGTTGAATATTAACGATTGATTTAACTTTCTTTGCCATAATTTTTCTCCTTTTACTTATTTTTCATATATGGTGTGGTATTTTTGAAAAACTCTCCCACAAAAGTTTCTCTCTCTTTAAAGGCTGATTAGTTTCCTATTTAATTGAGTGTTTTGCTTGCAAATAAACTCATTTTCTTCGTCATGCTCGAAAATGTAGTTTGTTGTTAGACACAATAACAAGCAGTTTAAAAGGTTATAACATAGAAACTTGTTTTCAATATAGTTTCCTATGTTTTTAAATTGTTTTTGCGTTTACTTCATCTAATTTCACATTAAGTTCTTGAACGTATTCTTCTTGATAATACTCAGTCATTAAATTTTGCCAAACATTTGAAACCAAATCTTGATATTTTTTAGACTGCCTGCCAAATTCATCAACATGAAATGTAAACTCATGATAAGACTTCACTTCATTCCAAGATATTTGAACTTTTGCAACATTATCCCTAATGCTTGGTCGAATCATTGGAGATTTTACCACTCTAACATTGTCTAACCTTGCAAGCAAAACATCAAACATGAATTTGTTCCAATCTTCATCTGAGATTTTTGACAAGTCAAATTTGTAAGTTTTTTCATTTAAATTTAATTTCTTCACATCAGTCTCCTAAATATTTTGGTTTATTATACCATAAAAGAACACTTTGTCAATATACTACTAGTTGTTGCTAATTCTAATTTGATTGAATAAAAGTTCAACTTCGCTTTCACGACCAAACATTTCAACAACGCAAGTAACCTTTTGGTTTTCAGCATCAACTGCTTTAACAGTTCCAACAAAACTTGAAAGTGATCCTTCAGTGATTTCAACCATATCGCCAACTTTAACTTCAATTTCCATTTGTGAAACGACTGTGTTTCCACCGTCAACACCCATTTTCCTTGCTTCTTCGTCAGTGATACAAATAGGTCTACCTTTTGGTCCAACAAATCCTGTGATATATTGAGTTCTTGTTACAGCGTGCCAAATATCATCACCATACATCATTCTAACCAACATATAACCAGGCATTGTTTTCTTTGGAACAAGCACTTTCTTTCCACGTTTTTCAACTAGTTCGTCTTCCATAGGAATTACAATTTCAAAAATACGATTTTGCAAATCATACTTTTCAATTGTGATTTCAAGATTTTGTTTTGCAATGTTTTCATAACCAGAGAAAACGTGCAACACATACCACTTTGGTTCTTTATCTATGTTTTTATCCACAATAGCCATTTTCTCTCCTTATCTAAAACAAAAGACCTGTAAGCCAAGAGCAAAGTCTTTCAAAACCAAAAATAACAACCGCAAAAACCAACACGAACGCCAAAACTATTCCTGTTTGTTTCACAACTTGTTTGAAACCTGGCCATGTAACTTTTTTAAGTTCGTTACCTGTGTTTTTTAACGCTCTTGCCACTTTGTTGGGTTTTTTAACTTTGTCTTTTTTCTTTTTGTTTTTTGCCACATCTTTGGCTTTCACTTCAACAACCTTGTTGTTTGCCTTAACTTCCACTTTTTCTTCAACTGGAGTTTGATTGTTATTAGACATACTCACCTCTATTTTGTTTCTTTGTGTGCAGTTGTTTTCTTACACTTAGGGCAATATTTGTTAAGTTCCTTTCTTTCAGGGTCATTTGCCTTGTTTTTTGTTGTGCTATAATTTCTTGATTTACATTCAGTGCACTCTAAAACGATTTTTTCTCTTTTAGATTTAGCTTTTTTTCCTGCCATAATTTATTCTCCTTTTTGATTGTTGATTGCTTGCCCTTCAGCAAGCGAAAAGAGATCTTATTATATCGAACTTGCTTCGATATTTTTTTGTCTCCTTTTTTACCAGATAATTTTGGGCATTTTAAATTTTTGCAAGCAATTTCAAATGCTCGTTAAAAAAACACCCGCTTCGGTGTGTTAGTATAATAGCACATCAAAACGAGTTTGTCAACGACTAATTAAAAATTTTTTAAATAAATTTAAATTATTTAATATGCCTATTGACTAATTGCTCATTGAATGATATCATGTTTTTGTGGAGGATAAAATGTTTTATTACGATAGTTCCTACAACTCTGAATATGATTGCAGTTGCGGTTCTGATGAAGAAAAAAATCAAGCACAGGAAGAAAATGACAAGGCGATTGAATTATATAGAGAGGGTTTAAGTCTTTATAACTCTGGCCATTATAACGATGCCATTAGCAAATTTTCTTGGGCAAAAGATTATGCACACGACAGAGATTTGATTAAAGACTGTGATGATATGATAAGAGATTGTAATGAAGCTTTGGCAGATCTTTACATGAGATAAACCATTTAAAAACACGAGAATTGCTCTCGTGTTTTTTATTTATAAATTTTCAAACCACTTTCAATAATGGAAATGTTTAATTCTTCCACATTGTGAATTCTGCCATCAATTATGGCTCTGATTTTTTTGTCTGGGGTTGTTATTTTTAGATTATTCATCCAATGTTGTTTTGTTTCTTCATCATAGATGTGGTTACCCTTATTGACCATATTTAAAAACTTTTTTTTGCTTGGTTTGTCGGATACAGTTCTATAGTTAACGTTAAAAACTCCATCTTTCAAGTTGCTCAAAGGGCTAATTATCTTGCCTTTTGAAAATCCACCATTTGCAACATAAAGTTCAAACACGTTTTCCCTTTTTGCTTTGCCTTTGTTCTCAAGTGTGAGCTCAATTCCTGGGAATTTGTTGCCATACTTGAGTGTTGCATATTTTTCTGAAATAAAATTTCTAATTTTAAATTGATTGAATTTGTTTAAAATATCCACACTTGCACCGATAACTATTGAGTTCAAAACAGCCATGTCATTGACTATCATGATATCAATATTTTCAACTTGTTTTTTTAAGATTTCCTTGATTGCATGCGTTGGGTTGGAACTTATTCCTAGATAGCTGGCAAAATCATCTTTTGAACTTGTTGGAATTATTCCAATTCTTATTTTATGAAGATCTTTGAAACAAGATAAAACACAGCTAACAACTGCTTCATCACCAACAATAACAAACTCACTTTCCCCAAAGGACAGAAGATGTTTAACATTTTCTTTAACTTGATCAAACGATTGAGAAAAATAAACAGAATATTCAACCTGTTCCGATTTTAAATATTTAACAACCTTCTTTGCACGACCTTCGGCAGATTGATTATGCGCTTTTGGTGCAACAATTAAGTTTAGCATAATTATATTATACCCAATCAGACGTTTTTTTGCAATAATTTTTGATAAATATTTTAATTCAAAAAAACTCGGAAATTATTTGACATATTTCGACCATTTTATTATTCTTTAAATATAAGCATTAAAATTTCGCGATAGGGTTAGCGAAATTATTTAGGATGGCAGTTTGAAAAAATATACAAAAATCAATTCAAATATGATCTTGTTGGGGATTATCGCACCAATCCTAGCGTTTTTTGTTACAATAAATTTTACGTTTTCTTATTTTACATCTCAGTCAAACGCAACCGCTTCATCAAAAACAGCAAAGTTGATAATCGAATTTTCAGACAACACAAAAACGTATGCAAATTCCGATCTCATCACAGCCGACACTTTGCTTTTACCTGGAGACACAATCAAAATTAATGGCTCGGTTGAAAATTCTGGAAATATTCAAACATACGTAATACTTAAACTCGAAGTAACAATAAAGAAACCTCGTGAAACAACAGGCGAAACCGATTTGAAATTTTACTCTTTCAACAACTCAACCTTACAGGAAATAACAGACAATAATGGCACATATTCATGCAATGCTTTTGTTCTAAACGCTGAAACAAACAAAGCTTTTGAAGTAACTTACACTTTGAGCACAAAAATTAATGATGACTATCAAAACGGAACAGTGGAATACTCAATTCAAGCTTGTGCAATTCAAACAGTTTCACTTCCAGAAGCTGATCAGGCAACAACTTTGTTGCTTCAACAATTTGGAGAATAAACAAAAAGAACATGTTGTTCTTTTTTGTTTTGGGTTGTTGTCCAGTTTAAAAACAATGGTGTCACGACAATTAAAAATAAATTGACATTTTGATGTTGATTAATTAAAATACTTAAAAGGAATAAATATGGGACTTATTTTATTATCATGCATTTTTGGTGCAGTTTGGTTAACAACAACTATAATATTTGTTGTTTTATATAAAAAGAAACAATCAATTTCAACTGACGATGGTCAAGTGAAACAGCTAATATCAAATCAAAAAGAACAAAACATTATGCTAAACAACATGCTAATGCAAGCAATGAAAAACACAGAAATTTCAACACAAAACACCATCAACAACTTGAGTGTTTTGCAAAAGCAAGAATTTGAAAGCATTTCAAAACGAGTTGACGAGTTGACCATTAGAAACGAACAAAGAATTGAAAAACTTACTTTTGATGTTAGATTGTCGCTAAACAGTATGCGACAAGAAAATGAAAAAGCCCTTGAGAAAATGCGTGAAACTGTTGATGAAAAGTTAAATTCATCTCTTTCCCAAAGACTCAATGATAGCTTCTCAAAAATCCAACAAAGTTTGGAAAGTGTAAATCTTGGAATTGGAGAAATGAGAAATCTTGCCAATGGTGTTGGCGATATCAAAAAAGTTTTATCTAACGTTAAAGTTCGTGGTGGATGGGGCGAAATCATGCTTTCAACACTTTTGGAACAAATTTTAGCACCAAATCAATATATGGCTCAAGTTCAAGTTAAGAAAAACAGCAAAGAACGTGTGGATTTTGCCGTTATCATGCCTGGAAAAGACGA
Organism: Candidatus Onthoplasma sp.; assembly: GCA_045633245.1. Classification (GTDB taxonomy): domain Bacteria; phylum Bacillota; class Clostridia; order Christensenellales; family UBA1242; genus Onthoplasma. The sequence goes on from JAZQYA010000065.1 coordinate 6,138, forward strand.
TCATGAAGTGTTGTTGCCAATCGACAGCAAATTCCCGCTTGAAGATTACAACAAATTAATTGAAGCAAGCGAAACTCTTGATAAAGATTTAATTGAAAAATCTCAAAAACAATTGATGAAACGCATCAAAGAAGAAGCAAAATCAATAAAGGAAAAATACATAAATGTTCCAGAAACAACAGACTTTGCTGTAATGTTCCTTCCAATTGAAGGACTTTATGCCGAAGTCGTGAGAGATATTGACCTTATGGACATTCTTCAAAACCAATACAAAATTATGGTTTGCGGTCCAACAACATTAACCGCTCTACTCAATAGTTTGCAATTAGGATTTAAAACCCTTTCAATTGAAAAACGTTCAAGCGAGTTGTGGCAAGTGTTGTCAACATTCAAACAAGAATTTGAAAAATTTGTTCAACTATTACTAAAAACACAAAACAAACTCGGTGAAGCAAATTCAACAATCGAACTTGCAACCAAATCTTCAAGAAAAATTGCCAAAAAACTCGGAGATGTTTCTCAAGTGGTTGGAATTGAATATAACACAGAAAACGACGACCCAGATGAATTGCCAAACATTGAATAATTTATTTTAATAAATTCGACAAGATTACACATAATACGCACATGAAAAAATTGGTTTTCGTGTGTTTAATATGTGTAATTTTTTACATCTTCACCACAAATGTTGGTGTGGTTTATTGCTATCAGCCCGAAAATATTGAATTTTTTTATAATGGTAAAATTTTCACCTACTCGCTTGAACACAACATAAAAACAAGTTCTCAATTTGATCTTAATTTTGAAATAAATAAATACAATCGATTTGGCACAAAAAAAGAACGCATTGAACTTTTAAATAGGATGTTAGGCCTTGGTTTTGATAAAACTGTTGCATTGGATTATATCTTTCCCAATTTATCCCATAAAATAAATTCTGTTGCAAAAAATGTTTACATATCTCCTCAAAATTCCAAACTTAAAATAAACTCAAATTCAGAATCTGTTTTTAAAATCCACCCCGAAATTATTGGAGTGGAATTAGATAAATACTCGTTGCTAGACCAAATTTGCAGCAACTACCTTAACGAAAAACAAATGTCGTTTCAACTTCCAATAAAAAACATTTATCCAACAATAACTAAAAAATTTTATGAAAAATTCACAAATTTAAAATCTGATTTCTCAACAGAAATTTCAAGTTCAACAGAAAGCCGAAAACATAATATTAAAAACGCTATAAATAGTTTGAATAAAATTGAAATTGCTCCTAATGAAATATTTTCTTTTAATAAAATTGTTGGAAAAAGGAGCGCCGAAAATGGTTATCGCGAAGCAAAGATTATTGTAAACAACGAATTTGTTGAAGGTTTTGGAGGTGGTGTTTGTCAAGTTTCTTCAACCTTATATAACTCAGCATTGCTTGCTGGTCTTGAAATCATTGAAGCCAACAAACACTCAAAACAAGTTAATTATGTAAAATTTGGTTTTGATGCAATGGTTAATTTCGGCAGTAGCGATTTAAAGTTTAGAAACAACACCGATGAAAAAATAATTATAATAACAAACTACTCACCTTCAACCATTCGAATTAGAATTTATGGAAAAAAAGACATAAACACGAAATATAAACTTTCGAATGAAATAATCAACTCAATTGAACCCAAAGAAGAAATTTTAATAGATGAGAAAAACGAATATACCGACAAGGTTACTTATGACGATGAATTCTTTTACTTAAAACGTGGTAATCGTGGAATGGAAATTAAATCTTATCGAGAAAAATATGTTGACAATGTTTTGATAAATAAAGAACTTTTGCGCCACGACAAATTCGCAGTTCAAAATTCAGTTAAAGTTTACGGCAACAAAAGTCGAGATGAAAACTAAAATTAAAAAAGCACAGAAAAAATCTGTGCTAAATAATATTAATTACTCCTTCTGACTCATTGGATAAATATGATTAACATACGCACTCAATGCACTAGCTGCTTTGTACGTGTCAACAGCCGTATCTGGAACATAAATTTTAAATCCATTGTTGATACATTGTGTTGAGAAAATTCTGTTGCCAATAAGCGGAGGTGTCTCGCCTAAAAATGTTACGGTTTTTAAAGGAACTTCACTAAGACTTTGTGTCGAGTAAGCGTTAAAACAACTTTCTTCTAGCCTATAAATTGATTTGGGAAGAGTTAGATTGTTAACCCCTCCTCCGTAAAAACATTGTGCACAAATTGTTGAAAAACCTTCTGGTAAAACCAAATCACAATCAAACACAACATTAAAAAACATGGCGGTTGAAAGCGTTTTTGTTTTGATGTTGTTAACATCAAGTCTATCATAACAACGTCTTTCTTGCTGTCTGAATGTCCCTGTTTCTAAAGTGGTCACGTTTGGTGGCAAAATAATTTCTTTAACGCTTTCATTATAAGTGTAAGCAAAACAATATTGTCTCAATTCAATCAAGGTATCTGGCAACATTCCATAATTAATTCCTTGAATTGTGTTTTTGGCAAACGCATATTCACCAATCTCTTTTAAATTTGTGATTTCATGAAAGCCTTCATAGGTGAAATTTTGTGCTTCATAAAATGCATAATCATCAATTATAGTTATCTCTGGATTAAATTTAAAATGAATTGGATTTAAATTTCCAAAAAAACAATGAGGTTTGATTTTTGTTATACCGCTTGGGCAGGTATAATACACTCTTTCCTCTGTGGTTGGCTGCCCATAGTTTATCATGAAAATATGATTGATCATATCTGATTGAAACATTCCAGAACCAGTTTTCAATTCAGATGATTTTGAGTAGAATGTTTTGCCAAACGCAACGTCAGCTTCAGTTGCTGTGGTTATGGTGAAATCCGGTGTTTTAATTGTTTCAATTCCGGCCGTTATTTCAAATGGCGAAGGGTAATCATTAGCAACAGTTATAGTTCCTCCCTTTTCTTCAATAATTCTTTTCTGTTCTTTAAGTTCTGTTTTTATGATTTCACTATTATTCATTTCTCCTCCTAATCTTTACCCTCAATGATTTTTTGAATATCTTCTTCAGTCACATAAGTTCCTTTTAAAATAAAGTCCAATTCGTTGTCAATTTTCAACAAAGAAAAATATTTTTCCACTTTTTTTTCAAGTGCATCAATTCGCTTTAATGCCAATTCAATCAAATCCTGCATACTATTCTCCTGCCATAATTTTACAAAAAAATATTATATTTCAGCCAAAACATGCCATTTCCATGGTTAAAAAAGTTTACAAATTTTTTATTTTTACTTATAATGATATTGGAGATGCTTATGTCTAAAAATTTGAAATTGAGTTACATTTTATTTTTTGTTTTTTCCGCAATTATTATTGCATGGCACACTTTGAGCAATTTCTTTAGTGGTGTTGGTTTGAATTTCATCGCATTAATTGCCATAGTGTTTGTGAATTTATTGTTGGTTTTTTCTTCAAAAGAATTATTGCAAAGAATTAAAGACCTTCTAATTATCGCTTGTGTGTTTTGCGTTTTAGAATTGGTTATATATTTTGCTTGTGAATTTGGATATGGAGAAACACTTAAAGGATTTACTGTTTATCAAAACATAATTTCATTCTTAGCCTTGATTTTCTTCGGTTACACTTCATTTAGATTTTCAGCAGACCTAACTGGCAAAAAAATCGCCTTTGTCGAAACTATACTTGGAAATCAAAAACGCACAGTTAAAGAAAAGAAAGCAAAAGAACTCACAAATGGCTGTTTGGAAGAAAAACCAAATCAAAAGAATGATAAATGTCACAATCACAATACAACTTCTGAAAATATTGAAATTATAATTTCTGAAGATGAAGAATAAAAAAAAAGAATTGCCGAACGCAATTCTTTTTTTTCATTAAATTAAATCTTTTTCATAATTGATTTTGTAGTATCTTTTTGTTTCGTCTGTAACTTTAAGTTCGTCCGCAATTTCAACATCTGCAACTGCCAAAATTTTATTTCCAACCGCAAGAACAGGTATTCCGTTTCTCATTCTTTGTGGAATTTTTTTGTCAATAAAGTATTCTTTTAATTTCTTCGTACCACCAAGACCAAGTGGTGAGAACACATCTCCTTCTTGCCTGAATCTCCAAATTGCATTGTTTGGCAACTTTTCAGCATCAATTATATGTTGATGAATTTTTGGTTCTGTTCTCACCTTGCTTGAAGTCGAACGTATGATTCCATAACCATCTATTTTAAGTTTTCCACTTTGGAATAAATATTCACCAACATTATCTTTCTTTTTTATATGACCAATAATAATATAATCATATTCTTTCAAAACTTTAACTTTGAACGGCAAGCTGATAACGCTTCCATTATTTGCTTCCAAAGCAAAATTCTTAACAATATCAATATGTTTTCTTTCAAAATCCTGACGAGAAAACTTTTCAAATACTTTCATTAAAATTCTGCTTATTAATGCATTGTCTTGATAAAAATATGTTAGTGGTACTTTGATAAAATCTTTTGTTTCAACCATTGTGTTAAGTTCAATTTGAGAGTTGATGAAATTATCATCTTGAACACATAACTCAGCAAAATTAACAAGACTTTTGTCTGCACCTTTAAAATGACGTCTCAACGCTGGCATCACAATGTTTCTTAAATAATTTCTTGAATATGTTGTGTCGTTGTTTGTTTCATCGTCAACAAATCCAAGCCCATTTTCATCAATATATGCCATTATGTTTTCTCTTGGAGTTTCTAACAACGGACGAATGTAAATCCCATCACGAATTGGTTCCATTCCTCTTGCGCCGTTTAGACCCGCTCCACGAAGAATATTTAACAAAACTGTTTCTGCTTGATCATACATATGATGAGCTAAAGCTATTTTTTCACAAACGCCTTTTTGAATAACAGTTTCAAAAATCCCATATCTAACTTTTCTAGCCGCTTGTTCAATTGTCAACTTTTCTTCTTTTGCAACTTTTAGTGCTTCACCTTTAAATTTGTATGCCCTAATTTTATTGTCCTTGCAAAACTGCACAACAAATTCAGTGTCGTAAGCGCTGGTTTGACGAATTCCATGATCAACATTAATTGCAACAATTTCACAATCTAGCTCATGCTTAATTGAATTGAGATAATGCAACAAACTAATGCTATCTCTCCCACCCGAACAGGCAACACCAATAACTTCTCCCGATTTAATCATATTATGTTCTTTGATAAAATCAATAACATTTTCCATATCAGCTCTCCTTCATCAGTATTTTATGTTTAAATTTATTATACAACAAAATGTGATTTTTTGCAATATGTTAAAAGCAATTTGTTAAAATTATAATTTTCACTCAAAAAAACGCAAAAAATTCATCATTTTTCACGTTTTTTACATTTTTTATTAAATTTTTAAGTTTTTAAATAAGTCCTTGCAACCAAAACAGTCATATCATCTTTTGCCGACATCTCGTTTAAAGTTAAAGCCTCATTTAAAATTGTTTCTGCAATTGTTTGCGGATTGTTTGTTGCTAACCCACTAATAAAGTCTATCATATTATCATACGATTCAAAAGCATCAACAATTCCGTCTGTTGCCAAAATGATTATATCCTTTGTTGAAATTGTTGTTTTATAGGTTGCTGGAGAGATTGTTTCAAGTGCTCCTATTGGAAGAGCACTGCCGTCTACCATTTCCATGTTTGATTCTCTTTTTATGAAACCAGCAGGAGCTCCAACTTTTATAAAATCTGCAATTTCTTTTTCCAAATCAAGAAGACAAACATCTAGGGTTGAATATGTTTCTTGATTATTGATTGACAACAACTTGTTAACGCTTTCTAAAACAATATCATTATCAAATCCGGCTTTATAAAAGTTTTCTATCAACCCAAGTGTCATAGCACTCATTTTGTGCGCTGAACTCCCAGCACCCATACCATCACACAAAGCAAGCAAAAACTTGTTTCCACCAAGACGTATAATACTGTGACAATCACCACATTCAACATTGCCCGACTTATTACAACTCGCAAGTCCAAAAACACAATCATATTTGCTTTTCTTTCGCAAATGAACAGAATTAAATCCTGATTCTTCAAGCGGTTCAATTTTTGTGATTTGCATTGGAACCTTTAACGTCTCTGTTAAAACTTTTTCTATCATAGGATTATAAGAGTTTTCTACATCAACAACTAAAACAGATGATATCTCATCAGATTTTTCCGTGTATATCAGCACTTCTTTACACTGTATGTTCATACTCAACAGTCTAGAAATGATTTTATTTTCACGAGCAACATCAAAACGAACATTTGTGTCTATCTCATCACCAACATCTAGCAAAAGTTTGGAAACAGCCCCCATTTGATCTGCCATCAAAATTTTCACATTGTTGATATCTGCCATCATGTTTTTATATTGTTTATATTCATCACAAATGCGATTGATTAACCCTATCAGGTTATTAACTTTTGCACATCTTCCACTCACTGAAGAAGGAATATCTAGCAAAGTTATTTTACCTTTTGTAACTGCAATTTCTATCATTAGTTCCAAACCTGACTTATTGTCCGTTCCAAGCGATCTAGTGCAACGATTTTTATCTAAACAATCTCTGCAACAGGTGGACATTACTTCTCTTGTTAACATAGCTATCAATTCATCTTTTGTTAGTTCCTTTTTGGTCATATTTAAATGAATTTGTTTCATCTCTAGAAAAATATTGCTCAATTCAAACATTCTTTTCTTGATGTTCTTCCGGGTGGTGTTTATCACATTTCTTGAAGTTATTTCACTTTTCTTCACGTAGACCAAATCTGTTAAAGAGTATAAAAATTTGTTAGGAATTATGCAATATATCAATATTGCACAAACAATCGGCACCAAACTAATTAAAACGTTAACATTTTTAGAAACAAAGCAATATTGCACAAAAATATCAGCAATCAAAACAATAAAAGAAATCTTGAATTTATTAGGCATTGCAAATATACCTGCAAGCATTGCGAGAACAACAAACTCCGCAACACAAATCAAACTGAAATCTTTTAAGGCACAACCAAACGAAAACGATAAAACCAACGAGTATGTAAGTGATGGGGATCCAATTGAAACAGAAATAAGCAAAATAAGACAAAGAAAAAATCTGCTAATCTCGTAATCAAAGACATAAACATAACTTAACCCCAAACCTAATGATGCAATGGCAAAAAGAAAACAAACAGCTTCATCTAAAGTTAATTTAAAACAATTTTTTCTAAGCAACATAACTTGCAAAACTGTTATGTAAACAAACAACGATATTAGCCCAAGCAACAAAAACAAAATCAAATGTTTAAACTCAAAAAAGTGGTAATAAATATATGTAACATTTGACAACAAATAAGAAACAAAAATTGTTATTAAATAAATTTTGTTTTTTATAAATTTATGGAAATAAAAAACAACCATTCCAACCGCAACAACAGTTAAACAAATCAAAAAACTTTCCAAAGTTGGTTCACAAAGAACACCGCTCAAAAGCACAAATACTGACAATAGTTTTTCATTCAAACCAACAAAAACGCCCGCAAAAAAGAATGCAAAAAGAAACGGACTTAAGCTTCCAAGTTCGGCTCGCGCCAAAATCACACAAACAAATGCAACTGCTGAATATTTTAAAATTTCTGAAATATTTAATTTTTTTATTTTCATAAACAAAAGAATAACATTAAAAAATTTTTTATTTATTTGAAAAAATCAACTAAAATGATATAAAAAGTGAATTTTTTGTAATTTTTTTATATTTTTTAATTATTTTTATTTAATATTTAACAAAAAAAGAATGGTTTTCACCATTCCATTGTTTTATTATTTTGAATAGATCATCAACTCTCTAAGCTTGCCAAACTTTTTTATCTCTTTTATATTTCTTTTGTTAACAACAGCGTGAGCTTTAATGAGAAGTTCATTATTAAAATTAAAGATATCTTTCGTGCATATTCTCCCAAGCAGAAAATCAGAATTTTGAATTGTTGGAACTTTGGCATTTTCAACATTGTCTTTTGGTTTCTCAACAGGCATTGTTTCCGCAACTTGATTTTCTTCCTGCTTGAAATTTTTTGGTTGATTTTGTGGAGTGAAATTTTTGATAACACATCTATCATTGTTTGAGCAGAAAACCACAACATTTTTACCAATAGAGGCAATGTTTTTAACGTCCATAATCTCATTATTATCGAGAGAAATTTTTTGTGTTATAAATTTTTCATTAAAAGAGATTTCTTCAATCACTCCTAGAAACTCACCACTAATTGAATATGCCTTTGAAGCTATTGGAACAACACAACAATCATTCTTCTCAGTTAAGATAGAAACTTCTTGATTATTCTTTACTGTTATTGCATTTTTCCCAACATGATAAATGTTTTTAGTTGGCAAAATCAACTTTGCGCCATCCGCTCCAACGAGTTCAATTTGACATAATCTTTTCAACTTTTTATCAACATAAAGCTTGTCCACGGCTCCAATTAATTCACCTTCATATAGCGACAAAACACTTAAGGAATAAAAATCTTTACAACAATACATAATCACCTCTACATAATTTTATTCATCAAAATTAATTTATATGAACACTAGTGATTTTTTTATGTGTTTTTTGAAATAATTTAAATCTTAATTATTAATTAAATTATTTGATTTATAAAAAATATTTGGGTATAATATTTTTAATTAAAATACTAAGGGGTAAATGTTTATATGAAAAAATTAAGTAAAATACATATATTCGTTTTATTGGTTTGTTTGTTCACTCCATTTATTTTTTCAGGATGCGAAAATTCAAACAAAGATTCACTTTCAACTCCAGCATTTTTGCAAGTTGCTGCAGGGGAAATCATTTTCGATCCCGTCACAGATGCTGAGTATTACACAATTTCAATAAACAACACCGAAATCAACGTTGATGTAAAACACAACAACAATGTTCAAATAATTAACAATCGTATTTATTATGACGCATCAAAGATTTTTGTTGTTGGTGAAAGTTACTCAATCAAAATACGAGCCAACTCAAGCGAAAAAGTTAACAGCATGTTTTCTTCAGTTGTTTCATATAAACACAACGGATCAATTACCACCCCAACTGATGTGAAAATAAACGGAACAACCTTGACTTGGGGTATGGTTGAAGGAGCAAGTTATTATCTTGTTAAGGTGTTAACCCCAAACGATCTTATCGTGTTTGACAAAAATGGAAACGTTTTAACTTTGGACGACCCTGCAAGCATTTCAAAGGCAGATTTGACAGAATATTCATTTAACGCAAATAGTTTTGATTTTAGTTCTTTGTTATCAAAAGCCGGAACTTATCAATTCTATGTTTGTGCTGTTTTATCTAATGGCTCTTCTTATGTTGAAAGCAGTTACACTTCAAAAGTTTCATATAATCATTATGAACTTTTAGAAAAACCAGTTTGCGGTGAAGTTTTCAACATTAACAACAATTTACATCTTGCAGTTGCAGTTGATAAGAACGCAAATGAAATTGCTGTTAAATGCAACGGAACTGAACTTATAACAGCGTTGAATAACCAACAAGAACATTTGTTGAAACTCTCCGACAATTACTTCGACATTAATCTAACAGAGTTATTTGCCGGAAAATTGGATTTTAGTGACTTAAAACAAATATCAGTTGCAGTTCAATCAAGATATTCAACAAACAATCCAGAAACTGAATTCTACACCAATTCATCTTTTAGCAATGATGTGTTTTATGAAAATGCTTATAATTTAAATGCTCCAACATTAACGCTTGAAAATTTTGAAACATCACACATTGCAAGTTGGTCATTCGATCAAGCGGATAAAATCAGCGGTTACAGATTGGTGCTGTTTACTGATAACGGCATAATAGACTATTACCTAACAGCTGAAACAAACACTATGATTTTATCTGAAGAATTTATTGCTGTTGCTGTTCAAGCAATTGAAAAGGGTGAGCTTTCTCGATCTGAATTTAGCAACATAGTTGCAATGGAAAATCTTCAAAACTTCACCGAAGAATTATCTTATGAAACTGTTGGAAGTTCTATTTCGTGGTCACATATTGATGGAACTTATTATGTTGTGGATTTCAACAACGAACTTTATGTTTTAGATGAACCTAATTTTAAAATACCAACAAGCAATTTGAAAACAAATAATTTCTCTATTAGAATTCACACAATAAAAAATGGATTTGCTCCAATGACAACTCAAGTTGATTTAAGTTTATCTAGCAAACTTGCAACTCCAACTTTTGGTCCAAGTCAAGGATTTACCAGCTCAACCCTTTATGAATTAACATTTACGGGTGTTGAAAATGCCATAGGATATTATGTGCACATTAAAAGCGCTAGCGCTGAAGAATTTGAAAAAATTTCAATTCTTTACACTTCAACAAAAATAAACCTTAGCAATTATATTTGTAGCAAAGGTGAATACACTGATTACCTAGTTAAAGTTCAAGCAGTTGCTGACCATAATGGCATTTGTTCAGATAGCGATTTATCATCAGCCATTTCCGTTGCCCACAAACAGGTTTTAGACACTCCTGAATTCTACAAAGTTGGCGACACAACATATCCTGTGATAAAAGAAATATCCGACTCAACTATAAAATATTATCTTCAATTCAATGGAGTTAGAGATGCAAATAGTTACGAAGTTTTAATTAATTTCAACAAATTAACAATTCAAGCAAGCAATCAGTCTTTATATAAAATTGACATAACAAACTACTTATCTTCTGCAAACACTTATGAAATTAAAATTAGAGCAATTCCTCAAGAAAATGCTATTAATGTTGAACCTAGTGAATATGTTACCACAACTTACACACTAACAAAGCAATTGAAAAGCGCAGAAAACATTAAAGTAACAGAAAATGACGGCATTTACACCTTATCATTTGATCCTGTTGATAATGCTGAAACTTACAGAGTTAGAATTGTTAAGGAAAATGACAGTTCTTATGTTGACTACTTAAATTCATTGGGTTTGTCAATATCTTTTGAGGTTAGTCCTTCACAAGATATTTCTCAATATGTTCAACAACAAGGAAATTATTATTTCTACATTACCGCGTTAGCACCAAAAGGCAGTTATTATGCTGACGCCAACGAATCTTCAACTTTTGGAACTTTAAACAAGTTAACAAGCTTGGTTAAACCTTCTGAAATTGAGTTTGAAAATATTTCAAAGGATTTATTTGTGGCAAGTTGGAATGGTGACGACAATGCAGATTATTATCTTATCAAAATAACTGATCCTAACGGAATATCATTTGAAACAAAAATTTATAAGTCTACTAGCGCAAATATTAATCAATATATTACCATTCAAGGAACATATAAGATTGATATCTACTCTATGGTTGAAACACTTGGTGAAACAGCAAAAGAATACACTTCAAGTTCAGCAACAAGCACAACCCTTCACCACACCTACAAATTGAAGCAAGACTTCTTAAGACACAGCATTTCAATGTATGGCAATAGTTATAACTTTATTGTTGCCAATGCCAACGATTTAAAGAATTTGCTATGGTATCACTATTTATACGAGATTGACGAAGGTGTTGGTTTAAGAATGATGATTGAGCTTCAAGAAAAAGAAGCAGCTGAACCTAATTCTGAGGTTGAAAATCTTGAAACCTTGCGTGAAGCAATTATCAGATTAAGCAATGATGCAACAATTTCTCGTTTGCACGATTTCAACAACGATGAAACTTGGTTAAACAAGCTCGATGCTTCTACAGATTCAGAACTATTCTCTTATCTTTGCACTAAGTTATTAAGTATTTATCCTGAATTTAATATTTTAAGCGGATTTAAAATTAACAATCATTTTGATGGTAACATTTTCGAATTAGTTTATAAAAACAGCTTGAACGGAGAAAAAATCACTTATACAAACAATGATATTCAAATCAACAAGAACTATGGCAATGAATATAATTATATTGATCCATTCTTAAGAAAAAGCGCAACAGGTGTGTTTAACATTGACTCTCGACAAAAAGCTTTAGTTACAACTAGTGAACAATTGTTAAGAGTTGTTCAAGACGGATTTAAGCCAGCCTTTATTGGCGATTGTGAAACTGCTGAAACAATCTACTCTAATGCAAAACTTGTTTTATCAACAATTGTCACAAACAACATGTCAGACTTAGAAAAAGTTACAGCAATTTTCGATTGGATTGAAGCTGAATTTGATTTAGTTTATTACAAAGACACTGCCACATTCGTTTCGGGTTCAATTGAATTTGGAGGAAAGGACAACAGCGCTTTGGCTAAATATGGACAATATGAGCATTATTATTTGGAAGGAATTTTCAAAAATATATCAATGACGGCTGATGGAACACTGGTTATTGGAAACAAATATGCAACAAGTCATTCTTATTCAAAGGCATTTGCGTTGCTTTGCGCAATTGAGGGAATCAATTCTTACGTTATCAATGGATCATACTCATACGTGAAACCTTCTGATGGAACTACTGTTCTTGTAGACCATGCATGGAATAAAGTTTATGTTGATAAAAGTTCTGATCAAAAAGAAGGAAAATCTTGGTTTTCAATTGATTTAACCTTTTCAGACAATAGAATTTATTTCAATAATTTAGATAAAGGTTATGGAATGTCGGCTCACACTTACTTCTTAACTTCAGATAGTTACACTCCTGTTCCATTAAAAAATTTCAAAAACGAAAGCATTTTAATTTCTCAGGAATATGTTGATAAAATTAAAAATAATGATTTGTCATATGATTATTATGCAAATTCAAACTTTGGATTAACTTTAAATCAAATGGATTCAACAATTAGTGGCTATAAGCTTTACAAAAGAACTTGTGAAAATTGTTCTTACGAACACATTTCTTATAGAACTCCAACAGTTTGTCCAAATTGTTCACACGAAGATACATTCAATGGTGCTGCAACATTGGTTACTTCAGGCTTTAAATATAGCAAAAAATTTGATAGCCAAAACACAGTTTATCAAGAATATGCAAACAAAGAACTTGAAAACGGAGAAAGCACAAATCTTGGAGATTTAAAAAGTTTCTATGTGAATTTATTAATTCATGCTGGTTATATGGAAAATAACAATGAATCGGGAAGATCGGTTGTTGAATTTAAACTCAATAGTGAATTGTTTGATTTAAACGAATTAATTCAGGCATTTACCATATTGAATTCATATAATTTGGAATTAGAAAGAGGTCAAGACTCACAAGGAAACGGCACAATTTACACTGTGGAAGACACTGCAAACGCAACAACTATTGTAGTTTGCATTATTGAATAAACTAATTTAAACTTAATAGAATAAAATTATATAGTTTACTTAAACTACATCTAATGAAAATAGATGCAGTAAAAACTCTAAATATAATAAAACATAAACTGCACGAAAGTGGCGACCTTAAGTCACGCACCGTGCAGTTTTTTGGCACGAATGTTTCAATTTGTTATCTTGCTCCAATAAGCGATCTCATGCTTTTAAATCAAACCATAATGAATCCAATTTTGGAATACCCCTATAATCCTGAAGATGACATTTGGCAAACACTTAAAGAGAACGTGCTTTCAAACAATGAAGTTGGTGAACTTATTAATATTGAACAAGCACTTGAAAAAATTCTTCAAGGACATTGCTTGATTTTGGTTGATAATGCTGAAGTAATTTTAAGTTGCGACATTGAAAAAATCACAGTTCGTGCAATTGCAGAACCCCCAACAAGTGTAGTGATAAAAGGCCCCCGTGAAGGCTTTAATGAAAGTTTAAAATATAACCTTGCAATGATTCGACAGCGAAGCAAAAGTGAAGATTTGGTTGTAACAACTTTAAATATTGGTGAAATCACAACAACACAAGTTGCGGTTGTTTATTTCAATTCATTAGCAGATAAAAGAAATGTTAAACATATTTTACAACGATTAAGGAATATTAAAATTGATGGAATAGTCGACAGCCACTATTTAGTGTCATATCTTCAAAAGAATCCAAAATCACTTTTCAAACAAGTTGGTGACACGGAAAAGCCAGACGTTTTGATTGGGAAAATGCTTGAAGGAAGAATTGGAATTTTGGTTGACGGAAGCCCCATTGCTCTAACTCTGCCCTTTATTCTAATCGAAGATCTTCAAAATGCAGATGACTATTATTCTCAACCAATTAGAGTTACATTTCTTCGTGTTTTAAGATTGATTGGCGTTATCTTGGCAGTGCTTTTGCCCGGAATTTATGTCGCCTTGGAAAAATATCATTATAAAATCTTGCCAACAGAATTTTTGGTGACCATTATGAACACAACTCAAGGCATTCCATTCTCGCCCTTTATTGAACTTTTGTTTGTTGTGTTGCTCTTTGAAATTTTATATGAAGCCAATCTTAGAATGCCACAATACTTTGGAATGGCTATGAGCATTGTTGGCGCTTTGATTTTGGGCGAAACTGCAATCAATGCTGGGCTTGTTAGTCCGCCTGCTGTTATGATCGTGGCTCTTTCCGGCATAACGTTCTATATCATTCCAAGCCAAGCTGCTCAGTTTAGCATTTTGCGTTTGCTTGCATTGGTTATTGGCGCTGCGGTTGGACTTTATGGAATTTTAATTTTTTGTGTTTTCTTGATTTCTTATTTATCAAGTTTTGATAGTTACAACAGCGCATATCTAGCGCCAACTTCTCCATTTGTTAGAGAAGATCAAAAAGACTATTTCAAACGAGAGATAATCAAAGAAATGAAACGTCGACCAAAATCAATATCCAACAATAAAAACAACTCCAATAGACGAGGTGAAAAATGAAAATAAATTATCGCCAAATGTGCATTATGTTGTTTTTAAGTTTTATCAGTCTTAAATTTTTGGTGTTGCCAAGTGTGCTTTATCTTCATTCGTCAAACGCAAGTTGGTTTGTTGTTTTAGTTCTGATGATAATTGATGGCATTTATGCACTTTTAACAATAGATCTCATGAAAAAAAATCAAAACAAAAACATAAACGAGTTTATGAATGAAACAATTGGTCCTGTTTTAACCAAAATTTTCCTATTAATTCTAGCGTGCAAATTTTTTCTTCAAATCTTAAACATATCAAAAGGAATGGAGTTTTTTGTAACGGAAAATTTTTATAATAATTTTCATTGGATTTTGTTCATTTTGCCTTTAATTGCCTTGGTTGGATTTATGATGTTTAAAGGTTTAAGAAACATTGCTCGAGTTCAAGAAATGTTTTGGCTTGCAATAGTTGTTGGGTGCATTTATATTGCAATTAAATCTTTATCCGACGTGGACCCTCTTGTTTATCTTCCGATGTTTAAAGATGGATTTATGCCATTGGTGAACAGCGGTTACACTCATCTTAGTTGGTTTGGATCTGCAACATTTTTGATTGCAATCTTTGGAAAAGTGGATTTCACCACAAACAAGAAAAACAACGCGTGGCTTTATATCATTTTTTCGATCATACTTGTTCAAATAATATATTTTGTTTTTTATGGTTTGTTTGATTCAACTAGCCCAACCCACACTTTTGCAATAAGCGACATTAGCCAATATTCAAGCAGCAAATCAATAATTGATGAACTTTCTTGGTTGGTAGTGTCTTTGTGGGTTGTAACTCAATCCATTCAACTTGCTCTATATGGTTATTGTTTTGTTAAAATTTTGATGTTCTTGTTTAACATTCGCAATAAGATCGTAATGATTATTATTGTTGATGTAATTATTTTCATGCTGGCTTATATTGGTTCTATAACTGTTAACCTTGAACATATTTTATTCACTCATTTTGCTTCAATAATCACTATAATTTCACAATACATTATTCCATTGGTGGTTTTTGTTGGATATCGCATTAATAAGCACAAAATAAATAGAACTAAAAAGGTGGTGGAAAATGAAAAAATTGAAAACCATATTTAGTCCACGAAAACTCATTGTTTGGATTTTCTTAATTGTTCTTTTGATAACTGTTCCAGAAATAACAAAACCTGCAATGAGCAAAACGGAAGCGATAATAACAATGATGAGCATTGATAAAATTGATAATCAAATTAAAATTTCCACTGCGGTAATAACACCGTCAAGCGAAAAAACAGCGAATTATGAAGTTTATTCTGGAGTTGGTGAAACAGTTGGCGAAGCGGTTGAAAATGTTTCACTCGCACTTGGTAAAAGCATGGGTTTTGCTCAATGTGAAATTATGGCATTTGGTGAAAATTTATCTGCTGATGGAATTATGTCGTCTCTTGATTTTATGACAAGAACAAGGCGAGTTGGAAGAAACGCAATATTAATTAATTTTAGTGGGGATGTTGAAGAGTTTCAACAAGCTGTTGTTAATTTAAATATTGAAAAATCAATTCCACTTGAAGATGTGATTAATTTTGACAAACGATATATTCCTTCCGCGGATAGCAACATTCACTCTTTTTATAAGGGATATTTTAGTGAAATTTCTTTGGGAATAATGCCAAAGATTCAATTATTAAAACAAGAAACTAATAATGCAATTCAAGTTGAGGGAGGTTCAACAGGTGGTGAAAGTTCTAATCAACCAGGAAGCGGCACAGGAGGACAAAACGATAAACAATATATCTTAAATGACGGCACTGTTTCAGTTTTTAAATCAGGCAAAAAAATGCTTGAACTAAGTCCTGAACAAATGCAAGATTTAAATTTTCTTTCAAATGTTGAACAAGAAGGAACTCTAAAAGTTGATAACATTGATGACGAACTATACAAAAACTCAAGTGTTGTTTTAAACATTCACGATAAAAAACTTGACTTTAAACCTAAGTTTGAAAACAACAAACCGATTATGGATATCAAAATTGAACTTGCTGTTTTGGTTGAAGAGGTTGATGAAGAAAAACCAACAAAAAGTTTTTTAAAAAGAAACAAAGAATTTTTGACTGAAGAATTAATCAATAAGACAAAAGAAACTGTGAAAAAAAATTGTTTAGAAATAATTAATTTTTGCAAAGAAAATCAAATAGATCTTGTTGGTGTTTACGAACAATTTTATAGAAACGAATACAAAAATTTTAAAAAATATTACGATCAAACAAAAGAAAAATACCTTAACGATGTTGAGTTCAACATAACGGTTAAGGTATCTAGTTCTTATTAAGCTCTTAGTTCCACACCAAATCTCTTCATGTGGTCTATAAGTCTATTTGAAAACTTTTCTATGTCGCTTGATTCCAAAGTTCTATCTTTTGGAGTCACAATAAAGTTGATTGTGTAACTAATCTTGCCAGCCAACACTTCATCATTGATATAAATATCTTTGAGAGAATGTTCAAGAAGGAAACTTGCTCTAAATTCGTTTAGAGCTTTTTCAATTTCGCCATACTTTTTGTTTTTATCTGCAACAAAGTTGAAGTCTAATGAAACGCTTTGGAATTTGCTAGTCTGTTTAACTTTAAATTTGTTCTTTTGAGCATTGAGCATTTTTTCAACATCAAGTTCCAACACTGCGAATTTTTTGCGCTTATCTATTTCTTTAACAATCACTGGATGCATAATTCCCATTTCACCAAGAACAACATCTCCAACAGAAATCAAGCATGAGTTAACAGGGTGATAAAGTTTGTTTTCATTTTTCCCCAAGTAATCCACAGTTATGTGCATAACATGTGCACAAATATATTCAACAATTTCTTTTAAGCGGAAATAAAGATCTTTATCTGTTTCTTTTTCGCTTGCCAAAACAACAGCAAGTTTTTTCTTTTCAACTGCTAAGTTATTTTCATCAATACTATCCCAAACTCTGCCAATTTCAAAAATGCCAAAATTATCAAATTTGTTTTTATTTTCATCAGCAAATTTAACAATTGTTGGCGCAAGAGTTGAACGTAAACCACTTTGACCCGAATGAGAACTATCCATAAGTCGCAAAACCGAATTTTCTTCAATTCCAACTTCTTTGTTATAACCCTCATAGTTCCAAACATAAGAATGAACTTCATTTAAACCAAACAAACTTGCCAATGCATATTTGATTTCATATTCTTTAGTGTGAGTTTCAATTTGATCAACTGGTTGAAGTGGCATTTCCATTGGTTGAGAAGAAATGTTGTCATAGCCATACATTCTAAATATTTCTTCAACCAAATCTTCTTTGATTGAAACATCTTTTGTTCCACGGAATGAAGGAACATAAACTTTAATTTTTTCGCTTGCAATATCCAAAATTTCAACATCAAAACCAAGTCGAGTTAATGTGTCTATAACAGAATTGAGTTCCAATTTAACTCCACCACGACGAGCCAAGAAATCAGTGTCGATTTCAATTTCATACTTAGGATAATGGAAATTATATACATCTGTCAAACTAGAAGTAACATTAATTCTTGGTTCTGCTTTTCTAAGTAAGTAAACCAATCTTTCAATGGCGGTACGGCACATTTCAGGGTCAAGAGATTTTTCATATCTTTGACTTGCGTCAGTGATAAGACCAATTTTTCTGCTTGTTTTTCTTATCGTTACACAATCAAAACAAGCACTTTCTAATAATAATTTAGTTGTATTTTCAGTTATACCGGATTTTAATCCACCTTTAACACCGGCAATCGCAACAGGAATTCGGTTGTCATCACAAATAACCATTGATTCGGTTTCAATTGTGTGAGTTTCTCCTTCAAGTGTTTCCATTTGCATTGGCTTTTCTGTTTCAACAACAGTAATTCCTTTAACAATGTCGTTGTCAAAAGCATGCATTGGTTGCCCCATTTCAAGCATTAAATAGTTTGTCATATCTGCAAGAAGATTAATATCTCTCATTCCACAATAATTCAAACGAAGTTTGATTAAACTTGGGCTAACTTTGTTGATAACGTTTTCAACAGTTAATCCACAATATCTAAAACAATTTTTTGTTTCAACTTTAATGTTGAGTGGACTTAAATTGTTATATTGATTTAAATCTTCCAACTCTAATGGTTTTAAATCTCTTTTAAAGATTGTTGCAAATTCTCTCGCAATTCCATAATGCCCCCAAAGATCTGGTCGGTTTGTGAGAGATTTGTTGTCAACTTCAATAAGCACATCTTCAACAGGAAGAATATCTTTAATGTTAGTTCCTACAACTAAACTATTATCAAGTTCAACAATTCCGCTTGTGTCTGCTTCAATTCCTAATTCGTTTCCACCACAACACATACCAAAACTATCAACCCCCGCCAATTTTGCAGGTTTGATTTTAAGCCCGTTCACATTTCCGCCAACACGAGCAAAATAAGTTTTTAAGCCAACTCTAACATTTGGTGCACCACAAACAACTTGAACAGGTGCGCCTGACCCGTCGTTAACTTTTAATATGTGAAGTTTTTTACTATCCGGGTGATTTTCAACACTTAAAATTTCAGCCACAACCACATTTTCAATATTTTTACCCTTATATTCAACCCCTTCAACTTCAGCAGTTGACAAACCGAAACGTTTAACAAGTTCGTCAACTTCAATTCCATCAAGGTTAACATAATCTTTAATCCAATTTAATGAAATAATCATAATTTCTCCTTTAATTTTTTTATTTTGCTTGCAAAATTACAAGCAAATTCAAGTGAAAATATATACCTAACTTGTTTGTGTATGTTTTTCTCTCCTTTTAAACATCCAACTTGAATTGATTTAACAGTTTAAGGTTTCCGCTGTTTAGATCACGAATGTCTTTAAGTCCCAAAGAAAGCATTACCATTCTGTCAAGCCCTAAACCGAACGCACAACCTGAATATTTTTCAGGGTCAACACCACCATTTCTTAAAACGTTAGGGTGAATCATACCACATGGGCAAAGTTCAATCCAACCACCATTCTTACAAGTTTGGCAACCCTTTCCATCACAGAAAGGACAACGAACATCCATTTCAAAACTTGGCTCTGTAAATGGGAAGAAGCCAGGGCGAAGACGAACTTCAACATCTTTTTTGAATATCTTACTTAGCATTTCTTTCATAAAGTAAATAAGATTTCCAACTGAAACATCTTTATCTACTATCACACCTTCAAGTTGGAAGAATGTGTTTTCATGGCTAGCGTCAATATCTTCATTTCTAAAGCAACGTCCAGGGAAAATTGCTCTGATTGGAACAGGGTATTTTCTCAAAATTTTGTTTTGAGCAGCTGAAGTTTGAGTTTTT
>JAZQYA010000066.1:0-13025 GCA_045633245.1 Candidatus Onthoplasma sp.
GAAGAAGTGGATAAGATGAAGAAAATTTATAGTTTGGCATTAATTTTTTTAACACTGTTTTCATGTGTTATTTTTTCGGCTTGTGGTGACAAGTATAAAAATTTAGAAATAAAGATTTTTTCAACAGATGGTTATGCCATAAATGAATTTTCACATGTAATAGACGATGAAAACAGAGGGGAAACAGTAAGGGTTAATGTGGAAATTTCGGGAATTGAAGAAGATGCTGGGCAGATCGTTGTTTATTCTTTGCCAAACGAATTAATAACAGTAACCAATTATTCTTACAATGGAAACAAAATATACGTTGATTTTATCCCTAATATGGCAAGCAATGAAAATGCAAAATTGGTTATATCACATTTGGATTCTGGAAAGAAAAAGGAAGTTTCGTTAAGAATTGATCAGAAGTCGAATGGTTTGAATTTAATTAATTCTCAATATGTTGTTTCAATTCCAAGTGTTGGAGAAGTTGATTATTTTATTGACTTTAAACAAACTTTGAACTTAGTGCCATATGGAAGCACTGATAAAATTTATTTTAAAATAGACGGCAATCCTGCTGTTGAGCCGATTAGTGTGGAAGGTCTTGATGGTTATGAAGATTGTTGCGTTGGATTTAGAGTTCCAAGTGGAGTTCAAGACGGGACCGTTGTAAACATTTATCCTGTTACATACATGAAGGGTTACGAAGCTGAAAATCAAGATCAATATTCGAATAAATTAATATCAATTTATTTTAAGCACACATTAAACACAGAAAATGTTAGAATTAAAGAAGAGATTGGCATTGATCCCGATGAAATAAAACTAATAGCAAATGATAGAGGTGAAACAAATTTATGTTCTCAAACTCTAAGTTTGGAATTTTTAAACATTGATTTTGATGATGTTTCTGACATGTATAAAATCATAGCAGAGTCGGAAGATGAGAGATTTGTAACAGTTCTTATTGATGCTAACAAAAATATTATCGTAACCGCAAATGCTTACACAAACGAACCAATTCCAGTTAAAGTGATATTTAAACCTATTAACTATGTTGGAGATTTACAAGAAGTTGAATTAAAAATTGGAGTTAAGGGTGAATTAAAAGCTGACGATATTCAAGTTAAAAAGAACAGGCAGATTGTTTCCACTAGCGAAGAAATAGATATTTTCAACTATTATTCTGAAGGAAATGCTTTGGGTTCATTGTTCACATTTGAGGCTATAACTAACTTGGGAATTGTTAACGATAAATTAAATCAAATGAGAATTGTGATTGACCCTACCATTCTATCAGAAAATAACACTTCAGAAGTGGTAAATGGTTTAAATTCAATGCTTTATTCTTTAGAATTCTGGATCATTGATAAAACTCAGAACAACATTAATGACTTTTTAAGTTTTACGTATGATGCAAATTTGGAAATGATGACTTCTTCAAAGATAACTTCGAATAGTAGAATTTATGTTAAATATATTAAAGGCACAGGAATAACTGAGCCTGCGAACTTTGGTATAAAAATTCAAACTCTGAACAATTCACAATTAGAATATTGGAGATATTTACAACCAACTGAGGTGTCGCTAAACTTTAATCATGTTGAGGGTGTTGTGTCATTGAAGACTGATGCACTTAAATGCGAAACTGGGGGCGGACCTATTGTGCCTAAAAGTTTGGGTGCGGAGGCAGGAATTGACAATGTTCAAACTGTTTACTTAGATAGAAGTGAAGATTTAACATATATGTATCTTCTCGATATAAAAAATGATAGTGTTTTAGGAGTTGAAGGAGAGCCGGTTTCATCAACCAAGTTTACGGTTGAAGTTGTGACGCCTAGAGGTGCTGTTAAGCCATTAAAAATTTATCAAGATAAACAACGCTTGTTTGTGACTGCTCAAAGAGTTGAAGATGAAAATCTTGGCAGTCTTAAACTAGAGCATGAATTCAATAGTGACAGCTCAGAAGAATTTATCAACTTAATTTATGACGAAAAAACAAGTATTGGTAGATATGAAATAATCTTTTCACAGGAAGAAACTGTAAAAGCAAGAGTTGTTTGTTATGTTTATGAAAAACTTAACGAAATAACAAAGGATATGCTTTCACTAACAACAAACGAAAGAGCTTTTGAAAATATTGATTACACAACTGATTTTGATGCCGAATTTATAGTTGCAAAAGGTGAAAAACTTGGATTGACAGTTGATTTGCCACAACAAGTTAAGGATTCTAATATCTTAAAGGAATATAGCTTTGCCGATTTTATGGTTGGTGTTGCTCAAACAGGTGAATATCTTGACGATAGTTTAAAAGTTGATTATTTCCACAGTGGTCACGACAGACCTGTGGATAACTCGGCACTCTTAACATTTAAAAAAGGTACATATATCGATAATAAACCACAATATGTTTACTTAACAATAAAAGTTATAACAAAGCAATATGAAAGCATAGTTAAACAATCTGCAATAGATTTACTAAATGAAATAACAATTAGTTTTTATATTTATGAAGAGATAACTCAAAATGATATTACAATTAATCATACAAGTATGACTATGTATGCTAAGGAATATTTGGGTGTTTATTATGAAAATCTGTCTAAAACAACATTAGAGTTGAACTTAAAGGATGATTATAAATGGAATTATGTGACCGGAGATCAACCTGTTGTGTGGAATGTTGATGGTGACGTAGTTGATGAGTATAATTATGGCACTTATTATGGAAATGGTGGCCTCATTATTCGTGGAGATTTAAATAAACCTCTCTGCAATTTTGAGTTTGGTGCAATGGAAGGGGTGGATTCGTACACCAAAACCGTAAAAGCATTTGTTAAACAATTTGGCAAGATATTTGAACTCAAATGTGTATTTTATGTGGAAAAGCCAATCCTCACTGAAAAGTTGGTGATTGATAGTGAACTTAAATTGGATAACAATATGCAAGCTTATATCAATTTGGAAAATGGTGGAGAATATCAAGTTGTTGCAAGAAATATTTCTAGCAAAGGCGAAGTGACTCATCCGGAAATTGTGATTCAAGTTGTTGATGAATTTGGAATTGCACGTGATTCAAGCAAATATTTTGAAATAGAAGGATCAACAATCAATGTAATAAACATCGACAATGATGCGGCGAATTTCAAATTGTTGGTGTTTGCAAGAGATGTTGTTGTTACTGATATTGGAGTTGACAATTTATACGATAATCCATCAAGTTTAATTTTAGATTTTATCGGAGAAGATGCTGGTAGATATTTAAATGCTTATAGTTTGATTGACATTAAGTTGTCTGATGGCTCTGAAGAGCACCCTTATTTAATTGAGGATGTGAGTGATTTCTGGAGAATTGACGACGATGAAAGTCATCGTGAAAGCCATTATAAATTGATGACAAATTTGTCATTGAATAACGATGATTCTGAATTTATAAATGAGTTTAATGGTGTTATAACAACAGATCAAAATGTCGTTTTTGTTATTGAAGATATAAAATTAACTAAAGATGAAAATAAAGATATTATAAATTTATTTAAAAACTTTAGTGGGTGTATTGAAAACATAAAGTTCGTTGTTGAATATAATTACGTAATTAATGAAAATGGTGGAAACCCTATATATTTAGGAGTGTTTGACAAGAACAATGGAACACTAACAAATGTTGGTGTTGAAGTGAGCGGAAGCGCATATCTTCAAGGCGGTGCAACTTACTATTTTGGTGGACTTGTTGGTGAAAATTTAGGAACAATTCAATATAAGTGGGGCAATGAAGAATTCGACCTTGATAACGATGGAACCATTGATAAAGTAATTCATTGGCATTCAATGGTGGGATCAGAAGGTGTTATTAGTCTTGTTGCAGGAGATAAAGTTTATTTTGGTGGAATTGCCGGAAAAAATGTTAATCAAATCTCTGGGTGTGAAACAGAATCTCAAGGTGGAGAAAATAACGTTATCATTGGCGGAGAAGGTGGAAGAGTAAATGCTTTATCCCTTATTGAGATTTATTCTGATCTTTCAGGAGAATCATGTGTTGGTGGTGTTGTTGGGTTGAATGCTTACAACACAACAAATAGCACAATCGGCGTTATAAAAAACGCATTTATACAATCAAAAATTATCGCCACAACAACTTCAAATGTTGGGGGTGTGATTGGTAAAAATAATCAAAGTGAGAACATGATAAACATTGATATGGGTGCTAACTATATAAGTTACGCTTATAGCGATTTAAACACCATTATGGCAAATGCTATTTATAACGTTAAATCCGCTTCAATTATTGATGCTAATGAGAATGTTGGTGGAATTGTTGGTTTGGATATAAATGGTGTTTATTATGATTGTGATTATCAAGTTTTAAAAGAAGAAACCAAAGAAATTTCATTAAAAGGTGTAAAATCTATTGGTGGAATTGCGGGAAGATCACAATATGGAAAATTTATATTCTGTTCATTTATGAGCTATGCTTGGGAGTATGACACAATTAAAACCCATTCCCCAAATTTCTCTGCAGATGTGACAGATATTTATGGAGATGATTTTGTTGGTGGAATAGTTGGTTCAGCGTATAACGAAAACACTATGTTGAGTGCAGGAGTAAATTCTGTTGGTGACAAAGTTGTTATAATTTCCTCAAGTGTTAATGCATATATTCAATCAAATATAAATGGCAATGTTGGTGGAATTTTATCTATTGAGTCAAATACTGCAATTGTTTATAATGTTTACTTTATTGGTAAAATAGAGGGAAATGTTAAAATTAGAGAAGTTGATGCTCAAAAATTGGCAATTGACAATGATAGTTCACTAATTTATAACAATGTTTATTCATTAGCGTTCAACTCAGTTAGAGGTTATGTAAGCGGTAGTGTAAACAGTTCTGGCACAATTGATTATGGAACATTAGATGGAGTTGTAAATGCTGTTTCAGGCGTTAAAAACTATTGGTGGTGGGCGAGTGATATAAATGGTGGATTTGTTTATATTACTAAAAATGAAAGTTTGAATGCGGGTGAAGATCATCCTCCAATCTTCGATTTGGCACCAAATGATGTTTCGGTGACTGTTAAAAATGAAACAAATGAAGACTTAATTAGAGTTTTACAATTAACATATTATGATTTTTCTTTAAATCACGATTTAACTGATGATAAATTATTAGAGTTAAATCAAAACAATAATGTAGTAACAAATTTGTTGGATAAGGTTGAAGTTGTTGCACAACCTAGTGGATTAGGTTCGGTTGCAATTAATGTTAAATCTTCAAACACATCTATAATTAATGTGACTCTAGATGGAAGACTAATAATTAATGGAATTGGCGAATGCTATTTGACGTTTAGTTCAGTTTTAAATCCAAGTGCTGGCGAAATTGCAAACAGAACAATAAAGGTTATTGTTGATTATCCTTTGGGAGATACATTTGTAATTAGCAATAATGAATATAGTGTTGCAGGAACAAATGAAACGATTGCTAAAGGCAGATCAAAACAATATTACATTTCAACTGAAGGATGTTTTGGTGAGCAGCAACTCAATGGAAGTTTTAAATATTATTATTACAAAACAAAGAGTAATTTGCATTTAAAAGTTGAAGTTAGTCATGCTACATTAAATCCAAGTGATTATATTTCTGTAACCGGAGAAAAAGATGTTATAAATTCAACAAACAATAAACTTGTTATGAAGTTAGATGATAAAACTCCGTTTATGATATCGGTTTTGGAAAAACTTGAAGGGGATAAATTTGACATTAGAGTTACTCCATATAGAATTGTTAGCAATTCAGATGGTGCTAAAGTTGAATTGGAAGAAAGTGCGTGTGTTGAATTCAGTCTTATGACTTTGGTTGGGATTTCAAATGTTGCGTTCAGTTATGATGAAGCAATTGTTTATCCTAATGATACAATTTATATAGATGCTTATTTAACAACAGATCAAAGATTAGCAACAGAAAATGAAGTTTTCAATTTTGTTAACATGATTGACAATAATAAATATTGTTTTAGAGCAAATGCTGCCAACGTTAATGATAAAGAGTATTTTATCTATCAACTATCATTTGATGATAATGGTCAAGTTGTCGAAACTAAAATTGGAAGTTTCATAATTGATATTTTAGATTTAACACAATATGGAAATGATGTTCAAACAATTCCGTTTGCTATTGAAATTGAACTTGATTCAAATGTAAGTAGTGAGATTAGTTTGCAAATCAAATTTGAATTATCAAATATTATCTATGATGATGTTAATTTCACAATTATTCCACAAAGAATTAACAAAATCGAAATCAAAAATTATTATTTTGATAATGAAAATATTAGACATCAACAAGATATTTTAAAACCTAACAACTTTGGTGAAATGATAATTGATATTGTTCCAAATATTGGATATTATGATTATCTTGAAATTAGTGATATAACAGGAAATGAAGAAATTGTGTTCATTCAAGTTAACGATAAGGGACAACCTTTAACTTTAATTCACGATCCATCTAGAGATGGTAAGGGTATTAAAATGTATCACTATTCAGGGCAAGAAAGAAGCAGATTTTATGTTAAAACACAAATAAGTAACACATATTCATCAAAAGAACACACTATTAAAGTTGTTGCATATTCAGCAAATGGAAAACCTTTGGAAACAGCATATAAGAAAATTGATGTTAAGATGCTTCCTGAAATTAAAGCAACATTGCTTCTGCCCAACGGATCAGATAGCGACACGATTGCTTCAAACGGAGAGGGCTATTACGCTTCAGTTAATTCACATTTGGCCAATGGCGTTCCTGCAAACATTAGAGTAGAAACAAAAAATGCAAACACTGATGTTGAGTTCTCTCTTGGCGGTGATCTTAAAGATGATTATGAAATCGTAAGAGATGTTGAAAACTTCTATATTTTAAGGCCTAAGACCTATAATACTGATCATATTGATCAAATAATAGAAGTTTATTTTAGAGTCAAATCGGTAATGGATAATGGCGAGTTTGAAATTGCTGAATGTTCAATTCAATTTACGATTGTTGAGTTTATTGTTCATAGTGTTAGTGTAAACCATGCTATTAATAACGAAATTTATGGTTATTTTAAAAGAGAAATAGAATTAGAATATTATTTCAGTAAATACGACATAAGTTTCTATGACACGAATGTTGATTCTGGGAACTATTTCTGGGACACAGAATATGTTTATGAACCCGATTGGAACAATATATATGGTGGAACATCGCTAGAACCTATTTATAATATTTTGGAAGTGTTAAACACAACTTCTGAACATAAGATACTAAACAACAACGAACGAGATCTAAATGCTGATAGCAGAGGAATTACTTATAAAACACAAACGCCTGTAAATGTTGAGTTAAGTAATAACACGCTTAAAGTTAATGATCCAGCATTTGAACCCAAGTATTTAGCAATTGCGTTTAGACTATATAAAGATGGAAATGTTTGGAACATTGAAGATTATAATTCAATTGAAGATAGAGCTATTGGTTATGTTGTTGACACAAACTTCTACCTAAATTTCAGACATGCAACAAAGTGGTATGAACCAACTGTTATTAATTCACAAAAAGAATTCTTAGAAATGTCTTCTGGTGGAAACTATATTTTAAATTTGGATTTAACAGGTGATGATGCGCTTACTGATTTCACTCCGCTAAATCTTGACTTGGTTCAATTTGATGGAAATGGACACACAATTGAAATCAAAAGTTTTGCAACATTCCAAGAAACAAATGTTAAGTTGGGATTGTTTGCTCAAATTTATGAAAATATGATTGTGAAGAATGTTAAAGTGAAATATGTTTCAGTTCCAGATAACGATACACGTTATACGTTCGGAGATGTTTCATCAAGCGAAATTGTCTATAGTGATTTAAGCAAAAACTCAACAGCAAATATTTCTGACATTAAGTTTGGTGGTATTGCTGCAGTTAACCAAGGTGTTATCACAAACTGTGTGGTTGAGGGAAGAATTGCTATTTCAGCAGCGTTGCTAGATGCAAAAGCTGAAGGAATGAATATTGGTGGTATGGTGGCGGAAAATGCCTCAACGGGTTATATAACAAATTCTGTTAATGAATTAAGCATATTCTCACTTGCAAACATTGCTGGTTTTGCTCACAAAAATGCAGGAAAAATAGTTTCTTGTGCTGTGGAAAAGAACACAACAATTTATGGTTATAACGCTAATTTGGGCAATAGAATAACTGTTCAAATTGCAGGGTTTGTAATTAACAACTCTGGAGAAATATCTATGAGTTATGTGGATCTAAAAAGCGGAATTGGGTTATCTCAATTTGTTAATTTGGGAACAATGAATGCTAAAGATATTTCAGCTGGTTTTGTTTACACAAATAGTGGTGAAATTTATGATTCCTATGTTCAAATGACTTCAAAAGGATTAAACAACAACTCTTTTGCGGGATTTGTTTATTCAAATAGTGGAGATATTAACAGGGCATACAGTTATATCAACGGTGGAGTTAAGGTCGGAAACAATGATTCTATGTTTGCTCCTGCTGGAACATCAAATTTAACTAATTGTGCTGAAGTTGTTAAAACTGCATATTTAAATGGAATTGATAGTGGTTTAACATCTATTCTTCTCACAAACAGATTGCAAAAATCAGAATATGAAAATCTTTCATTTGCATTCGGTGATAATGTTAGTGCGGTTTGGAAATTTAATTCCAATGAATTGCCAACACTTGTTTCAACAAAAGAATTTAAATTTGAAAATTTTGAGCCATTGCAAATAACTCAAAAGAGTGACTACCAAGATGGGGTTGAAGAAATCAAATATGAAGTTAACTTTGCAAGTTATGGAACAAAGCAAAATCCATATATTGTTCATGATTTAGAATCTTGGGACAACTATTTTGATAAAACTTTATCAGGTTTGGGTAGTTATTATCGAATTGTTAAAGATATAGACTTTAGTTTGGTTGGTGATAACCCAACAACAAGCAATTTAATTTTCACAGGAAATATTCAAGGTAATAACATGATTCTTTCTAATTTCTTGCTCTATACAAATGAAAATTTAAATGCAATCGGATTGTTTGAAAAATTAGAAGGTTTAAACAACAGAAACATTAATAATGCTGTTAGAAATTTAACACTTAGTGTATCATCTGTTTGGGCAAGCTCAACTCGAGCTGTTGGTGTTCTTGCTGGAATTATTCAAGATTTCAATATTTACAATATTACAATTGATTCCGAAAACAATATTATGGTTGGAGCAAATGCTGTAGGCGGTCTTGCTGGTGTTGTTTGCGGAGAGTTTAATATTGAGCAAATTTCAAGCAATATTGGTGCAAATAGCACTTGTGCTTCAACATTATCTAATTATTCGATTTATATGTCTAAAAACAACAGAAAATCATTAATGTACAACTTGAAAGATGTGTATTATGCTGGTTCAGTTGTTGGAATTTTAGATGGTTATAGCAATAGTTCATATAATGACAATAACGATTATACTGTTAACAACATTAGTGTTGAAGGAAATATTGTTTTAAAAGGTGACACTGTTGGAGCTGTATTCGGTTTGGTTGGCGAAAAAGTATGTGTTATAAACACATATGTTAACATATCTGGTTCAATCATTGGTGCGGAGTATTCAGCGGGAATGGTTGGAGAAAACAGAGGTGATATCAAGAGGGCTATAATCGTTTTATCTGACAATCTATTTGCAAAATCAAGCAATGTTTCAAGTGGTGCTGTTGGACTTAATTTAAATGGAACAATTGAAAACGTTGAAGTTTATGCAAACATTGAAATAGATAAACTTTCACACACTGTTGCGGGTATTGTTGGTAGAAGTATTCACGGATCAATCAAAAAATCTCATTTTGATGGTAAATTGTATGGATATTACACCGGCGGAATAATTGGTGCTATGTATGATGTTGAAACATTGAAAAAAGCCCCAAGCGACTCAGGCGCACTTTCAGCTGAATGTTTATTGAACGATTATTTGTTGCCAGATGATCCTAATTCAATTGATGTAAACAACTTTAGTGAAAATTCATTGAGTGTTGCAACGTTAAATCATTTTATTGAGAACTCAACAAAATACTATAGTTATCAATATGAGGAAGATCCTGATGAGTTGGGTGAAGTTACCATTGAAAGCAAAATTTTAGGATTGTATGTTGGTTTAAGTTATGATGAAAATATTGTTGATACAACTGATGGTGATTTATATAATATCACTTTAGATAACAACAAAATAATATTCAATTCTTTATCAGATCAAGATATTACAAATGGATTAACTCCAACTGTTGTTTATCAAGAAAAGAATGATATAGAACTTTATAAAATTGATGCCAGCATTTCAGTTGTTTACGATTTTGGAAATGTGAATGTCTTAACAATGGGAAAAGGCAAAAACTATGTTATGTATTTAGTTGGTGCTAAAACAACATCGTTTGATGCTTGGTCTGAATATAGTGATGAGTTTATTTTGGTTCAATAAATTAACACTTGACAATTTTCAATTTTATATTAAAATAAAAATATGAAAATTGATTACAACAAATTAATGTATGAAGAAATAAGTAGTTTTGGTGTTAAGCCAAAACTACTTTTACATTGTTGTTGTGCGCCTTGTTCAAGCGCTGTTATTGAAAGAATTAAAGAATTTTTTGATATTACCTTTTATTATTATAATCCCAACATATACCCAGCTCAAGAATATTCTTTGCGAGAAGAAGAGTTCAAAAAGTTAGGTGTTAATGTTGTGGTTGAAAAATATGATCATAATGAATTTTTAAACGTCGTTAAGGGAAAAGAGAGCGAAAAAGAAGGTGGAGTGCGTTGTCAAATTTGTATTGCTCAAAGATTAAACAAAACATTCGAATTTGCAATTTTAAATAATTTTGATGTTGTTACGACAACACTTTCAATAAGTCCTCACAAAGATGCTGAGTATATTAATCTGTTGGGCGAAAAATTGCAAGATAAATTTGGAATTAAATATCTTCATGCCGATTTTAAAAAACAAAATGGCTATTTGAGAAGCATTCAAATTTGCAAAGAATTAGGAATTTACAGGCAAGACTATTGCGGATGTGAATTTTCAATTCCTAGCAAAGAAAATGGAAATTAATCATATAATTAAATATGTTTAATAAAGTTATAATTCACAAAGACAATTTAATAAACAACATAAAACAAGTCAAAACTGAAAATTCAAATTCAAAGATTTGTGCAATGATTAAAGCGAATGCCTATGGGGTGGGAGACAGACAAGTTGTTCAAATTTTAGAAGAATATGTAGATTTTTGGGGTGTGGCTTGTTTTTTTGAAGCAAATAGGATACGAAAAATTACCAATAAAAAGATTTTGATTGTTGGTGTGATTGAGAAAGATTTTGTTGATGATAGGTTTTCTTATTCTTGTGGGGATTTAGATGATGTAATGTTTTTGATTGGCTTGAAAAAAAACATAAATATTCATCTTAAAGTCAATTCAGGAATGAACCGATATGGGTTTAAAGATATGGGCGAATTTAAAAAAGCTTTATCTTTAATTTCAAATAGTAATCTCAATCTTGAAGGTTTATACACTCATTTTGCAACTAGAGATGAAAATGTTCAAAAACAAATGAGAGTTTTTAAAAAGTTTGTTGTGCTTACAAAAAAGTTTGGTTTTGATCCAATTGTGCATGCCGATAACAGTTTTGTTAATGAAAAATTCAACCATAATCTCGATATGGTTAGGGTTGGGTATAGTCTTTATGCAAGAAGTGATGGGTGGTTTTTGCCCGCAATTGAAATAAAAAGCGAAGTTGTTAAAATTCAGAAAGTTAAAAAGGGCGAGTTGGTCGGGTATGATTATAGATTTGTTGCAAAAAACGATATGAATGTTGCAATTATTCCTCTTGGATATGCAGACGGCTTTGATTTGAAATGTGTTGGAATGGAGTTAAATATAAACAACAAAAAATGCAAAGTTATTAATGTTTGTATGGATTGTTTTATGCTTGATGTAAGTCAGGTTGAAATAAAAAAAGGGGATGAAGTGTTTTTGATAAACAAATTCAACCCCATAAACTTATATTCAGACCACCTTGAAACTAGTGGTTATGAAATTTTAACAAAATTTTCACATATTAGGGCGGATAGGATAACAGATTAATCTCTACTTCCGCGTATTGACATGATGAAAAGTAAAACTCTAAGCAAAGAAAGAATTGAAGTAATTAATGCGGCAACATATGTCCAGGCAGCAGCATTAAGAACTTTTTTGGCTGATTTTGCCTCCTCTTCAGTCATCTCATTTGTTGCAATCAGCATTTTGTAAGCTCTTTTGCTTGCGTTTATTTCAACAGGCAAGGTGATTAAGCAAAAAACAGTGTTCAAGGCATAAATTCCAAGGCCGATATAGATCAAAGCTGATGACCAAGATGATATGAAAGCAATTTCAAAAATTAGTCCAATAATAATTAATGGCCACATTAAGTAACTAGAAAAATTTAAAACGGGAACAAGTGCGGATCTAATTTTAACAGGAACATAATTTTGTTTGTGTTGAAAAACATGTCCTATTTCATGAGCAGCAACCCCAATTGAAGAAATTGAACTTTTGTTTGCAACACCTTTAGACAAAGAAACAACATCGTTTTTAGGATCGTAATTATCACTCAACTCGCCGGGTATTTCTTTAATTTTAGTGTTGTAGTAACCACTTCCATTAAGCATTAAGCGCGCAACATCTTTAGCAACACGACCCCTTTTAGTCTCCACTGAATTAAATTCATTGTAGGTGGAGATTATTTTAATTTGAGCAAAAATGCCAAGTGCGATGCCGGGAAGCATAACAAAACCCAATATATAGTAAATCATATAAGCGTACATATTAACTCCTTAAATTTAAAACATTTTAAAATTATTTTATATTATTGTCAACAATTTATGTCTAATTACAATATTTATT
This sequence comes from Candidatus Onthoplasma sp., assembly GCA_045633245.1. Classification (GTDB taxonomy): domain Bacteria; phylum Bacillota; class Clostridia; order Christensenellales; family UBA1242; genus Onthoplasma. The sequence goes on from JAZQYA010000066.1 coordinate 12,957, forward strand.
TTAAAATGCCTTATAAATATAGAAAATACTAATAAATGCAATAATTAAGCAAAAAACAAAAATAAATAA
>JAZQYA010000067.1:0-13542 GCA_045633245.1 Candidatus Onthoplasma sp.
TTTAACTCTTTTTGCTGGTTTCATCAAAACTTCAAAGTCTGTTAAATTTCTTCTCTTTAATAAGAAGACTTCAATTTCTGCCCCCGTGTCTTTTTTTGCCATTAATCTAGCTGGCATAACACGTGTGTTATTTACAACCAAGACGTCACCTTTTCTTAAGAAAGACTTAATATCTTTAAAGGTTCTATGATATGTATCTTTGGTTTTTCTATCAAAAACTAAAAGTCTACTTTCATCTCTCTTTTCAAGCGGAGTTTGCGCAATAAGTTCATTTGGAAGATGGTAGTCATATGTTGAAAGTTTTGTGTAATTAATTGCCATTTTCTTCCTCGCTTGTTTCATTTATTCTTAAACTTTTTGGAACAGGCAAGCCAAAGTGTTCATATGCAAGTTTGGTTACACATCTTCCCCTATTGGTTCTCACAACAAAACCTAATTGCAACAAATATGGCTCAACAATATCTTCAATTGTTGAAACTTCTTCATTTGTGGTTGCACTTAATGTTTCTAATCCAACAGGTCCACCACCAAACTTTTCAATCATTGCCATAAGAACTCGCTTGTCAACATAGTCCAAACCTTGACTATCAATATCCATAAGTTCCATTGCTTTTTTAGCGTCTTCAACAGTGATTATGTTTTTATCTTCCACTTGAACGAAGTCACGCACACGACGAAGAAGTCTGTTTGCAATACGTGGTGTTCCACGGCTTCTTCTTGCCATCTCTAAAGTTGCTTCTTCGTCAATTTCAACGCCTAAAATTCTTGCAGAACGAGTTAAAATTTTTGAAATTTCTTCAACTGTGTATAGTTCAAGTCTGCATGAAATTCCAAACCTATCTCTAAGTGGACTAGATAAATTTCCCGCTTTTGTTGTTGCTCCAATGAGTGTGAAAGGTTGGATTTTTAATCTCATGCTTCTTGCACTTGGACCTTTACCAACAATAAAGTCAAGAGCATAGTCTTCCATTGCAGGATAAAGAATTTCTTCAACTGATTTGCTCATTCTGTGAATTTCATCAATGAAAAGGACATCATTTGTTCCTAAATTTGTTAGGATTGCAGCAAGGTCAGCAGCGTTTTCAATGCTTGGACCACTTGTGATTTTAATTTGACTTCCAATTTCATTTGCAATAATGTGACTAAGAGTGGTTTTTCCAAGCCCTGGCGGACCATATAATAAAACATGGTCTAATGCTTCCTTACGTTTCTTTGCGGCAGAAATGAAAACTTTAAGATTAGATTTAATCTTTTCTTGACCAACATATTCATCAAATGAAATAGGACGAAGTTTGTTTTCAACTTCAACATCACTCATATTTTTAGTGCTTGATATAAATCTATCTCTCTCTTCCATTATTTATCCTTTTATCTTTTCAAGATTTGGAGTATATTCTAAAATAAAATGTGAATTATTTTCGCCAGTAACCACAAATCCATTTCTTTCATAAAAAATCTTTGCTGGATTTGTTTTAAAAGTGTCTAAAATTATTGTTTTATTTTTCGTGTTTGCCAATTTAACAAAGTCTTGTAAAATTTTGGAACCAAAACCACAATTTCTAAATTTTGGTAAAATTGTGAAAACATCAAGCGTTATCTTTTCATCTTCTTCTTTAAAATAAATGAATCCCGCCAATTCATTTTCAACAATGATTTTATATAAATCAAATTTTAAAATATTTGCCAAATGACCTTCCATAACATCAACATTGAAACCACCAAAAAACTCAATAATATATTTTTTAAAAGCTTCTGTTTGACATTTTATATATTCATCATGATCTTTATCTTCATATTTGACCAATTTATATTCTTTCATTTAATCTCCTATAATTACTTTTCTTCTGGAAAAGTAAGAAAAGAAAATCTGTTTTATTAATCTAATTAAAGTTAATAAATTAATTTCCTAAATCGTGTAAAACTTTTGCAACAATTTGTTCGGCTGTGTCGTGCTTTGTCATTACTTCTTTTGCCTTCTTTGTTGCATCGTTCTTTGATAAACCCAAACTTGTTAAAACAATTAAAGCATCTTCAAGCGCTTTAGAATTTTCTTGCATTGCGTTAAACAAATTGTCGTTTGGAATGATATAGTCAAATGGTTTTATTTTATCTTTAAGTTCCAAGATAATTCTCTCAGCAGTTTTCTTTCCAATGCCTTTGCAGTTTGCAATAACAGATGTGTCTTCATTGATAATGCTATTGATGATTGCACTCATTCTTTCTGCGGATAAAATTCCAATTGCCGTTTTGCTTCCAACACCACTAACCGTGATAAGTTGCAAGAAAAGACGTTTTTCTTCCGGACTCTCAAAGCCATATAAACTCATTTCATCTTCTCTAACATGCAAATAAGTGTAAATCTTCACTTCTTCATCAAGCCCTGGCAAATTTGCCATACAACTATTTGTTACCATTATATTAAAACCAACACCACCGCATTCAACGGTGATGTTGTCGTAATCTTTATCTCTTAAAATTCCTTTAATAAATCCTAACATAAATTTCCTTATTCTTTTTTTACATTGAATTGTCGCTCATAATTGAGTTGGTTTGGCTATGGCAAAGAGCAACAGCCAAAGCGTCCGCTGCATCGTCTGGTTTTGGAACAGCGCTTAATCCTAAAATGTTTTTAACCATAAACTGAACTTGTTTTTTTTCTGCCCTTCCGTTTCCAGTTAAAGCTTGTTTAATTTGAAGCGGTGTGTATTCAAAAAGTCTATCAATATACTGTTTGCAAGCCACAATTAAAACCCCTCTTGCTTCTGCAACAGGGATTGCGGTTGTTGTGTTTGTGTTGAAAAATAATTCTTCAAACGCAACTTCATCGGGTTTAAAAGTTTCCATAAGCTCTATTGCCGCTTGATAGATTGTATGTAAACGCTTGCTAATCGGCATATTCTTTGGCGTTGTTATAACTCCATAATCTATCACCTTTGAGCCTTGTGTTTCTATCACACCATAACCGATAATGTTATAGCCTGGGTCGATGCCTAAAATTCGCATTTCATTCCACCTTTTACGCAATAGATTGAATTTGAGTAAGCAATGAATTTACGCTGTTATATAAAGCACCAAATTTAACGTTATCTTCTTCAACTTTGTTCTTCTTAACATTGTAATCCGAAATTAAGAATTCTATTTTTTCCAATATTGCTTTGATAACCTTAACTTGTTGCTTGTAACCCTTAATAATTGTTGGATCCGTGTTTTCATTCACCAAAGACTTGAACTCTTTGCAAAGTTCACTAATATCGTGTTTATATTCACTCTTAAGAGTTCCGCATTCTTTCAATGCGATTTTGAATTTTTTACATTCATCATTGAAATAGTTATTAACAAGATTGATCTCACTTCCAAGGTGCTTGATTTTTGATTTGTTTTTGCTGTAAGCATTAACTCTTTCAGCTTTTTTCATGTTACTAATCATTTGAGACAATGAATTAATATCATTCTTGAGATCAATCATTTGCTCATAATAATTGCTTAGTTCAGCCCTATTAGTTTCCGCCACCAACAAAGATGAGTTATATAATGAATATAACGCAGACAATTTACTTCTATTGTCGTTTAATTTTCTGATTATCTCTAGTAATTTATTCTCCATCTTCTTCCTCTAAGTTATGAATGACATCCACGACGTCATCGTTATCGTCAAGTTTTTCAAGCATCTTATTGAATGATTCAAGTTGTTTTTCATTTAGTTGTGCGTAATTTGAAGGAATCATTTCAACACCTGAACTCAGAATTGTGTAACCAGCATTCTCAAATTCTTGAACCATATTATTCACCGCATTAGCATTTGGTTCAGTGTAAACTGTGAAAACTTCATCATCTTCGCAGTCCATTGCATCAAGGTTAATTGCCATTTCCATTGCTGAGTCACTATCAAATTTTTCGTTCTTTTCAAGAACAACCACGCCTTTGTTGTCAAACATGTAACTTACGCAACCGCTTGTTCCCAAACTACCGCCATACTTATCGAAAGCGTATTTAATATCTGAACTTGTTCTATTGTTGTTATCTGTTAAACACTTAACGATAACTGCAACTCCACCAATTCCATATCCTTCATAAGTTTGTTCAACAAAGTTAGACATGTCAACTTCGCTATTCTTCTTTATTACACTGTTGATTCTATCGTTTGGCATATTGTATTGTCTTGCCTTTGCAATTGCCATTTTAAGTTTAGAGTTAGATTCAACGTTTGCGCCACCTTCTTTAACGGCAACCATGATTTCTCTACCTATCTTTGTGAAAATCTTGCTTCTTTCAGCATCTGATTTTCCTTTTCTTGCTTTAATATTATTCCATTTACTGTGTCCTGACATATATTCTCCTTATTTATCACTTAATTTTTGCATTATTATACTTCCCGCAACACCCGCATTAAGACTTTCAACACATGCGTTCATTGGGATTGAAACTGTTTTGTTAGCCAACTTTAAAAAAGCATCACTAACACCTTGTCCTTCATTACCTATTATAACAGCAACCTTGCCTTTTGGCAAACGAATTTTGTTGATGTTCTCGCCATCCATATCTGCAACCATAAATATATCTGCAATTTTGTTTTTGTTTTGTTTGATTGTTTCAAAGTCAACAATATGAAGCCTTGCGTTCATAATAAGCCCTGCCGAACTCCTTATCACTTTTTCGCTATAAGGATCAGCCCCTTCAACTAAATAGATATCATTAAAACCAAAAGCCATAGCCGAACGAACCAGCGTTCCAACGTTTCCTGGATCTTGAAGATTATCTAAGATTAAAGAATTCCCAACTGATTCAATCCCATGGTCTTTGACTTTACAAATACAAACTATGCTTTGATTTGTTTTTGTTGTGGCTAAACTAGACAACATTTTTTCGCTCACAACTTCAATGTTTGCAAATCCTTTCAAAGTTTTATCACTTGTTAGCGTCATAACAATTTCAATATCGCTATTTAACAAATCAGCACAAAACTTATTCCCTTCAACCATAAAAAGTTTGTTTTCTTTCCTATATTTTTTGTCTTTAAGATTTTTGATATCTGCATTAGTTATATTCATAACTAAATTATAACAAACCGCTTAAAATAAGTCAAATTAATACACTCAAGAAAACAAAAAAAAAGAACTCAATTCTGAGTTCTTTTTTAAATTTCAATCCGCTTTATTTTAAAGTGAGGAATTTTTGCCCGAACGACTTAGGATTTAATAAATAGTCTTGTAAACCTATTTAGAAAATCCGTTTAGTGAGTGGGAAATTTCCGAACTTTCTTATTTTGCTAAAGCTTTTTTTGCAGTTTCAACAAGTTTTGCAAATGCATTTGCATCTGTTGCAGCAATGTCAGCTAAAACTTTTCTGTTAAGTTCAACGTTAGCTTTGTTCAATCCGTTGATGAATTGGCTATAGCTGATTGAGTTAACTCTACAAGCAGCGTTGATACGAGTGATCCAAAGAGATCTCATATCACGTTTTTTCAACTTACGACCAACGTAAGCGTATTGACCAGATTTCATAACAGCTTCACGAGCAACTCTATAAAGTTTAGATTTTGCTCCTCTGTAACCTTTAGCTTGTTTTAAGATTGCTCTACGTTTTTTAACACCATTAACGGCACGTTTAATTCTCATCTTTCGCCTCCTACATCATAGCCTTGATGTTTCTTTCGTATGACTTAGAAACAATAGCAGCTTTCTTTAAATTTCTTTTTCTTTTTCTTGTTTTCTTTGTTAAAATGTGATTTTTGCCGTCACGAGCACGTTTAACTTTACCAGTTCCAGTGATGCTAAAACGTTTTGCAACAAACTTTTTAGTTTTCATTTTTGGCATAGTTTTTCTCCTTATATAATTATTAATATTTCGTAAAATTAGGTTCTTTAAAGTGGGCTTACTTTTTTGTTGAGATTGGTGACAAGAACATGAAGATATTTCTTCCTTGAACTTCAGGTTTTTTGTCAACTTGACCAACACTAGCGCACAATTCAGCAAACTTGTTCATGTTATCAATTCCAATTTGTGGACGAATTTGAATTCTTCCTTTCATACGGATGCTAACCTTTACTTTGCTTCCTTCCGCTAAAAATTTGCAAACTTGTTTTGCTTTAATTTCAAGGTCATGATCATCAATGTTCATTGAAAGTCTCATTTCCTTTGTTTCTGCAACTTTTTGTGCTTTCTTTTGCTCTTTAAGTTTTTTCATTTCGTCAAACTTATATTTGCTGTAATCCATCACCTTGCAAACTGGTGGTTTTGCAGCTGGAGCAATTAGAACAAGGTCTAATTCCTCGTTTTGAGCAATTTCTAATGCTTTGGCACTGCTAACAATGCCGAGTTGCTCACCATTCGCCCCTATAAGACGAACTTCAGGTAAAACAATTTGTTCATTTTTAAGTGTTTCTTTCAATTTCCCTCCTGCTCATTAAAAAATGAGTTCTAAACGTAAAAGAACCCACTCCAAAAAATTACATATATTAAAATCGTAATTTTAAGACCATTGTCGCGCAATTGCTTCAAGGTGAGAAGTGGAACTCCTACTTTTACGATTTCATATTAACATAAAGATTTTCCATTGTCAAGTATTTAATAAAATTATTTTTATCTTTTTCGCATTTTCAAGATTGAGTATGCAAGCAAGAATTCAGCCGGATAATATGTTGCCAAACACAACACCCTAAACACACTACTAATATCGGCAAAAACACTAAATAGTAACATAAAATCCGAAAAGAAGAACAAAGTGCTTCCAAACAATATAATTAAGTTTAATTTTGACTTTTCTTTTGTGAAATTTGCAATTGCCTTTCCCGCCATAATTGAAATAACAAATGCATAAACACAGCATAAAATTTGAAGAGTTACTCCTCCAAAATCAAAAATTGGAAGAAATAAAATTATGCATAAACTTGGAACGAATATCATTGCACTATAAACTAAATCTTTCCATTGAAATTTAACCAATTTGGTATAGGAAACAAAGTAAAACACATGACCGACTGCAAATAAAATTGCACCAACAATAAATTCAATTTCAAGGAATATATCACCAAGGCAAGCAAAACAAAGCCCAATAAACAACAAGTATGCAGAAAGACTTCTCTCTTTTTTAAATTTTAATAAATAGATTAAATTCACAAAACCTATTGTAACAAATAATAAACTTGCTATTGTTTTTGTTGTTAAGTCTCCAACAACAATAAACAAAACATCTGCAACCACAAGCAAAACAGCCATAATTAAGTTGAAAACACTGATTTTTTTCATCATTAGCACCTACTTTTTAATTAAATAATACACATTTTTTAATGTTTTAGCGGTCATTAATTTGGGAACCGGATAAAGCGGATTTGCCTCCTTTGCCGCTATTCGCGCAAGTTGATCGATATCTTCTTCTTTAATGCCATCAATTTCTGTTGGAATTTGCATATTTTTATTCATATCCTCTATCTTTTTGATAACAAGTTTTGCGCCTTGTTCTTTAGTTGTTTTTTTGTCAAACATGCCCACAAAAACACCAATCTTCCATAGTTTTTTATATACTGATTTACCATACATTTTTAACACATATGGCATAATAACCGCATTTGCAAGTCCATGTGGAATATTATATTTTCCACCTAAAGTGTGCGCTACGGCATGAATATATCCAACGTATGATTTAGTGAATGCAAGACCAGCTAAATATGATGCTTTTAACATATTTTCTCTTGCCTCATGATTTTTTCCATCATTATAAGCTATTTCCAAATTTTGAAAAATCAATTTGATTGCTTTTAATGCATTTTTCCTTGTTGTTGGAGTTGTGCTTCTTCCGATGAAAGCCTCAACCGCATGAGTTAAAGCATCCATCCCCGTAGTTGAAGTTATGTGTTTTGGAAGTCCATATGTTAATTTTGCGTCCAATAGTGCATATTCTGGAATTAAGTCAAAATCATTAATGGGATACTTGCGATGAGTTTCCGCGTCGGTTATCACTGCTGTTACTGTTGTTTCACTTCCTGTTCCGGCTGTGGTTGGAATTGCAATTAATAATGGTAATCTATGATTTACCTTTAATAATCCCGCCATATCATTTAAGGTTTTTTTAGGACACGCAATTCTCGCGCCAACTGCTTTTGCACAGTCCATTGCAGAACCACCCCCAAAGGCAATCAGACAATCACAACCGTTCTTTTTATAAAGATCAAGGGCTTCTTCAACATTTTCGGTTGTTGGGTTTGGAATGGTTCCATCAAATATGACAAATTGAACAGATTTTTCACTAAGTGCTTTTTCAAGATCTTTTAAAAGACCAAGGTTCACAATTCCTTTGTCTGTTACAATAAACGCTTTTGTTTTGTCTTCATCTTTAAGAACGTTTACCAAATCAGAATTATCTTGCAACAAAATCGGCTCTCTATATGGAAACATTGGCAAAAAAACCTTAAAAATTGTTTGATATGTTCTACAATAAAATCTACTAAAAATATTCATAAAATTTCCTTTAAATGTAGTTTAATAAATACCTAAAATTTAGTCAAGAGAAAAGGTATTAGTATTAAAAAATAAGGCTTTTTTGCCTTATTTTTTATAGTCTAATATGTTATCTTTTGAGTTTTTTCATCGCATCATAATATTCCCGGCCATTTGTTTTAAATTCTTCAAAAAGTTCAGGTCTGTTATATTCTTTAGAGTATATTTCGCTTTGTAAAACACAATCAAATTTATCCAATTTTTTAACGAACTGAGCTTCTGGTGTTTTATTTTCTTCAAATTCAAGCCAAAGGGACAAAATCTCAGGCATTTCATATTCTTGAGAAATACGCGTCACCCCAACAAGTTCTTTTTGATATTTTTCCTTTCGATCCACATTGTCAACTGGAGTTATATCACCCGTATCTATCTCTCCAAGCTCATGGTAGGCAATCATTTTCAAAACTTTCAATTGATCTAAATTTAAGTCGTTTTTATTCATTATTTCAAGCGCCAACATGATCATTGAATAGCAATGTTCTGCATCACTTTCTGTTCTGTTTGGTATTTCTCTTATTATCCAGCCACGTCGCAATAAGTTTTTCATTTTAAAGATTTCATCAAATAAAGCCATGTGCCCTCCATTAAACGATTAACTAACCAAGTGTTTTGTTATTAATTTTTTCTAACAATTCATTTTCAAATTCATCATAAGCCATTGAAACAGTATCCTTACTTCCACGTGCACGAACAGCAACACTTCCTTCAGCCATTTCCTTGTCGCCAAGAACAAGAACATATGGTGATTTTGTCATAACTGCATTACGGATTTTCTTTCCAACACTTTCGTTAGACAAATCCACCTCAACTCTAACACCTTTTGCCAAAAGTCTCTTTTGGACTTCACGAGCATAATCATTGTTATTGTCACTAACAGTGATAATTTGAACTTGAGTTGGAGCAAGCCAACATGGGAATGCACCAGCATATTTTTCAATTAAGTATGCCAAAGTTCTTTCATAACAACCAATGCTTGTTCTATGAATGATATATGGATTTTTCTTTGTCCCATCACGATCAGTATATTCCATACCAAATTTTTCTGCTAACAATTGGTCAATTTGAATTGTGATAAGAGTGTCTTCCTTGCCCCATACATTACGGATTTGAATGTCAAGTTTTGGACCATAGAATGCAGCTTCACCAACACCAATAACGTATGGAATCTCAAGATTATCAAGAATATTTTTCATAATACCTTGAGCCTCATTCCATTGTTCATCTGTTCCAATATATTTTGCTCTGTTTTCTGGATCCCATTGAGAGAAACGATAAGATGCATCTTCATAAAGTCCAAGTGTTTTAAGCATATAAATTGCCAACTCTAAACAATTTTTGAATTCTTGTTCAAGTTGATCAGGTGTACACATTAAGTGGCCTTCAGAAATTGTGAATTGGCGAACACGAATAAGACCGTGCATTTCACCACTTTCTTCATTTCTAAAGAGTGTTGATGTTTCGTTATAACGAAGAGGTAAATCTTTATATGATCTTGCTTGGTTTAAATATGCTTGATATTGGAACGGACATGTCATTGGACGAAGTGCAAACACTTCTTTATCCTTATTTTCATCACCAAGCACAAACATTCCGTCTTTATAGTGATCCCAGTGACCTGAAATTTTATATAAATCACTCTTTGCCATGAATGGTGTTTTAGTGAGCAACCAGCCCCGCTTTTGCTCTTCATCTTCAACAAAACGTTGCAACAATTGAACAATTCTAGCGCCCTTAGGAAGTAAGATTGGCAAACCTTGACCAATATAGTCAACAGTTGTGAAAAGGCCCAACTCTCTACCTAATTTGTTATGATCACGTTTTAACGCTTCTTCCATTTGTTGAACGTAATTTTTAAGATCGTTTTTATCAAGGAAACCAAAAACATAAACTCTTGTTAACATTTTGTTCTTTTCACTTCCACGCCAATAAGCACCACTTGCTCTGTTGATTTTGAAAGCAAAACCACGCAAGAACTTTGTATTTTCAACGTGCGGACCACGACATAAATCCATAAAATCATCGCCAGTTTTATAAACAGTTATTGTTTCACCTTCAGGAAGTTCATTAATGAGTTCAACCTTATATGGTTCATCTTTGAAAAGTTCTAATGCTTCTTGCTTGGTTACTTCTAAACGCACAAAATCCTCATTTTTATTGATAATTTCACGCATTTTATCTTCAATCTTACCAAAATCTTCTGGTGTGATTGAAACGTTATCAAAGTCGTAATAAAAACCATTGTCTATAGCAGGACCTATTGCTAGTTTTGCATTAGGATATAGTTGTTTTACAGCTTTTGCTAAAATATGACTCATGCTGTGGCGATACATTTCTTGTTTTTGATTTAATAATTCTAATTCTTCTTTTTCCATAATTTTCTCCTTCAAATTTATTTTTTCTTTTCTTTAATTTGTTTTAACGCGGTGGCAAGTTGGTCTGGGCAACTGGTTGGTCTAAAACCACATTGAATTCCTTGAAGTTTTGATATAACTTCGTCTATTTTCATACCCTTAACGAGACTACTTATTCCTTTGGTGTTGCCATTACAACCACCAATAAATGTCACATTTTCAATTATGTTGTTATCATCAACATCAATGATGATTTGCTTACTGCACGTTCCGTACGTATTATATACATATTGCATTTATTCCCTCCTTATTTCTTTTAAAAATAAAAAATCCCTTAGCATAATGCCAAGGGACGATTAATCTAACCGTGGTTCCACCCTAATTAGTGCAAAATAAAACATTACACTCACTTAATTTTACAAGAATATCACTTGCGTTGACCTAATTGGTGGTTTCGCTTACAAGTTTGATGTGCAAATTCCAGCCAGCATGCACTCTCTCGTAACAGGGACTTATAATCTACTTGTCCAATCAATAATCTATTGAACTAATTAAATTATAACACCTAACGTACTCAAAGTCAACAATTAATATTAATTTTTATTATATATTTTCAAACGATTGGTGAAAACATTGCTTAAAAAACTCACTGCTTCATTATTATTATTGTTAGTAAGATAAACATCAACATAGTTAGGACAAGAATTTAAAACATTTGTGATTAATTCTAAAGCATTATCACACTCAGCAATCTTTTTTACTTTATCATTTTTGTTTTTCATATTATAAACCTTAAAATTTTCATCGTTACAGACCACTTTAACCTTATAAACATCGTTATCCATAGTGTTAATTAAAAATCGTATTATATCAATAAACGTACCCGAATTAAAAAACATTATATTGTCACTACTTAGATTTGCCAAATTGCTCCAATGGGTTTTTAGTGGTGCTAATCTAAACTCTAAAAAGCTATCAATAAAAAAGGTTTGATTAAATAAAATTATATCTTTAAGTGCATTAGTGTCTGTTGTTTTATCAAATATTGCAAGCACTTTAACATACGCGTTGAATGCCAACGTGTCACTCAGTGGATTTTTAATCATTTGTCTGAAAAAATTGACTTTATAAACATTTTCTATGTAGTCAATTATAACATCGCTAATAATTTCTTCACAAATCCTAAAAAAATCTTCATCACAAGCAATCAAAAGATAACAAAAATTATTGTCGCAGTAGTTAGTTGTTATTGTTTTACAAAAATCTAATCGTGGTTTAATGTTGGTCTGCAAAAATTCAATAATCTTTTTATTTTCCACCCTTGTTGCTAGGGCAATCTCTCTCATATATACCTCTATACTATCATATGCACAAGATTTAATTTTACTCTTAAAAAAAATAGCAATTTTTGACATTGAAACATAGAATAACAATCTTGTTGGTTGCTTTCGCCAAACAAATCCAGCAAGACAAAAAAAATCAAAACTCACCTTTCTAACAAAAATATGGATTTTGCATAGTATGATAAAAAGGATAATTAATTTAATCTATCCTTAAGGGGTTTATTATGACATATCATTTCTTTTATCGCACAGGTTGTTGCAACTGCGTTAAATCAACAAGTTTTTCCCAATTCCCTGAATTTTTATGCACCTATACACAATGCCGAGACACAAGAACAAATCGTTGTTGCAATCGTTTTCATTGTAATTTCAACAATTTCAATACTTTTGACAATTTCTCAAACGACTTAGATTTCTTTGTTTAAGCTTCAAATTTTTCACCAAAAATAAAGCAAGTGGTAATCAAAACAAAAAAAGGCACGTTTAACGTGCCTTTTAACTAGCTAATACTAGTTTTGCGAACTGCAAACTATTATTTTTTAACTTTGTAGAATACTGCAAGACCTGCAAATGCCATTAATGCAAGTGTTACAACACCATGAACAATTGTAAATACAATTGCTTGATTGTTTGTGTATGATTCATCAATATCTTTAGTATCTTTATCATCTTCACCAAATTTAAAAAGACCAACTTCGCCCATTTCAATAGTTGATGATGCTAAAGCGACAGCATATTCTGTTGCACCTTTTTCTTTTGCATCTTTAAGTGCGTCAACAACTTTATTATAATCATCTTTTGTCACTTCTGGCATAAATTCTTTCATCATTTCAGCTTCAACTGGATCCATATCAGTTACGTCAACGTATTCCTTAACTCCAACCATGTAAATTTTGTTACCATCGCGATATATCCAAGCGTCAACAACAGATTTGGTATCATCTTTGCCTTTTTGCTTTTCTATTGATGTCATTCTCATTACTTTGTCGCTTTTAATATTAATCTTTTCTATAGATGTAACACCCTCATCAGTTGTTTTATTTGTGTAGTTAAACCCATAAGAAACTGGTCTAACCAACATACCAATGTAGACTGCCAAGAACACAACCGCCGCAACAATAAAGGCAATCATTACTGGCTTTTTTGATAAAAATTTTTTCATAATACCCTCCTTTTTATTTTGAAAAAATTTAGAATAAAAGGTTGTTTTTGTAACCACAAAAATAAAAAGAAATAATTATCCCTTACCCCTTAGAAGATAATTATTTCCCTCCTTTTATTCTTGATATTTTGATTTTATCGAAAAATCATATATTTTGTCAACTAATTTATTTATGTTTTTTTAATTTTTTTTG